>CAXXGE010000031.1:0-34028 GCA_963677915.2 Vallitaleaceae bacterium | reverse complement strand
CGACTATTTTGAATCCTTGTTCGGTTTCGCAGTCGACACAGCGGTAAAGCCGTTGGCCTTGAAAGCACCATACTTGGATACCATCACCATGGTCTATACGGGTTACAACCAGTACAAATTCAGGTGGCAGGCTGCAGAGCCGAAAGGCAGCTATTCCTATACACTTTTGCTGAATCCAATCACCAATGACGACACACCCATTCCTGTGAGGACGGTTGTTACGGGAGAAACGCTAGCGGCAAATGCAGGCAGTGCTGTCAATTCTTCGACCAAGCGGGCTGTCCTTTCCAATCTATTGGGACAGTATCAGGCGAGGGTGCTTGTCCTTGATGAAAACGGCTACATGCATTCAAGCCCGATTGCCGATGTTGTGATTACTGCCAGGATGAATTCTCCGATCAAATTCAAAGACGTGCTGGACAGCCACTGGGCTTCGTCATATATATATAGCATGACCCTGAAAGGTTATGTTAAGGGGTATGGTGACAATACATTCAGGCCTGGGAATACGCTGACAAGAGCCGAATTCCTGACTTTCCTGCTGAGGACTGAAAAGGCGCTTCAGATTACAACCCGCGAAGTCAAGAGTGGTTTCTGGTTCGCCGATCAAGGCTATCTGGATGCTGCTGCAAGTCTGAACCTGATATCTGCCGGTGCCAGGAGAAGTTATCTCGACAGCCCGATCACACGTATCGAGATGACAGCCATGATTTACAAGATGTTGAAACTGTATAAAATGGAAGGCAGCGATATTTATGTCGCACCTTACACGGATATTGAATCTGTCTACAACAAAACCGCCTTACATGCGGTCAGCTATTATGGTATCATAACAGGGTACACAGACAATACGTTCAAGCCGTCTGGTTATGCGACCAGGGCTGAGACGATGACGATACTTTCCAGATATCTTCAGGTTATCTGAGAAGGCGGGTGACCCGATGATTACAGGAATAGGAAACGATTTGATCGAGATAGACAGGATTGCCAAGGCATGTGAGCGGTCCGGTTTCATAGAACGCTATTTTACAGCCCGGGAACGGGCTTTATTTTCAGAGCGAAAAAACAATGTCCAGACGATTGCCGGCAATTTCGCGGCGAAAGAAGCGGTTGCCAAGGCTCTCGGCACTGGATTTAGAAATATGGCACTTGCCGAAGTGGAGATACTGAGAGATTCCCTGGGGAAGCCGGTGGCAATCCTGCACGGCAGAGCTGAAGCTCTGGCCAGGGAGACAGGCGCAGACAGGCTGCATGTCGCCATATCCCATACAAAAACCCATGCAGCGGCGGTAGCTATAGGGGAGACGGTTGGATGATAGTAGTCAATAAAAAACAGATGAACGACATAGATAGAGCTATGACAGACACGTATGGCTTGCCAAGCCTGCTTCTTATGGAACATGCTGCGATGGCAGTGGCGGATGTGGTGTGCGGCAGATTTGGTACGGCAGGAAGCTGCCTTGTCTTTGCGGGAAGCGGCAACAACGGCGGCGACGCCTTTGCTGTTGCCCGCATCCTTGTTTCCCGGGGGTGGATCGTTGATGTGGTCTGCCCGGGTGACGCTGATAGACTCGGATGCGACAGTGCGGCCATGTTTTCCGGTATTGCCAAATTCATCGAAGACGGAGAAATAAACCTTTTCAAAACCCTTGATCTGGTTGAGGCGGGACGGATTGAGTATGATCTGTATATAGACGGCCTTTTTGGCACAGGCTGTTCAAGACCAATAGAAGGCGATGCGGGCGTACTGATTGACTGGATCAATGGTAGCGGTATGGAAGTTGTTTCTATCGATATACCTTCGGGTATCCGTGCAGATGACGGTACTATCTGTGGTAGAGCCGTCATGGCAGACTTGACTGTGACGCTTGGCCTTCCGAAACCGGGCAATCTGCTTTATCCCGGAGCGGCTTTCAATGGGGAACTGATCTGCAGAGACATCGGCCTTTACGATGAATGTATCGAAAGGGCCGGCTATGACATGGAAATCCTTGAGGAAGAGATACTGCTCGATATACCGATTAGAGTGGACCATTCCCATAAGTATTCCTACGGGCGTGTGCTAGCTATCGCAGGGTCTTCCGATATGCCTGGCGCTGCGGCGCTGTCTGCCCATGCGGCCTACAAAACCGGGTGCGGTCTGGTGGAAGTCTTTACCGAAGACGGGGGCAAGGGAGCTGTTCTGGCCCAAGTACCGGAGGCGGTTGTGACAGGCTACGAAAAAGATGGACAAATGGATGTACTAAAAGCTAAACTGGAAGGATCCATTGAACGGGCGGACGCTATTTTGATCGGGCCTGGATGCGGTGTCGATGCCTATACAGAAACGATGCTCGAGATCGTATTGGCTCAGAAGAAGGCGCCTGTAATCGTGGATGCGGATGGGTTGACGGTTTTATCGAAAAGAAGGGACCTTCTTGCGAGTAAACAGGCAGAAACGATACTGACGCCGCATTATGGAGAGATGGCTAGGCTTGCCGGCACCACTTCAGCAGCAATTGAAGAAGGGGCTGTTCATCATGCCAGAACGTTCAGCATGGAGCATGATGTGGTCACTGTGCTTAAGAGTGACCGGACACTGATCGGACTTCCGGATGGCTTTGTATTTATAAATATAGGCGGCAGCCACAGCCTGGCGACAGCCGGTTCTGGAGATGTGATGGCAGGTATGGCGGTCTCGCTATTGGGCCAGGGATGTACCTTGAACGATGCGGCTAAGCTTGCTGTATACTGCCATGCCCGGTGCGGCGTACTGGCAGAGGAATTGAACGGTGGAAGAGGTGTGATAGCCAGGGACATCATCGATTTGATTCCTTCTGCGATGGAGGTAGGACAATGAGGCATTATCACCGCGTCTATGCAGAGATAGACCTGGATAAAATAAAGAGCAATTACGAAGCAATCAAGAAGCATATCGGCGGCCGGAAGATATGCGCTGTCATCAAAGCCGATGGCTACGGCCATGGTGCGGTGCCACTTGCCAAAGAGCTGGAGCAACTTGGTGTGGACATGTTCGCTGTAGCGGTTTCCCATGAAGCTGTCATGCTAAGGCGCTACGGCATCAAAAAACCGATATTGGTTCTAGGCTATACATCTTTCGATAATTATGAAGACCTGATTAAGTACGATATCATTCAGACGGTATTCAAGGAATCGATGGCACAGGAGATATCCGAAGCGGCGCTGCGGCTCAGGAAGAAAGCTAAGATCCATTTGAAAATCGATACAGGCATGGGAAGAATCGGCTTCGAATCAGGACTCAAGACGGTCGATACGATTCTGGCGGTCAACAACCTGCCGTTTCTGGATGTGGAAGGCATTTTCACGCATTTTTCCAAGGCGGATGAAGAGGACCTTTCTTATACATACATGCAGGTGGATAAATTCAACGTCCTGATTGATGCACTTAAGGAGAAGGGAATCACCTTCGATATTGTCCATGCGTCAAACAGCGCGGGGATGATGGAAGTGCCGGACGCCCATTACGACATGGTTCGAGTGGGTGTTGCCATGCTGGGACTTTACCCATCGGACGAGGTGCACAGGGAGAAGGTCGAATTGAAACCGGCCCTTTCCCTTCATTCCAACGTGATCATGCTGAAGGAAGTGCCTCCCGGTACAGCTATCAGCTATGGCGGAACCTACGTGACCGAGGAGCAGAAAAAAATCGCCACGGTACCGGTCGGCTATGGTGACGGCTATTCAAGAGCGATGTCATCCAAGGGGCGTGTATTGATCCGAGGACAGTACGCCCCTATCCTGGGACGGGTCTGCATGGACCAGTTCATGGTGGATGTGACACATATTGACGGCATTGCGGATGGCGATGATGTCATTCTGATTGGGGCCGATGGTGAAAACAGCATTCCTGTTGAAGAACTCGCGCTTAATATGCAGTCAATCAATTACGAAGTTGTATGTCTACTGAGCAAGAGGATACCGAGGGTTTATTTAAAGGAAGGTCAGCCCGTTTACTCAGTCGACTATTTTTAGCACAGCTTACCGCAAGAAAGTAGGACAAAATGGATTTTTCTTCAATATTCAACCAAGTGCTTATCCTGTTCCTGGTACTTATGATCGGGTATGTACTTAGAAAAACGGAGTTTCTTGACGAAGCTGCAACGAACAAGATTACATCGATTGTCGTTAAGGTAACGGCGCCGCTCCTGATCATCGATGCGATGCTGGAGCCGACGGAGATGGATTTCGCTGCGGTCAGTCTTCTTTTGCTGATTGCAGCAGGTATCTACCTGTTTTTGATGGGAATGGCTTTCGTAGTGCCAACTATACTGCGTGTAAGAGATAAGAATTTAGGCGTTTTCCGTTTCATGACTGTATTCGGAAATGTCGGTTTTATGGGCTTCCCGGTGCTGATGGCCATCTACGGTAAAGAGGCCATTTTTATCGCTTCCATTTTAAACCTGCCTTTCAATGTGCTGGTTTATACGCTCGGCATCTATTTCATCACAGCAGGACACAGCAAGGCCCAGCGTTTTCATTTTCGCCTGCTGCTCAATCCTGGTACAGTATCTGTCGCCATCGGTCTGGTCATCTTCGGCTTGAAAATAACACTGCATCCTGTACTTGCAGGCACCATCTCGATGATGGGTGGACTGACAACTCCGTTGTCCATGCTGGTCATCGGTGCATCACTGATCCATGTGAACTTTAAGATGTTGCTGCTCAATTTCAGAATATATATTTTCAGTTTTATCAGGTTGTTGGTAGTACCAACCATCGTGCTCTTCATACTTTCCCGATTCGGCTTGACCGGTCTTATGCTGGGTGTGCCTGTTATCCTTGTCGGCATGCCTGTTGGATCCATGACGGTTATGATGACACGGGAATACAAGGGAGACTCGGTTCTGGCTGCAGAAGGCATCTTCATCAGTACGGCCCTGTCGATCGGGTCGGTTGTTGTACTGTCTTATCTAATAAATCTGATTGGATGAAACAATGAAAAAACTGGATAGTGATTTCTACAAGAAGGTATTTGCAATAGCATTGCCTATAGCGCTGCAAAATATCGTAACCAGCGTTCTGAATCTAATTGATACCTTCATGATCAGTGCTTTAAGTACTGAGGCAATTGCAGGCGTTTCGCTGGCGAACAAAGTCTTCTTTCTGTTGTGGCTGTCCCTTTTCGGTATCAGCAGCGGTTCCGCTATTTTGACAGCCCAGTATTGGGGTGCCGGGGATGTAAAGAGTATACGCAAAGTGCTGGGGGTTTGCCTGACATTGAGTGTTTCTGCGGCATCCTTCTTTTCCATTGTTGCTTTGGGAGCGCCGGCACTTGTCATGGGTATCTTTTCGACGGATGCTTTGGTGATTGGCGAGGGGATTGCTTATTTAAGAATTATAGGCTTCAGCTATATTATGACTGCAGTTACCTTTGCCTATGTCTTTATTTTGAGAAGTACCGGCAACGTGAAGCTGCCGGTTGCAATTTCCATTTTTGCAATAGCCGTCAATACATTCCTGAACTGGGTGCTGATTTATGGCTATTTGGGTGCACCGGCCATGGGTGTCCGGGGGGCTGCTATCGCTACTGTGATTGCCAGAGGGCTGGAATGCATACTGCTCCTTATGGTCGTTTACAGCAGAGATTTACCGGCAGCAGGCAGACTAAAGGAAATGTTCGTTTACCATAAACCTTTTTTTGCGAAGTATATGAAAACAGTGCTTCCGGTGATAGGAAACGAGCTGATGTGGGCCTTCGGCGTGACGATGTATGATGTCGTCTACGGACGCATGGGCGGCATGGAAGCTGCGACGATGGGCATCGTCAAATCCTATGAACAGTTTTCATTCTTTCTTATCTGGGGATTAGGCAATGCGGGCAGTGTTATCCTGGGCAATTCACTGGGAGCCGGAAAACTCGATTCAGCCATGACCGATGCCAATAAGCTGTTGAAGTTGATCGTGGCAGCTAGCCTTGCAATGGGTGGCGTGATTGCGCTGACAGCCGGGCCGGTTGCCGATATCTTCCATGTTGAGCAGATTGTAAAGGATAATATTATCCTGGCTCTTTATGTTCTGGCAGCTTTCATGGTTTTGAAATCCGTCAATATGCTGGTCATCGTCGGTGTTCTAAGAAGCGGAGGCGATACGACCTACGCCTTGTTCCTGGACGGTGGTGCGGTATGGATTGTTGCGGTACCCCTAGTGTTTCTGGCCGGACTGGTTCTCGAGTGGCCTGTCTATTTTGTCTATATGACAGCCATGTCCGAGGAAGTATTCAAGGTGGTTCTGGGTCTGAAAAGAATGTATTCCCGGAAATGGGTGCGCAACCTTGTCTCGTAAATCAAAGGACTTGTTGGGTGATTTCAAAGATGTTAAAATACAAAATACAAATCAATGAGGAGATGGAACAATGGCAGGACATTCCAAATTTGCAAATATAAAACACAGGAAGGCCAAGAATGATGCGGCCAAAGGCAAGATTTTCACAAAAATCGGACGGGAAATCATGGTGGCGGTCAAGTCGGGAGGGTCTGATCCGGAGAACAACAGCCGTCTGAAGGATATTATCGCTAAGGCGAAGTCGAACAACATGCCGAACGATACTATCGACCGCAGCATCAAGAAGGCAGCTGGTGAATTGGGTGATGTTGACTACGAGACGATTATTTATGAGGGATATGGTCCTTCGGGTGTGGCGGTTATCGTCGAATGCCTGACTGACAACAAAAACAGGACTGCAGGCAATGTCAGGCATGCCTTCTCCAAGTGCAAGGGGAATATGGGTACGACAGGCTGCGTGAGTTTCATGTTCGAGAAGAAGGGCCAGATTGTCATTGAAAAGGATGATGATGTGGATGAGGATGAGCTGATGATGGTGGCCCTTGAAGCTGGAGCGGAGGATTTTCTTGCTGAAGAGGAAGGCTATGAAATCATGACGTCACCGGAACTGTTCTCGGCTGTGAACGATGCCATCATCGGGGCGGGCTACACGGCACTTGATGCTGAAATCACTCAAATCCCTTCAACCTATACCGAGCTGACAGATGCAGATGATGTCAAGAATATGGAGAAGATGCTGGACATGCTGAACGATGATGACGATGTCCAGAATGTCTGGCATAACTGGGAGTTCTGACGTTTATAATGATATTGTTGAAAACACATAGACAATACTGAAAATCAGGCCATAATTTCTCTTATATTTGGCTCTTCGTGGATACCTGTGGGTGAGTTTTCCCTGTAGATCCAGTGTTTATGCCGGTTGAGCCGGTTTAGACTTCCGATTAGGTAGTGGTATCACCAAATCAGAGCAAACCAGATAGACCATATCCAGCATATTTTGAATATTCCTGAAGCCATATGCTTTCCGCACAATCAGCTTTATCTTGTTGTTGATAGCCTCGATTCTTGCATTGCTCATTCCGAGGCGAATCGTGTTTAATATGTGTTCTTTGTGCCGCCGGATTTTTTTGTTCAGCTCAATGAATGCCGGTATACGACTGTGACTTGCCCACCAAAGCCATTTTTTCAGTTCAGTCTCTGCTTCGTTAAGGTCCTTTATCTTAAGTAGCAACCGAAGTTTTTCCTTCATCAGATAGGCTCTGTAAAGACGTGGATTGGTAGCTGCAATCATTTCCACCTTCAACCGCTGATTCTCTGTGAGATTCTCGGGTGCTTTTCCCAGTGCGAAAGTGGACGTTTTGATTTCTGTTGCTCTGGTTTTTGATTCAGTCACTTTAGCAGAAATCGGATCGTCCGTTTTGGGGCGTCCTGGCTTTCTGGGATGTTCTTTGGCGATGTCTTGAGCGGCCGTGTATGCGTCTCTCCAAGCATCGCGCCTGACTTCATCAAGAGCCGACATGGCCCATTCGACAACATGGAACGGATCGACACACCGCTCACATTCGGGTGTGAATTCGTTGACACACTCGGTGATCCACTTGGCTCCATCACCGGTAACGACTTTGATTGAAGACAGCTGTTCCGGTGTCAGGCTGCGATAGAATTGTTCCAGTACAGTTTTTCCATGACCTTTTGCAGCCCATACGACGGTGTTCGTATCGTGGTTGACAACAATGGTGATATATTTGTGTCCCTTTTTGTAGCTGGTCTCGTCGATGCCGATATTGACCAGTCCATTGAGTCTTCTGGAACGCTCCGGTTCGATATCATTCAGGGTCCTGGTGATGCATCTGCCGACGGTAGCCCAATCAATACGCATATAATCGGAGACAGTGCTTCGGGGAAGATAGGTCGCAAGCCAAGCGGCAGTGAGATCAAAGTCCTTCGTGAAGTTGCTTCCCGGGTATGCCCATGGAACATCAGCAGTCACAACACCGTGTTCGGGGCACTTGATACGGTTTGTCGGGCATTCAATCTCAACAATGATGCCGCCCCAGTCCAAACCTCTCCAGATCTTGCCGATTGTAGAAGCTTGATCGTAGCCAGGACACTTTTGGCCGCAAATTGGGCAGATGTTCTGCTTCCATTTTTTAGGGCGTGCTTTGATCCTTAGGTGTTTGACACCATCAGAGTCAGTGAAAAAATCATGGTTTACAATCACAACGTCATTGACATTTAATAAGTTTTTGCATAAAGTATTAGCTGAAGCCATCTGTGATAATTCCTTCCTGTATGAGTTTAGGCACTAATACAATAAAGGAACACAGATGGTTTTTCAATTGTTTTTTATTTGAGGCTCTGCCCCAAACCCCGACCTCGGCGGCGCCAGGTCAGCAGCTATAAACTGCTGACCAATATCTAGGTTCTTGGTGAAATGAGGCTGTCAAGGGTCAAGATGAACGAGCTGCGCTCGCCCTTGACTGCCGCTGAGTAATAGGCTGAGATTTAGTGTAAATCAATCCGAAAAGCAGAAGATTTACCCACAACTATGCACGAAGCCTCTTATATTTCTATTGTTATTGATTTTTTTTGGTGCTATACTTCCCAAGGAAGTCTGAAAATCAATATCTTGATCATATTTTGATCATATGCATTATAGAAAATGGAGATAATACGATGTCGTGGTTGATGATAACGATAATATCCGGTGTATTTATGGGCATTTGGGATGTATTCAAAAAAGTAGCTACTGCCAAAGCATCGGTACTCAATGTACTTGCTTTGTATTCGCTGTTTAGTTTTGGCATGCTGCTGTATGATTATAAAAATGCTTTGGCAATTGAGCTGACATTGTTGCCGTTGATTGCGTTGAAAACAGCGATTATCTTCGTTACCTGGACATTAAGTTTTACAGCTATAAAGCATTTGCCAATCAGTTTGGCAAGCCCGCTTCGGAGTTTGACCCCGATGTTCACCATCGTCCTTGGAATCGTCTTTTTGCATGAACGGCTGGATTTGCTGCAGAGCTTGGGTATCGGCATCATACTGGTTGCTTACTATGTCATCGGGAAAGTGAGCGGGGGCGAGGTGACTGGTATTTTCAGGAACAAGTTCCTGTACCTGCTGGTTATCAGTACCTTTTTAAGTGCGCTGAGCGGTTTGATGGACAAGGTTATTCTAAGGTCGGCAAATTCAGGTCAGTTGCAGTTCTGGTTCATGTTTATGCTGGCAGTGTCTTATGGTGTCGCTCATACCATCAGTAGCCTTAAACATCATAAAAAAGTAGTTGTTCAGTTCAACTGGAGCATCGTCTGGATGAGTTTGTTCATTGTTGTGGCAGACAGGCTGTATTTTATGGCAATGAGTATGCCGGGCAGTCAGTTGTCGATTATCATGCCAATCAGATATATTTCGGTTATCGTGTCTGTCATTGTCGGCGGCATTATATTCAAAGAGGATAATCTGAAGACGAAATTGATCGGTGTTACACAGCTGCTTCTGGGGATATCTCTGGTCTTTGCCGGATAACTGAAAACTTTGAATGATATCATGGAGCCGAAAGGCTCCTTTTTCTTGTTTCAGGTATCTCTATTTGGTATACTCTATGCAGATATCAACGTACCTGTGCCAGGGGGACGGACCTTTTGGCACTTCAATTTAACAGCGTGCCAAAAGGTCCGTCCCTTTGGCACGTCTTGATGAGGAGATCCCGATGACAACCAAGCCGTCTGATAAAAATAGAATCATTGAACTGACCAACATTCTCTCCAAGGCTTCCGAGGCCTATTACCAGCAGGACAGGGAGATTATGAGCAACCTCGAATACGACAAGCTTTACGACGAGCTGGTGAAACTGGAAGAAGAGACGGGCATTGTCATGAGCGGCAGCCCGACCCGGAAGGTCGGTTTTGAGCTTTTAAGCGAACTGCCGAAGGAGCGCCACGCGACGAAGATGCTGTCGCTCGACAAGACGAAGGACCGGGAAGCACTGGCTGCATGGTTGGGCAACCACGAAGGCCTCCTTTCCTGGAAGCTGGACGGCCTGACCATTGTCCTTACATATGAAGACGGCATTCTGACCAAGGGCGTCACACGTGGCAATGGTGAAATCGGCGAGGTTATTACCAACAACGTCAAGGTTTTCGACAACATTCCACTGAAGATACCCGTAAGCGGGACCGTCGTCATCAGGGGCGAAGCGGTCATTCCCTTTGAAGAATTCGAGAGAATCAATGCGGAGCTCCCGCCTGAGGAACAATACAAGAATCCAAGGAACCTATGCAGCGGAACAGTGCGCCAGCTTAACAACGAAGTAACAGCTGGACGCCATGTCAGATTCTATGCATTCGCACTTGTCCAGTCGGGCAGCGCTGACAGCCCTGATTCCAAAATGGATCAGCTGAAGATGTTAACAGAATGGGGATTCGAGACGGTTGAAACTGCAGCTGTCAACAAAGAAAATGTCGTCGAAACGGTTGGAAACATGGAGAAAGCCATATCCCACAACCCCTTCGGATCCGACGGCCTGGTGCTGACCTTTGACTCGTCATCCTACTCTGCAAGTCTTGGGGCTACATCCAAGTTCCCACGCCACTCCATCGCTTTCAAATGGCAGGACGAAATACAGGAAACAAGCCTTATAGAAGTAGAATGGAGCGCATCCAGAACCGGCCTGATCAATCCGGTAGCCATCTTCGAACCTGTCGAACTGGAAGGAACGACGGTCTCGAGGGCCAGCCTCCACAACATCAGCATCATGGAGGAGCTGGCGCTGGGCATCGGTGACCGCATCCAGGTCTACAAGGCCAACATGATCATACCCCAAGTCGCAGAGAATCTGACCAGAAGCGGACTAATGGAAATTCCGGAAAACTGTCCAGTCTGCGGAGAGCCGACAAGAATCAAGGATGTCAATGAAGTCAAGGTGCTGCTTTGCGACAACGTGGACTGTGCGGCCAAGAAAATAAAGAGCTTCGCGCATTTTGCCGGCAGGGATGCCATGAATATCGAAGGATTGTCCGAAGCTACGCTGGAAAAGTTCATTGCTGCAGGAATACTCCATCAGCTGAGCGACTTGTTCGAACTCGAAAAACACAAAGAGGCGATTGAAGCCATGGAAGGCATGGGAGAGAAATCCTATACCAAGCTGCTGGTCTCTATAGAAAAATCAAGGCATGTCGGTATGGACAACTTCCTCTATGCGCTCGGAATCGCCAACGTTGGATTGTCCAACGCGCGTCTCATGTGCAAGGCCTTTGGTTACGACATAGAAAAGATCCTCTCAGCACAAGAGGACGAACTGGCAGGAATCGAAGGATTTGGCAGCGTCATTGCCGCATCTGTCGCCGGTTACTTCAACGATCAAGGAAAAAGGCGGGAACTGGAACGACTTCTCTCTATCGTAGACCTGGAAACACCGGAAGCTTCAGAAACAGCAGAGATATTAGCGGGCAAGACTTTTGTCATTACAGGGAGCGTCAGTCATTATACAAACCGCAATGCTCTTAAGTCCCACATCGAAAGCCTGGGTGGAAAAGTGACAGGCAGTGTATCAAAAAACACAGACTATCTGGTCAACAATGACACAGCTTCAACCAGCGGCAAGAACAAAAAAGCTAAGGAACTGGGTATCCCTGTCATTAGTGAAGAAGAATTCCTGGCTATGGTGGAAAACGGCTAAAAAAGTTTGAATGGACCAAAGGAAATATGATAGAATGAAGGCTAATATACTAAGGAGGCAGTCGATTGAAAATAACAAAAGAACAGGTCGAGCATGTGGCTAATCTGGCACGCCTGAACCTGACTGATGAAGAAAAAGAACAGATGACCAAGGATATGGAAGCGATTATCGAATTCGCAGACCAAATCAACGGACTTGATATAGAAAATGTCGCACCGACAGCGCATATCATTCCTATCAACAATGTATTCAGGGTGGATGAAGTCGTGCCGTCAATGGAAAGGGACCTGCTGCTTTCCAATGCACCGAATCAGGAAAACGGCTGCTTCAGCGTTCCGAAAGTCGTTGAATAGGAGGACCGACATGCTTTACGAAAAGACTGTATATGAACTGAAAAGAATGCTGGATGCGAAAGAAGCCTCCAGTGTTGAAATCACAAAAGCCTATCTCGATCGAATCGCGGCGATCGATCCTAAGGTCAATGCCTACATTACCGTTGCAGGCGACAGTGCCCTCAGCAAAGCCGCTGAAGTGGATGCCAAGATCGCTTCAGGCGCACAGCTTGGAGCCCTTGCCGGCGTGCCGATCGGTATCAAGGACAATATCTGCACAAAGGGTATCAAAACAACATGTGCATCCAGAATGCTCGAGAACTTCATACCGCCATATGACGCAACAGTCATGAACAAGATCAATGCTGCGGATATGGTTGTTCTTGGAAAGCTGAATATGGACGAGTTTGCCATGGGATCGTCTACAGAAAATTCTGCGTTCTTCCCGACCAGAAATCCGTGGGATCTTGATTCTGTACCCGGCGGAAGCTCAGGAGGATCTGCTGCAGCTGTTGCTGCGGATTTGGCTCCTGCAACACTCGGATCGGATACCGGCGGCTCCATCAGGCAGCCAGCCCATTATTGTGGCGTGGTCGGAATGAAGCCGACTTATGGACGCGTCTCCCGTTTCGGTCTTGTTGCCTATGCATCCTCTCTGGACCAGATCGGACCGCTTACCAAAGACGTCAGGGATTCGGCGTTGATGCTGAACCTTATCTGCGGCCATGACAAAATGGATTCCAGTTCGGCGCCTGTCGAGACACCTGATTTCACAGCAAGTCTTACAGGCGACATGAAGGGTATGAAAGTAGCCATTCCAAGTGAATTCCTCGGTGAAGGCGTGCAGGAAGAAGTCAAGGAAGCGGTACTTAAGGCAGCCAAAGTCCTCGAAAGCCAGGGTGCAACGGTAGACACCGTCAGCATGAATATGACAGAAATCGCATTACCGGCCTACTACCTGATTGCATCAGCGGAAGCATCCTCCAACCTGGCGCGTTTTGACGGCATCAAATACGGACACAGAGCAGCCGAGTTCAACAACCTTGTGGACCTATACAAACAGACAAGGGATGAAGGCTTCGGCATGGAGGTCAAAAGACGGATCATGCTCGGTACCTATGCACTCAGCTCGGGCTATTACGATGCCTACTACAAGAAAGCCCAGCAGGTCAGGACCTTGCTCAAACAGCAGTTCGACACACTTTATGAAACATACGACCTTGTCATGACACCGACCGGTCCTTCGACGGCCTTCAAAATCGGTGCCAAGATCGACAACCCGATTGAAATGTACCTGAACGACATCAGTACTGTACCTGTCAACATCGCCGGACTGCCTGGTCTTTCCATCAATGCCGGATTTGACAAAGCAGGCCTGCCAATCGGTATTCAGTTCATTGGCAAAGCCTACGATGAAGCATCGGTATTGAAAATGGCGTATGCCTACGAACAGAACCGCGGGCTTGAAAACAAGCGCCCGGTACTATAGGAGGTTGACATGGCTTACAAAGATTACGAAATTGTCATAGGACTCGAAGTCCATTCTGAACTTAAAACGAAGACCAAGATTTTCTGCTCCTGCAAAAACGAATTCGGCGGAGAACCCAATACGCACTGCTGCCCTATATGCACAGGTATGCCGGGGACCTTGCCTGTTCTTAACGGCCAGGTTGTAGAATACGCCATCAAGGCAGGCCTTGCAACGAACTGTAAGATCAACACATTCAGCAAACAGGACAGGAAGAACTACTTCTATCCCGACCTTCCCAAGGCTTATCAGGTATCCCAGTACGACCTGCCATTGTCTTACGAAGGCGAAGTGGAAATCGACCTGAACGGTGAAGCCAAGAAGATCGGCATCACAAGAATCCATATTGAAGAAGATGCGGGCAAGCTGATCCATGAAGCTGGCGGCACACTGGTCGACTACAACCGCTGTGGCGTGCCTTTGATTGAGATCGTCACAGAACCGGATTTGCGTTCTCCGGAAGAAGTGGGCATCTTCATGAACAAACTCAGGACAATCCTTCTCTATGCAGACGTCTCAGACTGCAAGATGAACGAAGGATCCCTGCGCTGCGACGTTAACCTTTCCGTCAGGAAGATGGGTGCGACGGAATTCGGCACAAGGACGGAGATGAAGAACATCAACTCCTTCAACTTCGCAGTGAAGGCAGCGGAATATGAAGCGAAACGCCAGATCAAGCTGATTGAATCAGGCGGCAAAGTTGTACAGGAAACCCGCCGCTGGGATGACGCCAAAGGCGTGACTGTTTCCATGAGAAGCAAGGAGGAGGCCCACGACTACAGGTACTTCCCCGAGCCGGACCTGATGCCGATCGTAACATCCGAAGAACAGATCGAGGCATGGAGAAACGAATTGCCTGAAATGCCCGACAGCAGAAAAGAACGCTATATGGAGGATTACCAGATATCCGAAGCGGATGCGGACCTTATTGTGGCATCCAGAAGAATGGCGGAGTTTTTCGAAATCGGTGCAGAGAAAGCAAAGAATCCGAAAGGCGTTGCCAACTGGATCATTTCCGAGATCTTCAGCCGTTTAACAGAAGAAGAGAAGGAACAGGCCATCATTCCATTCACGGGCAGCCACCTTTCAGAGCTGGTGAATCTCATTGAAGACGGAACTATATCAGGGAAGATTGCCAAGCAAGTTTTTGCCGACATGTGGGAAACTGGCAAGGAGCCGAAAGCCATCGTTGAAGAAAAGGGCCTGAAGCAGAACAGCGACGAAGGCGCTTTGAAAGAAATGGCGCAGCAAGTTATCAATGACAACCCGAAAGCAGTCGAGGATTACCTCGGCGGCAAGCAGGCTGCAGTGCAGGCGCTGATGGGACAGATGATGAGACTGACTAAAGGCCAGGCGAACCCTCAGATGGTGATCAAGCTGCTAAAAGAAATACTGGATGGAATGAAATAGAATTTTTTGATATGATGGAATTGTTGAAGATTGACTGATGAGGAAGGGGAAGATGGAGATGAAAAAGATAATAAGAACCTTTATGGTCATGCTGCTGATGGCAGCCATGCTATCAGGCACAGCCCTTGCTGAGGAGATAACACCCCAGTATGGAGCCATGGCAGATGCGCTTAAGGCTGGCGGTTTCTTCAAAGGCTATGAAGACGGCAGCTATCGACTGTACAACGGGATGAACAGGGCAGAAGGCGCGGCTATGCTTTGCCGTATGCTTGGCAAGGAAACTGAGGCGCAGAGCGGTACATACAGCCATCCTTTCAGCGATGTTCCCGCTTGGGCCGGTCCCTATGTGGGATATCTCTATGAAAATGGGCTGACAAATGGTATCGGCGGCGGAAAATTCGGCTCGACGAACCCGGTGACAGCAGCACAGTACTTCACTTTTGTTTTGCGATCTCTTGGCTATGATGATGCCAACGGCGATTTCACATGGAGCAGGTCTCTGGAGAAGGCTCTGCAGCTTGGCATGATCGACTCCACTGAATACACAGCGCTTAAAAACGAGAGATTCCTGAGAGACCATGCAGTGCTGGCTACCTATAGAGGGCTCAACTGCCTGGTGAAAGAAGAGGATCAGCTTCTCGTTGAAAAGCTTTACAACAGTGGAGATATCGGATTGGAAGCCAAAGAAGCGGTCATGGCTTCTGTTGAAGGCGGGGAAGCAAGACAGGACAATGACATGAAAAAACTGCTTGTCCTGGGTAATTATGAGCTGACGGATATTGACAGCGTAACCATCACTGAAAACATCGATTTCGAGATGAGCAGCGTCGATCCTGACAGCGGCGAGACAGTGATTATTATGGCTGCAGATATGAATCAGACCATTTACAGGGATTCGGCCAATATGCAGGCTAGCAGCTATGTGGATTCGGATTCGAACTTCATCGGCATTGATATTGCTTCATATGCTGAATGGTATGCCGAAGGAAGCCATTTCTATATCTATGATGAATCGATATCCTCTTTTACCGGCAGCGATCCTGAGATTGCCTTTGGCGACTATTACGGTGATTCTGAGCATGCTGATGATTACGACAAACTGTTTGGCGACTTCTCTACGGTTATCGATACCAGTGTGTTCGAAACAGCTGACGAGGCGGATTATTCAGGCTTTACACTGTCGGAAACAGATACGGCATACATCATTACTGCCAATGAAGGCGTGACTTCCTTCGTCGAAATGGAGAGTGAGCTGGAAGGCTCGGACATTGAAACCGTCACACTTGAGATTGTTATCGACAAGGAGACAGGTGTCATCGTCTCCTGCGTACTCGACATCGCAGCGACAGATACGGATGGCTACGATTTCCAGATGTCATACAGCTTTACTGCAAGTGATATTAATGCCACGACAGTTGCCATACCCGAGAATATCGCAAACAACCTATAAAAGGATGATGCTTGATGAAAAGGGAAATTCGGGAGGAAAGGGTACGGAACGCGAAAAAGGAGTATCTTCACCCGCCTTACAGCCATGAAGTCAAACTGCTGAATGAAATCAAGCTGGGTCTAATGGAAGAAGCCAGGAAAACCCAGGAAGAATTCAGCGCCTTCGAATGGGTCACTTATTCGGAAAATCCAATAAGGAACAAGCGTTACTCGATGATCTGCTGGGTCGTTCTCTTTACTCGGGCAGCCATCGATGCTGGCGTTTCCCATGAGGACGCATTTGCTCTCAGCGACCTTTTCATCAAAAGAATCGACAAGATGAACGACATAGACAGCCTTCAGGATTTCGAGTTCCTGATGGCAGAGGAATTCATCGAACTGATCCGGGAAGAGCGGGTGAGCGAATACCAGTATCCCATTTCAAAGGTCGTCAAATATATTCAAGCCAATGCGACGAAGAAGCTAAGCGTATCAGGCCTGGCAGAATTCTTCTCGTTGAACCCGGACTATCTCTCCAGAAGGTTCCATGAGGTGACGGACATGTCGCTGGTTGATTTCATCCAGCAGCAGAAACTGGAGATTGCCAAGTATTTCCTGGTTTTCAGCGAGATGAAGATCTCGGATGTCTCGGAACTGCTGGATTTTTGCAATCCCGGTTATTTCTCCCAGGTTTTCAAGAAGCATGTGGGCCTGACGCCGCTGGAATACAGAAAAGAAAATATGTTCTAGACATCAAAAAAACCGGCTTAATGCCGGTTTTTTGATGTGAATGACAACCTGGTTCAATGTCTCTCAATAACCAGCCTGTCATAATCATCAAACGCTGTCTTGCTTGTCATCCACAGCGCAAATGTCGCCGTCAGATACCGGCTTGTAAATATTGCCACCATAATGGCGATCTGGTATTTGATTGCCGTCAGTGGTATGGCACCTCCAAGGAGCTGTCCGGTCATCATGCCTGGCAGCGAGACGAGGCCGATGGTCTCCATCGTCGCTAACATCGGATTGATGGAACTCAGCACCGCCTGCCTGAAGTATGGCTTCAGCGCCTCACGCCTGCTGGCACTCATAGCCAGCGTATAGTAGTAGATTTTCTCATTGTCCTTCAGCTGGTCGTAGAAGTTGTTGATGCTGATGATGTTTCCGGTCAGGGTATTGCCCAGCAGCATACCCGCTACAGGAATGAAATGTCTCGCCTCGAAAAGGTTGTCCAAGTCGGCCGCCACCTTATTGAAATAGAACAGCATGATCAGGTTGGGGACGACAACCGCTACGAAAATGTGGATAAGGTATTGCCTTTTCCTAAGCCTTGTGGATTGCGTCACACTGAAAGCAGCGATAAACATCATAATCAGCACATAAGCCAGGTTGATCAGAGGGTGGTTCAGGTCAAACAGGAACTGGAGAAAGATACCCAGGATCGACAGCTGCAGCACCATCCGGGCCACCGAGTAGAGGACTCTCTTGCTGATTGGCAGGTCGAAAAGTTTGTTCATGTAAAGAATCGGTATAATCACCAGAATCAGATAAAAAAGATGCAATGTCGTCATGCCAGCAGCACCTCCCGTATTTGGCCATAATCTTTCCAGACCGAATCGTGCGTGATGACAACAACCGTCTTGTCCAGTCCAAGAATGAAGGGGATGACCACACGTTTCAGCTCCTCATCCAGTCCCGAGGTGATCTCGTCAAGAATCAGAATAGGCCGGTCCAGGAGCAGCGCCAGCACAAGTGCGAAGCGTTGTCTTTCACCGCCTGACAGGGCATTCAATTTTTCATCCAGCAGGCGTTCTTCCAGGTGCACTAAATGCATGTATTCGGCCAACTTATCCTTTTCCAGCGTCAGATGGCTGTTGACTTTGTAGCTGAAGGCCGATGCCAGGATGTCAGATAGCTTTTCATTAGGCAGGTCTGAATCCTGGCTGACATAGGCGATGCTTTTCCTGATTTCCTTCAGTGTATGTTTGCTGAGGGGCTTCTCCAGAACTGAGATGGTGCCGCTGTCCGGTTTTTCGAAACCCAGCAGCAGCTTGACCAAAGTGCTCTTCCCGGATCCTGAAGGGGCCCTAAGAAGCACCTTTTCCTTTTCCTTTACTTCCATTGAAAAATCCTTGAAAAGCCTTTTCGGACCGAAACCCTTGTTCAGCTTTTCAATGCGGATCATGACGGTTCCTCCAGTTCCTCCAGCTCGGCGAGCCAGACTTTTGCCTGTGCATCGGAAGGCATACGCCAGTCGCCTCTAGGGGACAGATTGATGGAACCGACCTTGGGCCCGTCAGGCATGCAGGAGCGCTTGAACTGCTGGGAGAAGAACCGCCACATGAAAGTTCTAAGCCATTTCAAAATTTCTTCCCGATCGTACTTGCCGTCAAAGGCCAGCATGGCCAGCTCGAGGATTTTTCCAGGGGTGAAGCCGAAGCGTACCATGTAGTATAGGAAAAAATCATGGAGTTCGTAGGGCCCGACGACTTCTTCCGTCTTCTGTTTTATCTTGCCGTGCTCGTCCGGTGGCAGCAGCTCGGGACTGACGGGCGTGCTGAGGACATCCACCAGAATCTGGTTGACCTTCAGTGAAACGCTTGTGTGGGCGACCCACTCCACCAGGTATCGAACCAGCGTTTTAGGTACGGAGCTGTTGACTGCATACATGGACATATGGTCACCGTTGTAAGTGGCCCAGCCTAGAGCAAGTTCGGATAGGTCTCCGGTGCCGATGACGATGCCTTTCACCATGTTGCTGTAGTTCATGAGAATCTGTGTCCGCTCCCTGGCCTGTGTGTTTTCGTAAGTCACGTCATGAACTTCCGGATCATGGCCAATATCCTTGAAATGCTGGTTGCAGGCATCCTTGATAGGGATTTCCACCAAGGTGCAGCCAAGGTTCTTTGTCAGTTCGCATGCGTTGTCGTAGGTTCTGTCTGTCGTGCCGAAGCCGGGCATTGTGATGGCGATGATATCCTTCCTGTCACGGCCTAGGAGGTCGAAAGTCTTGGCACAGACGAGAAGGGCAAGTGTTGAATCAAGACCTCCTGATATGCCGATGACCACTTTTTCCGAATTGATATGGGCTATGCGTTTCGCAAGGCCGTGGGTCTGGATGGCAAAAATCTCTTCGCAGCGCATATTCCTCTTGTGTCGTTCCGAAGGCACGAAGGGATGCGGGTCGACCGTTCTCTTGATTTCGGACAGGGTACCAATATGTGTGTCGAACTGTACAGACTTGAAGTTTCGCGTAATTGAAGACATACCGGGAGCAAAGAAGGTTGTCATACGCCTCCTGTCAGCCTGCAGCCTGCCGATGTCAATATCGGAAATGACCAGTGACGGTTCAAGGCTGTAGCGCGTATTTTCGCCTAAAAGTGTTCCGTTTTCGAATGCCATGCAATGGCCGCCGTAAACAACGTCTGTTGTGGACTCCCCATAGCCTGCCGAAGCATACAAATAGCCGCTTATGGTTCTGGCCGATTGGTTTCCTGCCAGACTCCTGCGGTACTCGGATTTTCCAACAAGGTCGTTGCTGGCAGATGGGTTCAGTATTAGAGCGGCTCCGGCTAGGGTGCCGAAGGAACTTGGCGGAATAGGCGCCCACAGGTCTTCGCAGATTTCGATGACAAACGTGAAATGGCTTTCGTGTTCATGCCGGTAAAGAAGGCGTGTGCCAATAGGGACTTTCTCTCCCAGAATATCGATTTCATCCATTGACAGATGGGTCGATGACGTAAACCAGCGCTGTTCATAGAATTCGCCGTAGTTGGGCAGGAAGGTCTTGGGTGTGATACCGATGATCTTGCCGTTTGCTACAATAGCCGCGCAATTGTAGATGGCATCCTTGATCATCAGCGGCAATCCAACGACAACCACCATGGGATGGGTCGTACTGTGTTCAACAAGTTCCTCCAGGGATGCCAAGGCAGCGTCAAGCAGTGCCTGCTGGAAAAACAGGTCACCACAGGTGTAGCCTGTAATCGATAATTCAGGGAACAGGATGACTTGAGCTTCCTGTTCATGGGCTTCTTCGACAAGCCGTATAATTTCTTCAAGATTGTATGTGCAGTCTGCCACCCTCAGGTTAGGTGATGCGGCAGCAGCCCTGACAAAACCGTGATTTTTCATATAGTTCACCTCCGCTTCAGTTTACCACAAATGCTGATTAAAACATAGATGTTGTCAGCCAGCGGAATATTATGTAAAATAAGAAGAAACATAGAATGGAGAAATGACATGGCAGACAGTTTTGCAATGGGTAAACAGAAGAAGGTAGCTCTTGTTGCCCACGACAATAGAAAGAAAGATTTGATAGCATGGGTGGATAAGAACAAGGACAAGTTGAGCACACATTTTCTCTATGGAACAGGCACGACAGGCAAGATGATTGCGGAGAAAACCGGATTGCCGGTTCGAACGTTCATGAGTGGTCCGCTTGGCGGCGACCAGCAGATTGGCGCAAGGATCATAGAAAGTGACATCGATTTCATGATTTTCTTCTGGGACCCGCTTGAAGCACAGCCTCATGATCCGGATGTCAAGGCACTTTTAAGAATTGCCGTACTTTATGATGTGCCTATTGCAATGAACATGGCTACAGCGGACTTCCTGTTCTCATCCCCTTTGATGGAAGAGCCATACGAAAGGGTTGTCATTGACTTCGAGGAGAGATTGAAGAGACATATAGAACTCTGATTTCACCGTCAAGGCTGGGGAGTTTTTGCCGGATGAAGGGGTTAATATGAAACAAAAGTGGAAAGCAGTCTTGGTTGTCCTTTTCGTGGTTATGGCAGGTGCGGCTTATCTGTCATCGGCAATCAAGGGCAACGGAAAAGTAAAGGTAGCTGTCGGAAGTGATGAAAGAGCTTCTGCGAGCATCGGCCTTGAAAGTGAAGTGTCCCTTGAAGGCGCATCTACAATCTATGTCCATGTGGCGGGTGCGGTCAAGGTGCCGGGCGTTTACGAAATGACGGATGGCGACAGAGTGTGGAAAGCCATTGATAAAGCTGGCGGATTGACAGAAGAAGCAGATGGCGCGTCGGTCAATCAGGCCAGAGTGCTGAAAGATGGGGAGCAGCTTTATATTCCCACTGAAAGCGAGATGGCAGCTTTAGGTGATAGCAAATCACAGCTCGTGGACATCAACAAGGCAACAAAAGAGCAATTAATGACATTGCCCGGTATAGGCGAAGCAAGGGCGAACGATATCATAGCATACAGAAACAGCAATGGCGGATTCCCATCTGTTGAATCCATCATGGAAGTGGCAGGCATCAAAGAGGCGATGTTTGAAAAACTTGCGCCTTTAATTACAAGCGGGAGATAGCATAATGAGTAAGCGGATTTTAGTGGTAGATGATGAAAAACTGATAGTGAAAGGCATCAGATTCAGCCTGGAACAGGACGGATATGAGATTGAAGTGGCATATGACGGGGAAGAAGCTCTTGCAAATGCCAAGAAAAATAACTTCGACCTGATTATTCTGGACGTTATGCTGCCCAAGCTGGATGGTATCGGCGTTTGCCAGCAAATTCGCGAGTTCTCGAAAGTTCCAATAATCATGCTGACAGCCAAGGGCGATGACATGGACAAAATCATGGGACTTGAATATGGCGCAGATGACTATATGACCAAACCCTTCAACATTCTTGAACTGAAAGCCAGGATCAAGGCGGTCATGCGTCGCTCGTCCAATGGCAATAACAATCAGGACTCAGACAGTGTTGTCATCACATCCGGCAACCTGAAGCTGGAAAGCGACAGCAGGCGCGTCTTTGTTGAAGGCAGAGAAGTGAACCTGACAGCGAAGGAATTCGATTTGCTGGAGCTGTTCCTCATGCATCCCAACAAAGTATACAGCAGAGAGAATCTGCTCAATGTTGTATGGGGATATGATTTTCCCGGCGACGTCAGGACGGTTGACGTACATGTCAGACGATTGAGAGAAAAGATAGAGCCCAATCCGGGCAACCCAGTGTATATCCATACAAAATGGGGGGTCGGTTACTATTATCAGCACTAGAAGATTCAGATACAACAGTGTAAAAGTCAAACTGTTCCTTGCATTCATCATCATCGGCATCATGCCGCTGATGATTCTTACTGCCACCCTTTTCTCGTCAATCGAATCCTACTACACAGAACAGACGAAGGAAAAGGTTTTCAGGCAGGCCAATACGATTGCTGTCAACCTTTCGGTTACAGGCGGCATGAACCATTTCTCTCCTTATTCCCCTAGCTACAACTATATGGAAAACATCAAATCCATGCTGGAAGGTACCGTTGTGGTTCTTGATTCTTCTGCTACAGTCGTCTATGATTCGAAGCATACTGAAGAAAAACTCATCTACGGCACATCTGAAGTAATCAGCACTTTGAACGGCGAGGTCTCAGATATGTATATTGAAGATGAAAGCAGCATCAAAATCGTGACGCCTGTGAAAGACACGAACAGCGGCGATGTGATCGGTGTTGTCCTTTTGACGGGTTCCTTTGATGAAATAAGAATGTCCATCGAGCGGTTCAAAACGGTTTCCTACCTATCCATTGCCGCTTTGACGCTGCTCATCATGCTGTTCAATTATTTCTTCGCAGAGCAGATCACAAAACCCTTCAAGCGGTTTATCGACACGCTGAACAGGGTCAAGGCGGGACATATTGACGAGACGCCGGTGATTAAAGGGAATTATGAAATAGAAGAAATTGGCACCGCTTTCAACCATATGATGGAAAGGCTCAACCAATTGGAGGAAAACAGGCAGCAGTTTGTTGCCAACGTGTCGCATGAGCTGAAGACACCGCTGACGTCGATGAAGGTATTGGCCGAAACGCTGCTGCATCAGGAAAATGCGCCGGTCGATCTGTACAGGGAGTTCATGATTGATATTCGCAATGAGATTGACAGGGAGACGAAGATAATCAACGACCTTTTGACACTGGTGACGCTTGACAAGGCGGCGGACAGCCTGGAAATCAAGCCTGTGGATATCAACAAGCTGATTGAAAGTGTGATGCGTCGTCTCAAGCCCCTTGCCGATCGGAGGGATATCGGGATGGAACTGAAAAGCTACCGCAATGTGGTGGCTGAAGTGGATGAGACCAAGATGTCTCTTGTTTTCATGAACCTGCTTGAGAACGGTATCAAATACAATGTCGACGGAGGAAAGCTGACAGTCAGCCTAAATGCGGACCACAGGGAGTTTACCATGTGGTTTTCCGATACAGGCGTGGGCATCCCGAAGGACAGCAAGGATAAAATATTCCAGCGTTTCTACAGGGTCGACAAAACACGTTCCAGAGATACGGGAGGCACCGGTCTTGGCCTGTCGATTGTTAACAGTACGGTACGAATGCATGGCGGGAATATCATTTGTGAAAACAATACAGGGGCCCGGTACGACGTTTATTTTAAAGGTGCCAATAAAATATATGGCAAACAATGCTTAATAGATTGGTAATAATTAGATTACAATAATGAAACAGAGTTATTGTATTCTGAATATCAGGTGAGAAATATGATACGCATTTTAAGCGGTATCCTGCTGGTTTCCTATGTTGTTGACTGCTTGTACAGCCGACATTGAACCTGTGGATGTGAAAATATCCGGAGAGACAATGACTGTCTTTTTGAAAAGCGGTTCCGCAGACAGTCTTGTTCCTTTGACAGTTAAAAAAAGTCGATGGTGAAACCATCAGCAAAATTGAATACGTCCTCGGTATGCTGCGAAGCGGCATTGACAACACAGGGACACAACCTACGATTGGTGATGCTGTGGTCATCCAGAGAATGCTTCTGGATAACAACGGCAACGTGAGTATTCATTTTACCAGTGACTACTCAAGCCAGTCTATTCTTGATGAAATGGTATGCCGCGCGTTCGAATGTCAGAAGCATTTCCAATCTTGAAGAAATCGAAAGTGTGACATTCTTCATTGACGGCATGCCGCTTAGAACTGCAGGCGGCACACTGATCGGCAAAATGTCCGGCAGCAATATCGTCCTGGATTTCAATGAGCTGGTCAGCCAAAACAGAAGCAGAATGATGACCCTATACTATCCGTCTTCTTCAGGTGTCGGTCTGACGAGGGTCGTACAGGATGTCAGCGTGAAGCATAACGAGACAATGGAAGAGGCGATTATCGATATGCTGATGAAACCACCTGCTGATATCGACGTGGTTACCTTCATACCTGCAACGACCGTCATTAAATCCGTTGTGACTGCCAACGGCATCTGTTATGTAGATTGTCGGAAGCGAATTTCGTACTGACCATGCCGGCGGTTCCTATGCAGAAAAAATGACTGTCTATTCCATTGTCAACAGCCTGACAGAACTGTCCTCTGTGCAAAGGGTCCAGTTTATGGTCGATGGCCATATTGTCAAGCGTTTCAAGGGCAGTGTGGATTTTGGACAGCTGTTTGTACGAAACCTGAACTATGTTACCAAATGGTAAGGGGTGACTGAGTGAAAAGACCACTGGCAAGCCTGGGGAGTGCTTTGCTGTTGGGAATCATGATTGGATTCATCTGTCTCGGTGACTGGGGTACTTGACGGTGAGAGGTTTGTTGTCGCCGGTACGGTGGCGGAAGCTGTTGAACAAACAGCTGGCTGTCAAGTGCTGCTGGTGAACCTCTCTGTCAGGCAGCCGGATGAAAAAGATAGCAATGAACCCGATGACCGTCGGGTTCATTTTAATGCCAAGGTTTTCCTTGAAGAGCCTTCGGCAGGCGGATTCGGGCTGCTTCCGGGCGATCGGGCAGTCCATTGAAATGACAAGTAAAGGAAGCAACTTGTCTAGAGGAACAGGCCTTGAGGGGAAAGGTGTCATTCTGGAATCCAACCGGCCGCGTTTTTCTTTCAGGCGGTGGCTGTACACTGTCAATCAAAGGCTTTCCATGCAATTGGAAAACTTGCTCCCTGCAGAGACTGCAGGGCCCGTTGATGACAATGCTGTTAGGCAACGATGCTTTGCTGGACGAAGATATACGCCTGGGCTATCAAAGCTCCGGCTTGTCCCACCTGTTGGCAATATCCGGGCTGCATGTTTCCTTGTTGGGTTTTGGCCTGTTCGCATTGCTGAAAAAGTCCATAGGCAGTCTGAAGGCTTCAGCAGGCATCGCCATCCTATTCACATGGTTTTTCTGCTTGATGACGCAGGCTCACATATCGACGGTAAGGGCATCTGTCATGCTGACGGTACAGCTGCTCAGACCATTTCACTTTCAGGCGCTATGACGGCAAGAGCAGCCTGTTCTTCACGTTGCTGACCATGCTGGTTTGGAAGCCTTGGCAGCTTTTCAATATAGGGTTCCAACTCTCCTTTTTAGCCGTGGGAGGCATCCTTTATCTCTACAAGCCTTTGGTATCAAGATGGGGAAATAGGGGCTGGGTCAAAACCAGTGGCCCTTGTGACGAGTGTCAATCTTGCCACCTATCCGGTTCTGGCGAACACTTTCCATCAGTTTCCGGTTTACAGCCTGTTTGCCAATCTGCTGGTGGTCCCTTTCATGGGACTGGTCGTCGGTGCCGGCAGTATCGCATTAGCGGTGTCGTTCTTATCCATGAAAGCAGGTGCTTTTCTGGCGGGAAGCTGTCATTATCTTCTGACCGCCATCAATGTGATCAACGGTATCGTTGCAGAACTGCCATCTAGTACAGTCAGCACCGGTGTAATGGATTGGATTGCATGGACCGTATTCTTGGCTGTCTGTGCCGTACTGCTGATAAAGCCTGCATTGAGGCCTGTCTTGATTGGCATTGGTTCATCTGCTGTTTTTGTGCTGCTTGCATCAAGTATATGGCAGGGTGAGGTGCTTGAAGTTTCGATGCTGGATGTGGGGCAGGGGGATTCGATAGCCGTGCAGTACAGCGGGAAAACCTGGCTTGTAGACGGCGGCGGCTGGACAGGAAAAGAAGAGGGCAATACTGGGAAATATGTGCTGCTGCCTTATCTGCGTGCTGAAGGCTGCAACAGTCTGGAGGGCGTCTTCGTTACACATAGCGATTTCGACCACATCTATGGTATAATCGAGTTGCTTGACTATATGGACTGCAAGAACCTTTATTTGCCGGTAAGCTATAGATTCAATAGGGACAGTCTGTTGGAAAAGCTGCTGGAGGTCGCTGATGAAACCAGACACGGCGGTCGTTTATCTGAGTGCCGGTGATATCGTATACGTTCGGGCAGGCTCGAGATGATTTGTCTCTCGGCAGGTATGGTCGGGGAAAACAACAACAATCAGTCGCTTGTGATGAGGCTGGCTTTCAGGGATTTCGATATGCTGCTGATGGGGGATGCGGAAAGAGAGCTGGAGGAAGCGCTGTTGACGACTGAAAAGCTGGAGAAAGTGGAAGTGCTGAAGGTAGGGCATCACGGATCTGCAACCTCGTCCGGTGAGGCGTTTCTCAAAGCTATCCAGCCAGGGACTGCGCTGATATCCGTTGGGGCTAACAACCGGTTTGGCCATCCATCGGGTGACGTGACAAGACGGCTTGAAAATCAGGGCGCCGATATCTATACGACAATGGAATGTGGGGAAATAGACATCTGGACTGCCGGATTTGGAGGAATATACATATGCGTACCTTGAAAGAACATTTAAAAATGGGGAAATTTGCGCCAATCTATCTTTTTTACGGTGAAGAGGGCTTCCTGCTTGAGTTCTACCTGAAAAAAAATTGTAGACAGCCTGTTGGGTGATATAGACAAGAGCATGAACTATGACGAGATTACCGATACGAAGACTTCGGCTGAGGATCTTACGAATGTCATCGATACATTGCCGTTTCTTGCGGATAGACGTGTGGTCGTGCTTAAACATTTGAAGCTTCTTGAAAAAGGGGGCAAAGACAGGGCTGAAGGCCTTCTGAAGGCACTGCTCAACAAACCGGATGAGACCTTTGTGATCATCGTAGAGGAGAAGGTGGACAAGCGTACCAAGCTGTATAAACATATCGACAAGGCGGGGCATGTCGTCGAGTTTTCCTATCTGTCCGAAAGCGATCTGATCAAGTATATAGCCGGCAGTCTGGGGCGTTTCGGCAAGAGGATCGACGCAGCTACAGCAAGGTATTTGGTTCATTATTCTGGAACGGAACTGTCTGTCATCCATCAGGAACTGCAGAAACTGGCCGATTATACCGGTGAAGAAAGCGTTATCAGCAATGATGACATCGATGCTGTCTGCACGAAAAGCATTGAAAGCAAGATATTTGAATTGGTTGACTGTATGGGAACAAGCAGAAGGGCGAGGGCGCTGAAACTATACCATGACCTCATAGCGTCCAAGGAGCCGCCGCTGCGTATCCTCTTTATGTTGACAAGGCAGTTCAGGATGACCTATAAGGCGAAGCTTTGCCATACACATGGACTTAGCGACAGCGCTACAATTGGAAAAATGAAAGTGCAGCCGTTTCTGGTAAAGAAATGTCTTTTACAGGCAAGGGCCTTTACCATCCGCCAATTGGAGGATGCCCTTAATAGAATGCCTGCAAACTGAAGATGACATCAAATCGGGTTTGGTCGATGCGTCGACGGGGATTGAGGGTCTGGTCATCAAGTACAGCGGCTGAGATTTAGTGCAATAAAAAAACGTCCCTTTGCCAGGACGTTTTTCATCAATCTCAATTCATTCATTTCTTGAAGCTTAAGCCAATTTAGCCATTGCTTTGTCAAGCTGTGAAACTTTTCTGGAAGCTGTATTCTTGTGGAATACGCCTTTTGTTTTCGCTTTATCTATTTGGGAGATAGCAGCAAGCAGCTGAGCTTGAGCGGCAGCCTTGTCACCTGCATCAACAGCAGCGTAAAACTTTTTGACTTCCGACTTGACTCTGGATTTGATTGCTTTGTTCCTAAGTGTTTTTGTTCTGGTAACCAGAATCCTTTTCTTAGCGGACTTGATATTTGCCATGATTTCACCTCCGATACTCTTGTTAAACATACTTCTCTATTTTAAGGTAAAGGTTATTTTAAAGTCAACAAGAAAATTAAGAAATTGAAAAATGTTCTGGAGGCTTATATAATGGACTTGGGGGTGATGCTTTGAAGCTGATGGATGAGAATTTTCTAAGACATAAAAGGCGGTATGTTCTGCAGTGTTTAGTAGCATCTGTGTTTTTCATGATCAACATGCTTATCCTTGATGTGGTGCTGAATGAAGCTATTGTCGCATCCGTAGGAGCTACCTGTTTTATAATTTTCACAATGCCACACAGACTTAGCTCGAGGCCGAGAATCATCTTGGGCGGTTATTTTCTAGGAGGCATCTCTGGCACCATATGCCAGCTGCTTCTGCTGTGGGACCATCCCTGGCCCCAGTTCATCGTAGCGGGTCTTGCTGTTGGGGATGTCCATTTTCACTTATGGTTATCTTCAATATGGAGCATCCGCCGGCAGCAGCATTCGCATTGGGCCTTGTTGTGGACGTCTTCAGTGTCAAGTACGGTTAATGATGGTCATGCTCAGCGCATTCTTGATGGTAGTCCTGAAGCAGTTCACAAAAAGATGGCTTATCGATCTGCTGTGAACAGATATGGTATATAGGGCGAAGAAAAAGACAGCATAGCGCTGTCTTTTTAAGTGCAGATTGCTTACTTCACCGGCATGAGTTACATCAAAACCTGTGAACTTGCGCAGTGCTTCAGGAATGATGACGCTGCCGTCGGCTTGCTGGTGCTGTTCCAGAATTGCAGGAATCAGACGGCTTGTTGCAAGGCCCGAAGCGTTCAGTGTGTGCAGGAAGGCGGTTTTCTTTGTCGTCTTTCTTTCTGTATTTCATGTTGCCGCGTCTTGCCTGGTATTCGCCGGAGTTGGATGCCGAGCTGACCTCTTTGTAGACGCCCATGCTTTGGATCCAAACTTCGATGTCAAAGGTCTTGATCATGGAAGCGCTCACGTCGCCGGCTGCAAGCTTTGATAACTGATAGTGGAGTTCAAGTTTTTGGACAAGGCTTTCAGCTTTTGCGACTAGCTCGTCCAAAGCGGCATCCGACTGGTCAGGAGCTGCGAACTGGAACATTTCAACTTTGTTGAACTGGTGGGCCGCGAATCATGCCGCGTTCTTCCGAACGGTAGGAGCCGGCTTCCTTGCGGTAGCACGGTGTGTATGAGAAATACTTCTTTGGAAGTTCTTCTTCGGTGAGAACTTCGTTTCTGTGATAGTTGATCAAAGCGGTCTCGGCTGTAGGAAGAAGGAACTGCATGTAGCCTTTGCTTTCCTGTTCGAGCTTGAAGACGTCGTCGACGAATTTGGGGAACTGTCCCGCAGTGAATCCTGATTCGTAAGTCAGAATGTGGGGAGGCAGGATGAAGGTGTAGCCATCCCTTGTGTGCTCTTCGATAAAGAAGTTGAGGAGTGCCCACTCCAATAAGGCGCCTTTGTCCTTGTAAATCCAGAAGCCGTTGCCGCCAAGCTTGGCACCGCGCGCATAGTCTATGAGGCCCAGGCTTTCAGCCAGTTCGACATGGTCCTTGGGCTGGAAGCCGTACTGACGCTGCTCACCGAATGTGCGCACCAGCTGGTTGTTCTCCTTGCCGCCTGCTGCGACATCTTCAGCCGGCATATTGGGCAGACCGGCGACGAATTCGAAAATCCTGTCGTCGATCGCCTTGAGCTGATCGTCGAGTTCTGCAATGGTATCTTTCAGGCCGGTCATTTCCTCTATGATGGCAGAGGCATCCTTGCCTTCTTTTTTCAGCTGGGGTATTTGCTTGGAAAGCTGCATTTCTGCGAGCCTTGAGTTGTTCCACTTCACCGATGATGCGCCTGCGTTCACTGTCCCAGGAAGCGAACTCTGTGAAGTCTACGTCGTACAGTCTTTTGGCCAGTGCGGCTTTAACCTGGTCCGGGTTGTTTCTGATGAGATTAATATCTATCATTGGTCCCATCCTTTCGAAGATTTTTTATTAATACTAATGTAACGAGGGGTAAAAGTCAAGGCAACACTACTGCAGAATGAATTTCTCGATGACATGGGCAATGCCGTCTTCGTCGTTGCTTTTCGTAATAAAATCCGCATGTGCCTTGATGTCTTCCGGTGCATTTTCCATGGCGACCGACAGTCCTGCAGACTGGAGCATGGATAAATCGTTGTAGCTGTCGCCGGCGGCGATGACTTCCTCCATCGTGATACCGTACCTTTCAGCCAGGTGGCGGATACCGTTTGATTTGGTTACGTTTGTATCCACGAATTCAAGGTAGATCGGCTTTGAAGGGTGGGCGTTGATGCCTTCCTTCTCAAGATAGCGGCAGTCCCTGAACATTTTTTCGATTCTTTCTGGAGTGTCGGCGAAGAGAAGCTTGTGGGCACCCTTTCCAATTATTTCATCGAAATCGGTAATCAGCTTCGGTTCCAGCTGTACAGCCTTTCCGTAAGCAAGAGCGGCTTCTGACATCGGCCAGACATACAGTTCGTGGTCGACCCAGACGATAATCGATGTGCCAAGGGTCTTGCCGAGTTCGAAAATCCTTTTGGATTTGACTGGGTCAAGTTTTTCTTCATATATTATTGTTCTGCTTTTTCCTGTGATGACCAGCCCCACCATTATAGGTGATCAGCGGCAGGTCCTCGTCCAGCTTCAGGGCGATGGTTCGGGCGGATTGAACCGGCCTGCCGCTGCAGATGGCGAAAACCAGTCCCTCTGCGACTGCTTTCTTGATGACTTCTTTTTGATGTTCGCTTATATTTCCGTGACTGTCCAGCAGCGTTCCGTCCACATCCACAGCCATAAGTTTATATTTCATATTACGTCCTTCCTATTCCGTTGTATGCGCGTCCATTGTGCCATGGATATTGTACCATCTTCTATGGACAATGGGGAAGGGCATTTGCTATAATAGCAGAAGCATATTGTAGTAATAACAGGAAGGAAGTAACTCCGTGTCAAATATAAAACAGGAAAATATACGGAACTTTTCGATAATTGCCCATATAGACCACGGCAAGTCCACCCTGGCGGACCGCATCATACAGATGACGGGTCTGCTTACCGAGCGTGAAATGCAGACTCAGGTACTCGACAACATGGAGCTTGAAAGGGAACGAGGCATTACAATCAAAGCCCAGGCAGTTCGTCTGATCTATAAGGCTGAAAACGGTGAGGAATACGTCTTCAATCTGATAGATACGCCTGGTCATGTGGATTTCAATTACGAAGTATCAAGGTCGCTTGCTGCCTGTGAAGGTGCAATACTTGTTGTTGACGCAGCACAGGGAATAGAGGCGCAGACGCTGGCCAATGTCTATCTGGCCCTGGAACACAACCTTGAGATTCTTCCTGTCATCAACAAAATAGACCTGCAAGCGCCGACCCAGAACGTGTCATCCATGAGGTTGAAGATGTTATCGGATTGGATGCATCGGATAGCGCCGCGTATCTCGGCGAAGGAAGGCATCAATATCGATGATGTGCTGGAACAGGTAGTCAAGCACATTCCTGCACCGTCAGGCAGCAACAAGGATCCTCTCAGGGCGTTGGTTTTCGATGCCAAATATGATGCCTACAGAGGTGTCATCGTCTTCTGCAGGGTTGATGGAAGGCTCGGTGAAAAAGGGTGACCGCATACGCATGATGGCGACGAAGAAAGAGTTCGAAGTGGTCGAAGTCGGGTATTTTGGTCCGGGCACCTATATCCCGTGCGACGTTCTGGAAGCGGGGCATGTCGGTTATATCACTGCCAGCATTAAAAGCCTTCAAGATACTCAGGTCGGGGATACGGTGACGTCCTGCTGCAAATCCGGCGGTCAATCCGCTGCCGGGCTATAAAAAGTCAATCCGATGGTGTACTGCGGCATCTATCCTGCCGATGGGTCCAAGTACGGCGACCGTCGGGATGCTTTGGACAAACTGAAACTGAACGACGCGTCACTTCAATATGAAGCGGAAACATCTGTCGCCCTTGGTTTTGGTTTCCGCTGTGGATTCCTGGGATTGCTTCATCTGGAGATCATCCAGGAAAGGATTGAGCGGAGTTCAACCTGGATGTTGTAACGACAGCCCCCAGTGTTATCTATAAAGTCTACAAGACCAACGGTGAAATTATCGAATTGGCGAATCCGACGGATCTGCGGACGTATCAACGATCGATTATATAGAAGAACCTATGGTGAAGGCGGAAATCATGGTACCTTCCGATTATATCGGCGCTATCATGGAACTGTGCCAGGAACGCCGAGGCGAATACCTTGGCATGCACTATATTGAAGATACGAGGGCGCAGCTGTCGTATATACTGCCCCTCAATGAGATTATTTACGATTTCTTCGACGCGCTGAAATCCCGCACAAGGGGTTACGCCTCCTTCGACTATGAGTTGACGGGCTACCAGGAATCCAACCTTGTCAAGCTGGATATGATCATCAACAAAGAGGTTGTGGATGCCTTGTCCTTCATTGTCCACGCTGACAAAGCCTATGACAGGGGAAGGAAGACTGCCGAGAAGCTTAAGGGAGAAATACCGAGGCATCTGTTTGAAATACCAATCCAGGCAGCGATCGGCAACAAGGTCATTGCCAGGGAGACGGTCAAGGCCATGCGCAAGGATGTTCTTGCAAAATGCTACGGCGGTGATATCAGCCGTAAGAGAAAGCTGCTCGAGAAACAGAAGGAAGGCAAGAAGCGCATGAGGCAGGTCGGATCCGTCGAAGTGCCACAAAGCGCATTCATGAGTGTATTGAAACTGGACGACAAGTAATAGCGTGCCAAAAGGTCTGACCCCGTGGCACCAACAGGAAAGGGGACCTGCCCATGCATCCCATCAGTCTATACGTACATCTGCCGTTTTGCAGGGAGAAATGCGGCTACTGCGATTTTCTCTCCTTTGCAGGCATGGGGGACAGAATGCCTGACTATGTCAATGCACTGGTGCATGAGCTGCAAAGCCACGGCATTACGCTAGGTACATCGCTTGATACGGTTTTATATAGGCGGCGGTACGCCGAGCGTGCTGCCTATAGAATTGATTGAAGAAGTAGTCACATGCATTCGCGCTCACTTTGATGTAGCACAGAATTGTGAATGGACCATCGAATTGAATCCGGGGCACCGTGGATGAAACCTACGCAAAAGCACTTTCGCACTGGGTTTCAACAGAGCCAGCATCGGTCTTCAGTCGACAGACAACAGCCTGCTTGAAAAACTGGGCCGAATCCATACGTATGAAAATTTGAAGATACCTACATGGCGATGCGGCAAGCCGGATTCGCCAATCTGAATATCGACCTGATGTATGCACTGCCGGGTCAGAGTCTTCAGAAGTGGCGGGATACCCTTGGAAAAGTAATAGCGCTTAATCCTGAGCACATCTCCCTATACGGGCTTGATTGTCGAGGAAGGTAC
>CAXXGE010000030.1:0-79475 GCA_963677915.2 Vallitaleaceae bacterium | reverse complement strand
TTATTCAATTTCAGATAACGAAGTTTCATGATTTCTGAAGCTGTTCTCCAGTCCTCATAACACTCTTGTAACGATCTCTCATCTTCATTCGTCCCTTCACTCAGGTGCCTTTACATATAACGGAATGCTTAGAGAAAAATTGTTATCTTCAATATCTTGAATCGTGACAACATGAGCAAAGTTGTCATCTGTCTCATATTTGTGATAAGAATCCGCAATTTTTTTTATGTGTTTTTCCTCTAAAAAGCTCTGCGCATTTTTTCGTTCGACTTCCTTTACTGCATTGATAAAGAGGACTTGACCACGGTGCTCTGGACGCTTATTCATACGACAGATAACGATACAAGCTTCCATAGGGGAGTTGTAGAACAGGTTTGGACCTAACCCGATAATGCACTCTAGCACATCATTCGGACCAAATTTCGCGCATTGCACTCTCTTCATTCCTGAACAGTACACCATGCGGGAACAGGATAGCACAGCGTCCAGTTTCTTCACTAAGGCTTTTTAGAATATGCTGTAAGAAAGCGTAATCTGCACGTCCTTGTGGTGGCACTCCAAGAAAATTCCTGCCGTATTTGTCACTTATAAAGGCTTCGCGGTCCCACTGATTAATCGAATAAGGTGGGTTTGCAAGAATCAGATCAAACTGCTTCAGCTTTCCATTTTCTATAAAAGCAGGAGCTTTTAAAGTGTCACCATTGACAATATCAAAGTCTTTTACGCCGTGAAGAAACAGATTCATCTTGCCGATGGCTGATGTCAGGGCATTGATTTCTTGACCATAAACCGCCACATTGCGCCACTCTTGATTCTCTGCTTTTAAGTATGCGATAGCTGAGATTAACATACCCGCACTGCCACATGTAGGATCAAATATTGACTCGCCCGGTTTAGGTTTCAGCATTTCAGTCATCAGATGTACTACCGTTCGGTTTGTATAGAATTCTTGGGCTGTGTGGCCACTGTCATCGGCAAACTTTTTTATAAGATACTCATATCCTTGACCAAGTTCATCCTCCGGACAGTTCTTAATAGAAAGTGTTTTGGTGCTGAAATGTTCAATCAACTCTTTCAGCAATCGGTCTGGAAGACGATTTTTATTTGTCCATGCACCATCGCCAAAGATGCCTTGTAGCTTACCAGAGTTTGCATTTTCTACTTTCCGAAATGCATTGACTATGGCTACTCCGACATTATCCGAAACAGCTCGGACATCGCGCCAGTGAGCTCCCTTCGGTACGATGAAGCGATGATTTTCTTCCCATTCCAGTGCTTCTTCATCGCCATCAAATTCCTCAAGAATTTGCTCACACTCTTCATCATAACGTCGCTTATCCGCTTAAAAAATAGTAACGGGAATATATACTGCTTATATGCACCTGCATCAATATTGGTGCGGAGAAGAACTGCGGAGTTCCAAAGGTAGGATTGCAATTCTTCTATTCTGATCCGCTTACTCATTGACATATCCTCCTTCCAGAAGCAATTTCATCATTTTTTCTTCCGCCTCAACCATCTCATCAAAAGCTTCAAAATATTCTCTGCGTACTTCTACATGTGGTATGGTTTCCTGCTCTTTCTTTTCAATAAAATTATTGATGGCCAATGTATAATCCTTGTCGCGGATATCGTCTAACTTAACGATTTTCACGTGCTCAATTACATCCTCGTAGCCAGTATAATACTCAAACACCTTTAGGATGTCGTCGTCCGTCATGATGTTTTGTGCGCGTTGAGGAGTAAAAATGTTGGAAGCATCGATCATACAGATGTGCCCCTTATGCCTACTCGGCTTGTTGTTGTTCAATAACAGGATACAGGCGGAAACTCCAGTGGAATAAAAAACACCACCTACTAGAGTAATAATACATTCCAGCTTATCCGACTCAACCAGCTGTTTGCGTATCTCTCCTTCCTTATTGCCACGAAATAGAATACCCTGAGGAAGGACAACGGCACAGCGCCCGGTCTTCGTATTCATGGATTTTATCATATGCTGTAACCAAGCAAAATCTCCATTGGAATCTGTAGGACATCCCCATATGTTGCGTCCATAGATATCCGAACTAAACTGTTCAGCACCCCCAATTCTTCAATGAGAATGGTGGGTTTGCAATAACACAGTCGAAGGTCTTTAGTTTATCGTTTTCTAGGTAATTTGGTGAACGCAGCGTATCTCCTTGGGATACTTTAAAATCCTGCGCACCATGGAGAAACAGGTTCATTCTGGCAATGGCAGAAGTTGCAAGGTTCTTTTCCTGTCCATATATTCGACCATAAGTGAGTTTATCACCCTTCATATAATGAATTGCCTCAATCAGCATACCACCGGTACCAGCTGCTGGATCGTATACTGACTCACCAATTTGTGGAGCCAAAAGCATAACCATAAGCTTAACAATAGAACGTGGGGTGTAGAATTCACCGGCGTTCTTCTTTGATAAGTCGGCAAATTTTTTAATTAAGAACTCATAACTATCGCCCATAACATCAGCCGAATAGTTATTATTTCCAACTTTTATTTTTGACATATGTTCTACGAGGTCTTTTAAACGTTCATCTGATAGCTTTGATTTATCTGTCCAGTTAGCATCGTCAAAACTGCTAAACACACCATTAAGAGTATCAGGATTAGCACGCTCAATGCCATTCATAGCACTGACAATTGCCACACCTACGTTTTCACTTGACTCTCTGACATCTTGCCAATGGCAACCATCTGGAATTATGAAACGGTGGTTTTCAGGAAATTTTGCAAACTCTTCATCCCCACCTGACACCTCTAATGCCGTTTGTGTTTCTTCGTCATACACATCCGATAATCGCTTAAAGAAAAGTATTGGTGTTACATAGCTCTTATATTCATCCTGGTTTATTGGACCGCGTAATATATTGCAAGCCTCAAAAAGGTGAGAGAATAATTTTTGACTTGTTGTTTCTTCCGGCTGTGAAGTACTATTGATTAGCACTGTATCTGCAGCTTCAGTTGCAGCTTGTATCATTTTTTCTCTACCTCCTGTTTCTTTTATTGCACCTACAGAATCTGTTTTAAAGCTGACACTCCCAGTGGACTGTATCTTTTCCATCCTTGCTGGAAATAAATTTTCGAACTCAATTAAGATCTCAAGAAGTCGTTCATCAAGAAATGACAGGACGTGTTTTCTAATATGAGTCGGTACTCCGTAGTATGCTTCTGCTATACTTCCAGCAATAGCAGCCAATGTATCACTATCACCGCCAATGGAGACAGCATTTCTAATTGCATCTTCAAAATCCGATGATTCGAAGAACGCAACAAGTGCTTGTGGCACAGTTCCCTGGCACGTCTCATTAAATTGATATGTGTCTCGGATATCATCAAGTGAGAAATTCATAGGATAATAGTGCTTGTCGATATAGTCGCGTATTTCAAGTATGTTCTTTCCGTTACGTGCCAGAAAGATTGCAACAGTAGTTGCTTCAGCCCCTTTTATACCCTCTGGATGATTGTGCGATACAGATGTCACCTTTTTTGAGAGTAATTTGACTTCATCGATGGAATTTGCTACATAGCCACAACCACTTACTCGCATCGCTGCACCGTTACCGAAACTGTTATACGGCATTGGAAAATCACTATACATCCATTTATAGAAATTCCCACCGTAACCGCAATTAGGATAAGGTCTTCCAATCTCTTGCATACACTTGACAGCTTGTTCACTCAGGTCGCTAAAATCGTTTTTACAACTCATAAGCGCCTCACATACAGCAAGTGTCATAACTGAATCATCAGTGAAAAAGCACTTATATGTCAAGAACTCAAAATCCTTGGCCCGATAGTTATTCCATTCAAACCGGGAACCAACTATATCCCCAATTATTGCTCCTAGCATTTCTCCACCTCTTTTATTTTTTCTTTGCTTATTTGTAATCGTAAAAAAAGTATTCTTTCAAATCAACCATTCCAGAATCTTTATATTAGTCTGTTCTGAATACGCTCTTTTGCTTCACTCCAGCGCTTCTCTGCTGCATCAATACTTTTTTTGTATCTATCAAGTTCGTGATTGTATTCTTCTACGATTTCCCGTTGTTCATCTATCGTTAGAACGGGGATTTCCAGAGAACTCAAATCTTTATAACTGATATTCATAACCGTAGTTCCCTGTTGTAAACTTGAAATCATTTTTTTCCCCATAGGACTATCCAAAAAAATCTTTAGATAGCCCCCAAGAAGCAACTTTTCATCCGGTCTGATAACTACTACATTCGATGATGCTATGCAAGCGTAACTTTGCTCTTGATAAGCAGCTGACCTTATAGCAGTTCCTCTTGCAGGTAATAATACGTCCCCTTCTTCCAGAAGGTAATTAGCTATTTTTCGTTTTTCCTCTTTCATATGATCCAAAGTATCATAGTTTATTTCAAAATCACCAATATTCGAAATGTTTATTACGCCAATACTACCGAACTCATCTTTCTTTGTCACCGATTTCCCTCTAAACACCTTTGCTACGTTGCCAAGCTCCATCTTTTTCACGTTGGAATCGTTATAGTTCTGCCAGTCTTCATCTTGCATAGCGAATATCTTACTTATATTCCAGTCTCCCATATCTTCTAACTCGTCTAACATTACAAATGTTTCATCGGAATGAACAAATTCCTTGCACGGCTTAGTCTTGGATGGTCTTGTTTTAGAAGAATAGCGCTTTATAATAACATCATCTGTTGTGCCCGTTGAGAAAGCAAACAAGTATGTCTTAATGCCCGAAAAGGTAAACAGACCTTCTGGCAGTTCAGTAATCTCCTCTATTTTATACATCTGCTGAATGAACTTTCTTAAATCTGCAATTTTTCCCGTTCCGAATGTTATTCTAGCCGGCAATACGATCAGGAGCTTTCCGTCTCGATTAAGATGCAGTAACATATTCTCTAACGCAACCAAATCGTACTCTCTGCAAATAAATTCCTCTTTTTCAGAAACCATGTCCCTTATTCCTATTGTGGGGACTGATAAAATCAAATCAAACTTTTTGAAAATAAAATCTGCTTGATATATGCTTGTACACATAACATCTATGTTTTCGCAACTATCAAACATCATTCCAAGGAGATCCATCATCAATTGATTTTGAGTTGTCATTGTGAAGTTATATTCTTTGTGGCTTTCAACTATATGGTGTAGATATGGCATAAACTTCTCAGCTTCAGTAATCAACACATCTTTAGCCTCTGCAGAATAATGTGCTTCAAACTCTTTCACAAGAACTTCTGGAACGTGCATTCCATATCTATCATCCGTCCGCCCAATTACCTCTTCCCAGTTTATCCTCTTTTCCGTCGAGAGAAACACATCAATTAAGTATCGCACAGAATCTTTATTAATGTTTACACCTTTTTCGAGCAAACCCTTTCCCAACTCTACTTCCAGTAACTGAGGATCATTTCTCAACTCATTTTCAAGTCGCTTTTCAAGTCGCATAAGGGCGTATATTATCTTAATAGCATCCTCCGAGCCAGCAACACCAAACATTTTCAAAATCTCTGTGATGTATTTCATTTCCATAATCGGCTTCCTCCGCTTCTTATCGTAGCCTATCAATATTATACGTATACTATATCAACATCATTTTGGTATGTCAATACCAAAATATAATATCATTGTTCTTGGTTGTAGAAAATACCATTCCGCGAATCTAAAACACCCCCCTCGTCAAATCCCTGCATTTTGCGTAAAAGTGTACCCCCCTAGCAAAAAACCTCCCACGTTTTCATGTAGGAGGCTAAAATCCATCTCTATTATTCTTACCAAAATCCCGCAAACGCCCTGATTCCAGGCTATTCTCGGACTAGCTTAACGACTGTCTCGACGTGAGGTAGTTAGGCTATTTCTTGCCTGTTGAACCATTACGCAAAACCCCTGTATTTATGCCGAATTTCGCGGATTTTTATCATAATGCAAAGCAGCACCTGACTAGGCTATTTTGGTTTCTATTCACTTTCTAGCTGTATTTTTTTGCCTTTTCGATCATTTCCACCTGCAAGTAAATTCTACCCACATAAATATACAATAACATGATCATTTCTAATTCAAAACCTTTGTCAATAGTACCATAGACACCAAAATAATCACCTGTTAGAATTGAGTTGAATCTAAACATATCTGTTTTTCATATTGAGGAGAATACATGATTAACCTATTAATATTAATCGTTGGGTTTATCTTGCTTGTCAAAGGTGCTGATATTTTTGTGGCTGGAGCTAGTGCCATTGCACGGCATTTCAATATTCCGCCTATCATAATCGGGCTTACCATCGTTGCCTTTGGAACATCAGCTCCCGAGGCTGCTGTTTCTTTAACGGCCACACTTACAGAAAGCAATGGCATTGCTGTTGGTAATGTATTGGGAAGCAATATTTTCAACACCTCTTTTATTCTTGGTGCTGCAGCCATGTTTTCTCCCCTAAAAGTGTCGATAACCACAATACGGAAAGAGATTCCAATGGCTATTATCTCTGCTCTACTATTGGCCGTCTTTATTCTGGATCCGGTTTTTGGAAATACTGAGGGCTTTGTTCTTACCAGAAGTGAAAGCATTGTTTTCTTGGTTTTCTTTGCCATATTCATTTTCTATATTGTTGAATCCATTGAACTGCATCATGAATCATTAGAAGAAAATTTAACCATAAATAAAGAACCCAAAAAACTTTCACGTGCAATCTTAAAGACTGTTGTTGGCCTAGCCGGTGTTGTACTTGGTGGCAGATTGGTCGTATCCAGCAGTGTATCCATTGCGCAATTGCTTGGCTTAAGCGAAACACTAATAGGGTTGACCATTGTTGCCATAGGAACTTCACTACCTGAACTTGTCACTAGCTGTATTGCTGCTTATAGAAAAGAAACTGATATTGCCGTTGGGAATATCATCGGAAGCAACTTGTTCAACGTGTTTTTCATTCTTGGATTCTCAGCCTTTATACATCCAATAACCATTCCAGGCTCTTTGACTGTTGATCTGGTATTTAATATTTCTTTGACCATTCTGGTTTACATCTTTTCTCGATCTGAAAGACAGATAGACCGACGTGAAGGGGTTATTCTGTTAGGTAGCTATATTGCCTATACCATATATCTGATAAAAGGAATATAGCACAATTAGATGGTACTTCGATCTGTCTACTTTTTCGAACTGTATTTCGAATTTTTTCTATGCTTACCATCAGCATCTCTTGTTACATTGCTACGAAAAGCCTTTTCAATTTGTACAGCTTGATATGTCTCCTTAGAAATAATGGCGGGACTTCAACCTTCAGCCACATAATGGTCTTCATACTCGCCCTTGTCCAGGAGGCGAACATTCCCTATATACTTTTCATTGCTCAGCATGACATCAACCGATCGCTTACACCATTTATCATTCCCCTTTGGCGATTTAATTTCAAGCCGCTCCAATTCTCTTACGATGCCAATAACACTCATCCCGCTAAGATACAAATCAAAAATCATCCGCACATTTTCTGCTGTTGCCTTGTCTATGCTAAGCTTTCCATTAGCATCATGTTTGTATCCATAGCACTTTCTATCATAGAGTTTCGAAGTGCCATTTTCAGCGTGCTTTTTGATTCCCCATTTAATATCAGCACTGCGAGACTCATTCTCTGCCTGGGCAAGCGATTCAATAGCAGTAATCACAACTTCGTTGGCTTTATTAGCAGTATCCAACTTCTCCTTCTCGAATATCACCCGAACACCTAATGCCTTTAGTTGAGCCAATAAATCCAGCAGACCTACGGTATCTCGCCCGAACCTACTGATGCTCTTGGTAAGAATTATATCCAGTTTGTGCGAATGGCAATCCATAAGCATACGATTAAGTTCTCTTCTTGTAGATCCAGTCTTGCTTGATGAAATATCCATATAGATATCCTCAAGTAGCCATTGCGGTGTGGCAGCTACAAGCTTTGTGAGTCCAGATACTTGGTTCGTAAGACTTTTTAATTGATCCGAGCCATTTGTACTAACCCTGGCATAAATGCCAACACGCTTTTCTTGTTTTGGAGGTTTAGCCGGTATGAAATGAACTACTGAATTTTCTTGCATAAGACACCTCCAAAGCTCGTAGGAATGCATGCACGTATATCACACTAATAATCTTATACTTTTGCTTTCAATTTTTCAAATATTTTAGTATTATTGGAAATAGCCTAATTATCATTCAGCCTGTTTTCCTTTATGTTGTTTAGGCTATAATACCGGTTTTGTCTAATAAACAAGCTATTTTCCACATCCTACCTATTACAATTCTGACTTTTTGATACCATTCTGGTAATCTTTTCGCATATCTCTATACAATTCCGCGAATCTCCTATTTTTGCGCTTTTGTGTCCCCCCCAAGTAAAAAGGCCTCTACTTTTACGCGTAAAGACCTTTTTCCATCTCTATTATTCTTACCAAAATCCCGCAAACGCCCTGATTCTGGGCTATTCCCGGACCAGCCTTACGACTGTCTCAACGTGCCCCGTCATCGGGAACATATCAACAGGCTGCACTTCCACCACAGAGAAACCTATCTCCGCCAGATACTTGCAGTCCCTCGCCAGCGTCGCAGGGTCGCAGGACACATACACCAGCCGCTTCGGCGCCATCGCCACAATCGTATCCAGCAGCGCCTCCTCACAGCCCTTCCTCGGCGGATCCACCACAACCACATCCGCCTTCAACCCTTCAGATTCATACAGCTCTGGAATCACCGTCTCCGCCTCCCCGGCATAGAAGGCCACATTCTCCATACCATTCAGCTCTGCATTCTTCCTGGCATCCTCAACAGCCTTCTCCACAATCTCAACGCCCACAACACTCTTGGCCTTCTGTGCCAGAAACAGCGTAATCGTTCCGATACCGCAATAAGCTTCCACTACCGTATCATCAGAACCTAAGGCCGCATACTCAACCGCCTTCTCATAAAGCTTCAGTGTCTGCTCAGGATTCACCTGGTAGAAAGACTGGGGGGATATCCTGAACTTCACATCGCCAATGGCGTCCTCGAAATCAGGCTCCCCCCAGACGCAGACCGTCTTCTCGCCCAGAATCACATTTGTCTTTTCTTTATTCACATTCACACACAGCCCCGTCACCTTCACCGAATCCAGGTGCTCGAAGGCATGGATCAATTCGTCTATGAAGGGCACCTTCTCCTTGCGGCAGACAAGCGTCACATGGTAACTGCGATGAAGGCCGGATCGCCTGATCAGCAGATGCCGAACAACACCCTTATGAAGCAGCTCATTATAACCTGCGATACCATGCCTCTCCATCCACCGCCTGACAACACCCACAATCGTCTCATTGTCCCTGCTTTGTATATAGCACACAGGCGTCTCCACGATCCTATGGCTGTTCTTCGCATAATATCCTATCTTCAGTTCGCCATGCTCCTCGCGCACCGGATACTGGACCTTATTCCTGTAATGCCATGGATCACTAGCACCGATAGCCGGCAGCACATCAAGACCCTCAAAGCCGCCAATCCGCTCCATCGCCGCCTGTACTTTGCTCCTTTTATAAGAAAGCTGCCCCTCATAGGACAGGTGCTGCAGCGAACAGCCACCGCATTTCCCAAAGACAGGGCACAAAGGTTCCACACGTTCAGGAGACGCCTTCACAAGCTTCTCCACCTTGCCGAATCCGAAGCTCTTCCCCGTCTTCAGCACCTTTACATGGGCCTCTTCCCCAGGCAGCATCCCCGGCACAAAAAGAGTATACCCAAGATAGCGGCCAATCCCTTCGCCATTCACGCTAAGATCGACCGCCTCCACCGTTACAATATCATTTTTCCTGACAGGCAGATCCCTTTTAGCCATGCCCTCACTTCACTTTCCAGTTCAACGTATACCAGCGTATACTAAAAACGTGTTCTTCTCAAATTGGTGTCAAACAGCCTGTTGAATCCAAGCCAGTCATCCTCCGGGTTGCCTTCATTCAGGAACTTGCTGAACGTCTGCATCTTCGCATCCAGATTGTCTATGTAATGAAGGGCAATCGCCTCCACAAGCTCCGGCTTCTTCGGTGAGCCGTACTCCAGCTCGCCATGGTGCGCGATAATGCAGTGCTTCACCAGGTTCGCCAGCGTCTCAGGGAAGCCGTCAATCGCCCTAATCTTCTCCGTCAGCCACTCCACGCCGATAATGATATGCCCCACCAGCTGGCCCTCATCCGTGTACTCCACAATCGGGAACTGGGACAGCTCCTTAATCTTGCCGATATCATGGAAAAGCACGCCCGTATACAGAAGGCTCCTGTTCAGCACATCGTAATTGGAAGCCATGAAATCCGCCAGTTTCAGCATGCCCACAGTATGCTCCAAAAGGCCGCCCAGGAAATTGTGGTGCACCATCTTGGCCGCAGAATGGATCTTGAAATTCTTGACGAAATTCTTGTCCTCCACAAAAAAGCTCTTCGCAAGCTTCCTCAAGTACATGTTATCCATGCTGTCGATATATGCCAGAAGCTCCTCGTACATCTTCTCGATATCGTACTTGGTCGCCGGCACATAATCCTTCGGATCGTACTCACCATCCCTGGCAACCCGCAGCCGCCTCACATTCAGCTGGATACTGCCCTGGAACGTCACCACCGACGCATCGACCTTGATATAATCGCCCTTCTCGAAATTATGTATGCCATCATTCAGATCCCAGATCTTCGCATCCGCACTGCCCGTCTTGTCCTGGAGCCTGAGCGAATAGTAGCTCTTGCCCGCCCTCGTCTTCAGCACCTGTTTATCGGCACACAGATAAATATCCGTCACCTGGTCGTCTTCCCTAATCGTATCAATGTATTTCATTTCTATCCCTTTCCATTTTCGGTAATAGAGCCATTATAACCCGTCACAGCCATTTTCTCAACTCACCCAGCTGAAATAGGAGCTTATCGTAATTGCTTCTGTATAAAAATGCTTCGCCAGGCCAACCGTATTCCAAAGTTAGAATATCCGGATTCGATCGTGCCAGTATGAAATCCAGGATCTCATAGTCGCCCTTTTCCAGCATCTCATGATTGTCCAGAACGCCCAATTCCCGGCTGTAGCCGTGCCCAGTCGCATGGATTTCCTTCACTCGGTTCAAAGGCAGCGCCCTGATGTAATCCTTCAGCTTCAGATTCATATGGTCCGCAGAAACAGCCGCATGGGCAATATCCAGCAGCAGGTCCACCTCATGGTGCTCGCATACATTCCATATGTAATCGGGGTGGGCGATGCTCTCGCTGACAACCACCTTATCATAATTGGGATTGTAGTCGATGTTCTCCACCAGAACAGGAACCGCCAGGTTCTTCTTGAAAGCAACAAGGCTCTCGTCCACAGCACCTTCCATCGTCTTGCCGTTTCGCCGGTCGCTATCGTAATAGGCCAGGTGGGCAGCCAGATGGGGCGAACCGTACCGGGTCAGCACATCGTTCATGAGCGGCCAGGGGTTGCCGCCTTCCGCATCAGGCATGCCGATATGCTCGTAGTGGCCGAATCCATGGATCAACAGCGGCTTCTTGGCGAACACCTCGTCATGCATCCCCATGAACGGCGGAAAATAGCCGATTTTTATATAGTCCACATCCGCATCGCCGACAGCCATTGCCTTCATCAGCGCATCCGAATAATTGCATCCCAGTTTCATAGCATGCCTCCTTTTCATACCACTATATCACGGATTCCAGTAAGAAAAAAGAGAGCAAATACATGCTCCCTTTTCCCGGCCCCCGCCTTTTATTCATTTATATCGCATTCACTATTCCGTGACCGCTTTGCTCGATTGTGTGTCGTCGCCAAGCATTTTAAAACTGCCTTCTATATAAGCTCCCTCGTCGACAACCATGCTTCTGCAATGGATATCGCCAGTCACTCTCGCAGTTTTAGTCAGGTGGATCTGTTCTGCTACGGTAAGATTACCTTCGACAGTTCCAGCCACCAGCACGAATGCGGCGCTCATGTTGCCTTTGACACGTCCGGTCTCTCCGATAACTATGCTGGCATCCACAAACATGTCTCCACTAAGGACGCCATTGATCTGAACCGATGATTTCGACACCATCTTGCTCAGTTCGATCTGTGTGTCATGATGAATGATTGTTGCCGGTTTATCGTAATTGGGTTTCTGCTTTTTTCTCATCGTCTGTACCTTTGCTGTTAAAAGAAGTTCTTCGGGTTCATCGTGTTGCCATACAAATGCACTTCATAATGAAGGTGCGGCCCTGTGCTGCGTCCTGTATTGCCGGACTTCGCGATGACATCGCCTCGTTCGACGACATCTCCATTCTTCACGTAGATCTTGGACAGGTGGGCATAGAGCGTCTCATAGCCGTAGCCATGGTCTATCAGGACCATGTAGCCCCTTGCACCGTCCCAGCCGGCGAAAACGACTTTACCTTTGGCCGTAGCCATGACATCTGTATAATGGGCCTTAAGGTCGACGCCGGAATGGAACTCATAGCTGGAGCCGCCGAAAGGATTCCTTCTGTTGCCGTATACGCAGGTAATTCGCGTGTTCTTGACCGGCAGGATGCTCGGTGTCGCATCCCACTTCGGTATCATCTTGTCCAGCTGCTCTTCGCTCGATTCGTAGGATTTCTGTTCTTCCTCGATCAGCTGAAGGTTGCTGTTGAGGTCGTTAAGGAGTGTTGTGTACTCCACATCGAAGCTGTCCGACATGCTCTGCTGACTACGGAGCTTGGTCGTATCGTAGTCATCCAGGCTGATAATGGGATCCGCTTCGACAGCTTCCGTCTCATCGCTGGGCTGCATGCTGTCCGGAATGTCCGTATTGCCGATCTTCTCATCAATGGACTCTCTGTAGGCTTCCAGGTTCACAAGACGCTCCTGCAGCTGCATGGCCAGATCCTGTAGATTATCCAGCTGGTCCGACCTTTCCTCATTGGTCGCCTCCAGGTCGCTGATTTCCTTATTCTGCTTCTCGATGGTAAAGGAACTGCTCTGGGTCTGGTACTTGTACTCAACCAGTTCGCTCTCCAGCTTCTCAATGCGGGCGATGGTCATCAGCACGCCAATCACAATCACCAGGCTTAAAACAAGCACCGGATACCGGAGCCATTTGGGGATTCTGATCGAGAAGGCGCCCTTGGTCGGATCATGGAACAGCATCAGCGTCAAATATTCCCGCCCTTTTATCTTATGCAGTTTTTTCCTTTTAAATGGATCGACATTCATCGGGATACCTGCCTGTGATTTAATGTACTTCGAAAATTATATCACAGATTGTAACATATTTGTAATACTTTTTTTCTGCTTTAGAAAACTTTAATAATTTGTTCGCATGCGGTACAATAATTAAAGACTAGAACTAAAGAAGTCAGGAGAAAAGCATGAACGCAAAAGCACTGAAAATACTGGAATTCATCAAGATCAGGCAGCAGCTCCAGAGCCAGGCCCGCACCTTTGGCGGCCAGCGTCTGGCTGAATCCCTTGAGCCTTACGATACAATAGAGCGGGTGGAACACCACCAGCAGCAGACCGCAGAAGCCCTACAGCTCTCCATGCAGTTCGGCTCCCTGCGTATTACAGTCATGCACGATTTGAGCAACGCCCTGAAGAGACTCGCCATCGGCGGCAACCTGTCCATGGTGGAGCTGCTCCATATCGGGGACGTCCTTTCCACCGTTTCAAAAATCAAGTCGTACCAGGGGCATGCCGGCGGCTCGCTGGAAGCCATGTCCATCCGGTACCTGTTCGAAGGGCTCGACCCGGTCCAGCCCCTCCAGCGGGAGATATCGCGGTGCATCATCAGCGAGGAGGAAATGTCCGACAACGCCAGCCCCGGCCTTCGAAACATCCGAAGGGAGATCCAGAACACCCACGGCAGGATCAGAAGCCAGCTGAACAAAATCATCAACTCCTCCACTCACAAAACCATGCTCCAGGACCCGATCGTCACCATGCGCAACGACAGGTTCTGCGTCCCGGTCAAGGCCGAATACAGGAGCCGTTTCCCGGGGATGATCCACGACCAGTCATCGACAGGCTCCACCCTCTTCATCGAACCGATGGCCGTGGTGGAAATGAACAACCAGCTCTCCGATCTGGCAACGGAGGAAACGAAGGAAATCGAAAGAATACTGGCCGAACTGAGCGCCTTGGCCGCCGAGCACATCGACGTGCTGAAAGAGAACATGGCACTCGTCGCCCAGCTGGACTTCATCTTCGCCAAAAGCGAACTGGCCATAAAGATGAACGCCACAAGGCCCATCTATAAAGAAGAACGTTTCGTCAACCTGAAAAAAGCGCGGCATCCACTCCTGGATCCGAAGGAAGTGGTGCCCATCGACATCTACCTGGGCAACGACTTCACCACGCTCGTCATCACCGGCCCCAATACCGGCGGCAAGACCGTCACCTTGAAAACCCTCGGCCTGCTGACCCTGATGGGACAGTCCGGCCTGCACATACCCACCATGGACCAGTCCCAGTTGATGCTTGTGGACGAGATTTTTGCTGATATCGGCGACGAGCAGAGCATCGAGCAGTCCCTCAGCACCTTCTCCTCCCACATGGTCAACATCGTCGACATCCTCCAGCATGCGACGCCAAGATCTCTGTGCCTCTTCGACGAACTCGGCGCAGGCACCGATCCGGTGGAAGGCGCGGCCCTGGCCATGGCCATCCTGGAGAACCTTTTCGCAAGGGATATCATGACACTGGCAACGACCCACTACAGTGAACTGAAAGTCTACGCCCTGTCGACGGACGGTGTCGAGAATGCCTCCTGCGAATTCGATGTCATCTCCCTGCGCCCAACCTACAAGCTGCTTATCGGTATCCCCGGCAAGAGTAACGCCTTCGCCATCTCCAAGCGACTCGGCCTGGGCGAGGACATCATATCCGAAGCCAAAGACCTCCTCCAGCAGAAGGAAGTCCGTTTCGAGGATCTGATCACCGACCTGGAAGCCAACAAAAAGGAAGCCCTGACGGAGAAGGAAAATGCCGTCCGGTACAGGCAGGAAGCGGAAGAACTCCATGCCCAGGTCGACGCACAGAAAGCCAAGTTGGCACAGCAGCGCGAAACTTTTCTTTCCGACGCCAAAAGGGAAGCCTACAGCATCATCCAGAAGGCCAAGTCGGAAGCCGACAGCATCATCAAGGACATGAACAGAGTCACCTCCGACACGAAAGCCCTGGAGGAAAACAGAGCCAAGCTGCGCGGTATGCAGTCGGACATGGAGAAGTCCCTTGCCTCCAAGAAAAAGAAAAGCGGCAGCGCACCTAAAAACCTGTCCATCGGCGACAAGGTCCACGTATCCACCTTCGATCAAACCGGCATCGTCCTCACGAATCCTTCCAACAAAAAAGAAGTCCAGGTACAGATGGGCATCATGAAAGTGACCGTGCCGTTGTCCAACCTGACCCTGATCAAGGAAGACACCAAGAGCAAGGAGAAACAGGCAGGCAGGAAGACGGCGGCAACAACAAGCGGCGCTTCAAGCACCTACAGCATTTCCAGCGAAATCGATGTTAGGGGCATGTCCGCCATGGACGCCATCATGGCCATCGACAAATACCTGGACGACGCCTACCTTTCAAAGCTCAAGCAGGTGACCATCATCCACGGAAAAGGCACCGGCGTCCTGCGTACGGAAATACAGCGGCACCTAAAAAAAGTCAGCACAGTGAAATCATACAGGCTCGGCAACTACGGTGAAGGCGAAGCAGGCGTCACCATCGTCGAGCTGAAATAGAAAGAAGGCTGCGTCATGGATTCCAACACCAAAATACTCATCGTCGACGACGACGAAAACATCTGCGAACTCATAGCCCTGAACCTTGAAAAGGAAGGCTATAAGACCAAATGCGTTTATGATGGCAATGAAGTTATGCCAAGCATTCAGAGCTACAACCCAGGTTTGATTCTCCTGGACCTGATGCTGCCCGGCAAAGACGGCCTCCAGCTCTGCAAGGAAATCCGCAAGACAAGCGATATCCCCATCATCATGATCACGGCCAAAGGCGAAACCTTCGACAAGATCCTGGGCCTCGAGCTTGGCGCCGACGACTACATCGTAAAGCCTTTCGACAACAAGGAGCTGACCGCAAGGGTCAAGGCGGTCCTTAGAAGGATCGGCCCAAGACGCCAGGAAACCAACGAAGTGACGCTGCCAGACCTCGTCATCAACATGACAAACTACACCGTCGAATACGAGGGCAGCCGGATTGACATGCCGCCAAAGGAACTGGAGCTCCTCTACTACCTGGCAACCCACCCCAACCAGGTTTTCACAAGGGAACAGCTGCTGGACAAGATATGGGGCTATGAATACATCGGTGATACACGCACCGTCGACGTCCATGTCAAGCGCATCAGGGAAAAGATAAAGGGCACCGATACCTGGTCTGTCAAAACCGTATGGGGGATCGGCTATAAGTTAGAGGTGAACTAATCGATGAAGAACTCTTTTTTCCTCAAACAGCATATGATCTATGCCTTGAGCACCACAATCGCCATGATCATCATCATCGCGATTTTTGCCCAGCTCTCCACGAGCAGGTCTGTCCTTAACGTCTACAAAAAACAGCTGGAACAGATCGAAACAATTGTCGACCATTATTATGCAGATCCATCCTCCCATTATGTTTTTACCTGCCATCCCGAGGACAGGTTCCTCATCATGGACATGGAACAGAACGTCGTACTCGATTCACTGAATGATAAGAGCGAACTCATCGGCTCGAAGCTGCATAACACGACCCTCTACAAGGTCTATTCGGGGGAAACAATCCAGGAAGTCAGCAGTTTCGGCAATACTTTCCAAGAGCTGAAGGTCATGACCGCTATTCCCCTGATGGAGGACGGACAGGTAACCGGCGCCGTTTTGCTGCTCAATTCCTATGAAGCCATCAAGGACGACATGACCTATATCTACAAACTTCTTGCAGTATGCCTTGTCGTCATCGTCATCGTCACATTCGGATCCACCTATGGATTCACGAACATCATGTCCAACTCGTTCAAGGAGTTCAGCGACACAACCCAGCGCATCGCCAACGGTGATTTCAGCAGCAGGGTGAATGGCATTCACGACGGGGAGCTTGGAGAGCTTTCACGGAACCTGAACTACATGGCAGAGGAACTGGAGAAACTCGAGGACTACCGAAAAGATTTTCTGGCAAACGTTTCACATGACATACGCTCGCCACTTACCACGATCAGAGGCTTTGTCCAGGCGATGATGGACGGAACGATACCCGTTGATAACCAGGAAAAGTACTTTAGGATCGTCCTGAACGAAACGGACCGTCTGACAAAGATGACCAATGACATCCTTCTGCTGTCGAAGATGGAGAACCAGAAGATCAAGCTCCATATCACCACCATCGATATAAACGCCATCATCATCCGGGTGCTTGACCAGTTCGAACAGTCCATCAAGAAGAAACGGATGGCGCTGGAGCTGAACCTTTATGACGGTCCCCTGCTCGTCGATGTGGACGCGAACCACATACAGCGGGTCGTCGCGAACCTGCTCGATAATGCTATCAAGTTCTGCGCGCCAGGCGATACAATCACCATTACCGTCGGCACCATCTACAACAAGGCGGAGATCAGTATCGCCGACAGCGGGCCCGGGATACCCAAAGAGGAACTGCCCTACATCTGGGACCGTTTCCACAAGATCGACAAATCCAGGGGGCAGGACAAACAGGGCATCGGCCTGGGGCTCTCCATCATCAAGGAAATCCTCAGGACCCACGGCGAATCGATCAATGTCTACAGCGATCCCAGTCTGGGAACACGGTTCGTCTTTACACTGCCGCTGCATAATGGCATCAAAAAAGGATGAAAACAGCCGGATACAGTTGTTTTCATCCTTTGATTAATCAGTCCATTCGTGGTAATGCAGCTTGCCTTTCATGGCCATCCCCTGGAAACGTTGCTGCCGCAGGGCTTCATATAAAATGATCGAAACGGCATTCCCCAGGTTCAGTGAGCGGATGCCGTTTTCCATTGGGATTCTGATACATGTGGATTCGTACTTCAGAAGGAGCTCTTCGGAATACCCGCACTCTCTTTGCCGAACATGATGAAGTCGTCCTTGTCGAATTGCACGTCAGCATAGGTGTGCCTTGCTTTCGTCGTCGCCATATAGATCCTGGTATTGGGGTTTTTTTCCAGAAACTCGTTGAAGTCCATGTAGGTTCGGACATCAAGGTCCTTCCAGTAGTCGAGGCCTGATCGCCTGACCGCCTTGTCATCAATGGAAAAACCCAGCGGTTCGATCAGGTGCAGCGTGGTGCCTGTAGCTACGCACGTCCTGCCGATGTTGCCTGTGTTGGCGGGTATTTCCGGTTCATGGAGGATGATGTTCATCAGGATTCCCTCAATGCGATATTCACTTCTAGAAGAAGCGTGCCGTCGTCTCTGTTGAACGGCACACAAACTGTACTTGATCCGCCCACATCGAAGCTCAAATTGGATCCGATACACAGGTTCGGTGGTGTGATTTCAATGACGATGCCCTTGTTGGAGAAAATCGTCGCCGTGTTGCCAATGATCATGTTGGCCATCTCTTCGACTGCGCTTTTCGCCATATCGTTCAGCGTGCTGACATGCGGTATCTTCATCATGCCCGCTGCTACCTCGTTGGCCACGTCTTTGGTCATGCTGAAGATGACCTGTCCGTTCAATTCGCCAGTCAGGCCGACAATGACGGCAACCGTCTCACCCTTGTAGGTAGGATTCCTGAATATCGGTTTGCCGAGACTGGATTCAATGCTGGAAATATCATCCAAAACGCTCTGCGTTGCATTGATAAAAGGATTGATTATATCAGTACGGATTTCGCCCATTGGTGTGCCCCCTTGAAATAAATGCTTTATACACATTGTACCATATTGGCAGGACTTGACAAGAACTTTCCTTTAGTATAATATTTACTATTGAATAATGATTATTTATTATTTGCAAAAAAATCGATATTTTCCATTATGAAAGAAATGAGGTTTGGTTATGGAAAAGACAACAGCTATGCTGAAGGCCAAAAACCTTAAGGTGACACCACAAAGGCTTGCCATCTTCAATGTGCTGCGCAATACGAAGGAGCATCCGAGCGCCGAGACAATCTACAATGCACTGCGGGAGACCCACCCGACCATGAGTTTGGCTACCGTTTACAAGACGCTGGATATTTTGAAGAAATCCGAACTTATCATCGACATCAACGTCGGCGAAGACAGTTTCCGCTACGACGCCGATATCAGCCAGCATGCGCATATGATCTGCACCACATGCGGCGAAGTCACCGACCTTCACACAACTACCATCGACAGATACATGGACACACTCAACGAAGAGACGGATTTCCAGATAGAAAGCCAGAAGCTCTACCTGTACGGGAAATGCCCCAACTGCCAATAGTGCCAGGGGGACGGACCTTTTTGGCACCGGGGCCACGGGGTCGGACCTTTTGGCACTCTACTTCACCATAACGACACATGAAAAAAGCTCAGGAATGCAGCAATCATCACGATTGCAGCCCCTGAGCTTGTTCTATGTGTCATATTATCCGTGCCAAAAGGTCCGTCCCTCTGGCCCCGGTGCCAAAAAGGTCCGTCCCCCTGGCACTCCCTTGCACTACCGTCCCCCTGGCACTCGCCTAGATATGTTTCAGTACGAACGCTTCAATCCGCTTGAGCGCTATTTTCAGCTCATCGATTGAATAGGCGTAGGAACAGCGGATGAATCCCTCCCCGCTGTCGCCGAAAGCCGTCCCCGGCACGACGGCCACCTCCTGCTCCATGAGCAGTTTGGTCGCAAACTCTTCTGATGTCATGCCCGTCTTCTTGATCGACGGGAACAGGTAGAATGCCCCAAGGGGTTCGAAGCAGTCAAGCCCCATCTTCCTGAAGGAGTCCACCATCAGGCGGCGGCGCTGGTTGTAGGAACGCTTCATCTGTTCCACATCGTCATCACAGTACTTGACCGCCTCAAGAGCAGCGTACTGGCTTGTTGTCGGCGCACACATGATCGCGTATTGGTGGATCTTCGTCATCGTACCCATGACCCACGCAGGTGCGACCACATAACCCATCCGCCAGCCGGTCATCGCATAGGCCTTGGAGAAGCCATTGACGACAATGGTCCGCTCCCTCATGCCAGGCAGCGTCGAAATCGACACGTGCTTGTGGCCGTAGGTCAGCTCGGCGTAGATCTCATCAGAAATGACAATTAGATTATGCTTGATGGCCATTTCGGCAATCGGCTTCAGATGCTCCTTCAGCATGACCGCACCCGTCGGGTTGGTCGGAAAGGAAATCATCAGTATCTTCGTATTGCCGGTAATCTTCTCCTCAATCTCCTCGGCCGTAATCCTGAACTCATTCTTCTCCTGAAGGGGAATCGGCACAGGCGTCGCACCGGCAAGGACAGCACATGGCTTGTAGGACACAAAGCAAGGTTCGGCAATCAGCACCTCGTCGCCGGGATTCACCAGCGCCCTCAGCGCCAGGTCGATCGCCTCGCTGCCGCCGACCGTCACAAGACACTCGCTCTTGTAATCGTATTTCATACCGAAACGTCTGTCCAGATATTTGCAAATCTCCTCGCGCAGCTCCAGAAGCCCCGCATTGGATGTATAGAACGTCTTCCCCTTCTCGAGAGAATAGATGCCTTCCTCCCGCACGCGCCATGGCGTATCGAAATCGGGCTCTCCGACACCGAGTGAAATGGCATCCTCCATCTCCGTCACGATATCAAAGAATTTCCGTATGCCCGACGGCGGAATACTCGCAGCCAACCTCGAAAGTCTATGCTCCATTATGGCGTCACCGCCATTCTCTGGTCCTTCTTCTCTTCATCCAAAATGATGCCGTACTCTTTGTACTTCTTGAGAACGAAATGGGTCGCCGTACTGAGGACCGACTCGAGGGGCGCCAGTTTCTGTCCGACAAACAAAGCCACTTCCTTCATCGTCGAGCCCTCAATAATCACCGTCAGATCGAAGCCGCCGCTCATCAGGTAGACAGCCGACACTTCCTTGAAACGGTAAATCCTCTCGGCAATCTTGTCGAAACCTTCGCCTCTTTGAGGTGTCACTTTCACTTCAATCAGCGCCGTCACGCGTTCCGTATTCGTCTTGTCCCAGTTGATCAGCGTATGGTAGCCGCAAATGATATTGGCACTTTCCATCTCTGCAATTTCTCTCTTGATCTCGTCTTCGTTTTCTCCCAGCATGGCCGCCAGGTCCACCGTTTCTATCTTGCTGTTGTTACGTATGATATCCAGTATACCTTTATTCATATGACTAACCTCCCGATCTACAATACTTTGTATAGTTCATCCGACTGTGGCGGGTACAGGGACCTCACCGTATCGGAAGTTATTACATTCTTCTGGTTCTCCGCCGTCGTCTTACCAATAACAGCTGCCGCAATGCCTTCTGCCTCGAGCGCTTTCACAAGGGCCTGCCCATCGTCAGCCACCATCAGCATCGAGCCGCTTGAAATGAGCTGGTAGGGGTTCAGGTTGTAAAACTCGCAGATCTCCACCGTTTCCTGTCTGACGGGTATCGCATCGAGCATCACCTCGAGGCCCACGCCCGAGCAGGCCGCCAGTTCCCAAAGGGCACCGAATACGCCGCCTTCCGTCACGTCATGCATCGCCTTGACGCCCATCCTGACGCCGACCATGCTTTCTTTCAGGACGGACAGATGCCTGGAAAGTTCCTTGGCCCTGTCGATCAGCGGTCCGTTGAAACGCTTCCTCAGCTCCGCTTCCTTGGCTTTGGCGATAATCGCCGTACCTTCCACACCGGCCCACTTTGTCATGACAATCGACTGGCCGGGTTTGGCGGATCCCGTCTGGGTCAGTGTCTCTTGCTTCGCCTTGCCGACGCCTGTCAACGTCACCAGCGGCTGCGTCACCGCCCTTGTCACTTCGGTATGTCCGCCAAGCAATTGGATGTTCATCGATTCACAGGTTCGGTTCACATCCTCCATGATGGCCTTGAGCGCTTCCTCTTCCGTCTCTTCCGGCAGAAGAAGGCTAAGCATGATGCCGACAGGCTCGGCGCCGCTGGATGCCAGGTCGTTCACCGTGACAATCACTGCCAGTTCGCCGATGTCCTCCGTCGTCCCCGTAATGGGATCGGTCGAAAGGACAACCAGGTCGTCTTTATCAAAACGAAGCACGCTGCAGTCTTCGCCTATCGACGGACCGTAGAGTACTTCGTCTCTTTTTATTTTCAAATTGTTGAATACTGTTCTTTTCAGGATATTCTCGGGGACTTTGCCAACTTCCATGGTATTGTGCCTCTCTCTGTAGATATGGAAAATATTATAGCATTGATGGGAACACGTGGGAAGAGGGAATCCGCCAACAAAACGTACTACATCTCGGCAATGATCGTATAGTAGACAAGGATCGCCATCTCGCCGCGGGTCACAATCTTGTTCGCCGGAAGCAGCGTATCTTCTGTAACAATGCCAATTTCCATCGCCTTGTTCAAATAGTTGTCCGGCCAGCTGCCTTCCAAACTGTCCTGATAGCCCAGTGCATTCACCATAATGGCAACGACTTCCGCATAGGAGATGTTGTTGTCCGGCTTGAAAGAGCCGTCAGGGTAGCCGTGGACGATATCGATAATGGATGCCGTCCGCACATTGCTGTAAGCCCAGTGTCCTGTCATATCGGAAAACGCCAGCGGTGTCCCTGCAACGACAGCGTTTTCATAGCCTAGAATCCTGATGCCCAGTGTCGCCACTTCCGCACGGGTGATGTTCCAGTCAAGATGCAGCTGTCCGTCCGGATAGCCTTTCAAAATGCCGAGCGTCTGCAGCTGACTGCCCGCATAGGCCTCATCATTCGTGACAGCCATCACATCCGAACCGCCGAAAAACATCGTAAAACAGGAAACTGTAACCACCAAAGCGATCATTTTGCGTAACGAAAATCTATGCATTGCCTCCACTCTCCAATCTGCGTCTTTTTTATAATGATAGCATAAACGTCATTGTTTGTCTTGCCTCAAAATAACCTTCACGCCCGACGGGGTTGTGTTTTCCATACCGTCGTCATAGGGTATCTTATCCGTCGTTACCCAGCTGTCCTGCCACCATCTGTAGACATAGAATCCATCCTCTTCATAAAAGAAAAGCGCCGCCAGATTGTTGTCCAGCGACACTTTGTCGTAGTCGGAAAAGGCATGGTGAAACAGACGGCGGCCGTTCTGGTAGACTTCAGCCGATTCGCCTGCTGAAAGCCCCATCACTTCCCAGGCATAGACAGCATCACTTTCCGACCTTTCATCGAAATGCTCCAGCTGCTGCCTCACCCTGTAATCGAGTATCATCCCCCTCGTCGTCACATACTGCATGATCTGCAGCGGCACCAGAACCAGCAGCGCCAAAATCGTCCATTTAGTTGCCGTCATGCCTCACCATCCCTCCGTCCCTGTAGAAAATTGTACCGGCCCGTCCCCCACGGACCAGCAGCACCCCTTTGATTTGTTCCGCCTTCGTTGCCTTTCGGTTTTTCACCGTTATGTAAATATACTCACCCGTCATCATGGTGAAGACACCGTCACTTCCCAGCGCATCCAGAATGTCCACGTTGTAGGTGCCTTCCATCCATATGTCGCCGTTCTCCAGCGGCTGTTTTCTGTAGTGCGCAAGCTCCACATCGAAAAGCAAGCCTGTCGCACCCAGTTTTTTCTTGTAGATCCGCCACATGTCATCGGTCAGCTGCCCCTTTTCCAGCATCCCGTCGACAAAGGCTTCCGTTTCGGCCATCACATGCACATAGGCGATGTCGTCCATCCGTTCATAGGAGGCCATCAGCGGTGCGATGATTAACAGGAAGACCGCTGCCACAAGGGCAGCCGTCTTCCAAAGCGCTTCCTCAATCATGCGCCGATGGATCCCTCACCGAATCCACCGGCGTGGGCCCTATTGAAGGGCGAAGGTGAGGCCGCGCACATTGCCGTTAGCGTCATAGATAAACTGGGACAGATAGCTTGAAGTCGGGTTGATGTAGGTTGTTTCGGATGGGTCCTTGGCTGCGACTATGGAAGTGTTGATGGCCGTCATGGTCTGACCTGTCATAGAATCAACAATCCCACTTGTGAATACACCATTACTAATATAGGATGTAGTTCCCACCATAAATATCACTTCCCCGCTCCGATCCTTCATCTGCTCAATCTTGTTCAGCACATCGCCGCCCAAAACAATCTCATTGTCATAGCCCGTGTACTCCACGCTCGCCAGCTGTTTCGACACCGAATCCAGCTGCTGGGAGCTGGTCTTGGCAATCGCCTGCCCCTTCCCGAACACGAACATCCCGATGCTCACCACCGCTCCGAAAAACAGTACGCCGATGCCGAGCCACAGTGCCTTTTGAATATTTTGATCCATTAATTTCTCCTCATCTTTCAATTATGTCAGTGTGTTAAAGTAAGTATCCATCTCGCGGAAGCTGACCAGCAGCATCGGCGCCGCCACATAGGCGAGCACCATGACATACATCGGCACGAAGCCGATCATCTTGCCCATAGACATCTTCCTCTCCACCTGCCTTTGGTCCAGTTCCTTCCGCATCTCGTAGAAAAACCGTCTCTCCCGTTCCATTTCGTCGAAAGCCTGAGCCAGTGTCAGGTCCATCGTCGCCTGCTTGAGCTTCCCCACGAGCCTCGAAAACTCGGCCAGTCCCACAGCCGCGTCCAGCCGCTCCAAAGCCTCCTCTTCTCCCGCAGTCATCTCATTAAGGCACCGCTGCAGCGGCTCCTTCGCATGCTCCGAATACATTTCCATCCACTCCACCACGTCCTCGACCGCCATCCGCTCGTGATGCATCAGCATCATGACGATAGCCATCAGACCGTGGATCTCCAGCTCCGCCGCTTCCCTGTAAAGTCTTCTGCTGCGTCTCCTGACCCCACCGCCTTCATCCACCTTCTGAAGCCGCCTCAAAAGATAATAGCAGACAACCACAGCAGCCACTGTCAGACCGGCAAGCAGATAGCCCGTCGGACCTTCATAGATTGCCACCAGCGGTTCAAAGCGTTTCCCGGCATAGTCCGCCACAGGCCACATGGCCGCCAGCGGCACCAACACGATGGCGTTAAGGCTTTTCAGCTCATGGTTCAGCTTCTCCCTCTTGGCCATCTCAAGCCGGATCTCGTCGGACAGATAAGACAGATTCTTCATGAAAATGCTCTGTCCCTCCACCTTCGTATCCCCGTACTCCCTGGTGATGTAGACCAGGCTCAAAAGCAGCTTCAGGTACCTGTTTGGCGCCGATTCCCTGTATTCGAACAGGGCCTTTTCCATATCGGCCGAAGTCAGCACATCATAGATCCTTTCCCCGTGGCCCCTTATTTCCCACTCGGAAGCATCCAGTTCAATGCAGGCCTCATACACCGCCTCGTCAGCCGTGCCAGTCTCGTAGTACTTGGCGCGGATCAGCTCATCCATGTGCAGCTGCTGCTTGAGCAGTGTCAGCTTGCTCCTGCCCGTCCGATAGGCCTTCAGCGTATCCCTTGACATATACACCAGCAGACCGTAGCAGACAGCCAGAAGCACGTTGCCACTCACCAAAGCAAGCAGCAGCATGGCACCGATCGGCAGGCCGTAACGGAACAGCAGCCTGTTGTTTCCAAAATGGCTGACCGGATCCAGCAGCCGCTTGACCCGAAACCGCTTCCTTCTGCTCTTTTTGACCGGCGACAGCCTGTTTTCTCCCGAAAACCAGCAGATAGGCGTCATTCGATTAACCACCCCCTTTCCAGCAATTGCCGGCGAATGCAAGGAACGCGTCCCGATCCGCCTCGTTCATGTTTTCCAGCATCCGGGCCTTGATAGCCCCGGAAAGCCCGCCACAGGCCCGGTAGCTGTGCCCGTCCCAGACGAACACATCCTGCCTGCTCTTCACTTCCGTCACCCTGCCGATATACCTTTTCCCGTCCGCATCCTTGATCAGATGCACATCGAAATCCAGTACAGACTCCACTTGCTCCCTGGCGATAGCCTCATCCCTGAATACATCGCATTTGAGCAGGGAATTCCTGAGGGACAGGACCAGGTCGCTGGTCGTCTTGGCATGATGGGTGAAGATGGTGAACAGGGAGGCCACCATAGCCATTTCGATCATCCAGGAAGCGACGCCGTCGGTAGCCACCTCTCCCAGGATGTTCACTGAACCGTCCGTCTTCTTCTGAAGGTCCAGCCCTTCCTGTCCCGAAATGGTTGCCGTTTCCTTGAAGCTCAGGATGTTCCTGTTGGGATAGGCCTTTCTCAGATGAAGTTCCGGCGACATCTCCTGCACCCTCAGCGTCAGCGTCGGATAGATCGCCTCCACCAGCGCCATCAGGAGCGTCGTCTTCCCCGTGCCCTGGGCGCCCGTGACAGCCGTCACCACCGCCCCCCGCATCATAAAGCGCAGGAGCGCCACGAGATGTTCGCTGCCTTCGCCCTCCACCAGCTCCTCCAGTCTGGCGGAACGGATACGGAACTTCCTTACAAAGAAGGCCCAGCTCTCGGAAAAGGGCGGACGCGCCACAACAACACGGCTGCCGTCGAGCATGTCATTCACCTTGTAGCCCGTTGCCTCGGACAGCTGCCCCGCCTTGTTGTAGCGGTAAATATTCCGGCACACCCGTCTCAGTTCCTTTTCGGAACCGAACCCTAGGAATGCCAGATGGATGGACTTGCCCCTGTAGAATACCCAGACGCTGCCGGCGCCCCCTGTTCCAGGATCGCCCGACACACCGCCGGACACACCGTCAAGATCCATGTCCCTCAGGTCGTCCACCACACCAAAGCCTTTGTAGTGCTGGTAGATCCGCTGGACCAGGATGTCCATCTTCTGATTCTTCGAAAGCCAGGGAATCTCATCCCCATAGATGCGGTGGATGTCCTTCTCCTCGACCCTGTAGATCATCTCGCTTTCAAGTTCCGGGAAACTGCGCAGCCTGTCGAAACCGTGTTTTTCCAGAAACCTGCCTATAGCCTCTTCCCCATGCCCTTCCTTGTAGTGGTGCATCAGGATGTCGAACTTGTCGATGGCTGTCAGATGATAGGCTTCCTCGAAAGGGATGATCGACCCGCAGCTACCGCTGTCGATGCCTTCCGCCAAAAGGATATCCTTGATGAAATCCTTTACATAGGCCTTGTCCTCCGGAGAGCCGTAGGTGCAGTTCTTTAGCGCCTTTCGAAGGGTACTGCGTTTCTTTATCTGCCTTTGCAAACTCTCGTCATCCAGGTCCATGTCGCTCAGGTTCGTCCTTGTCAGCTCGTGGATTCTGGCATGGATCAGCTGGCTGGCCGTTTCCAGTGTCAGCGATGGCTTCCTTTTCATATCGCCTTCGCCTTCCTCTTCAGCAGCCGCAGGTTCTCGTTCACGATGAATTTATTGAGACTTCTGTATGCTTCCACCCATGGATGGTTGGCATCGTTCGTCCTGCAGGCGCTTTGCCGGGAAAACGAAATCTGCTGAAGTACCTTGGTTGACCGCATCCATGTACTGGGTATTGAAAGGAATCGGCCGGACTTTTTTCCAGCCGTATTTTCTTTTCACATATGCCGGTGTCCACTTGCTCTCCCTGTGACAGGGAACTCAGCAGCACCGTTTTGTCGGCCGCACAGAGCCGGTCCAGGTCTGCTTCGGATGATTTCAGATGCTCCAGCACATGGCACTTCCTGTTCGACACAGATGAACAGGTGGTCGACTATGGCGAGAAGCTTTCCTGCCTCCTCAGACTCGACACCCCCTTCAATCAGCAGGTAGACCTGGTCGTAATGTTTCGCAGCAGTCCGATACGCTTTTCCCGTACCAGTCTCCGTACTGACCAGCCTCTTCCCTTACCACCGGCAGATAGTCAAGCCGCCTCTTCCTTTTAAAACGCCCACTGTGTACTGCTGGGCACCGTCTCGGAGGGAAGCCGGTTGTTTTTCGCCAGCCCTCGCGATTGCTTCCTATGCCCATATCGCCGCCCTTGGTGAAACTGCCACTTTTCAAGCAGTCTGTCCACGTCCAGGTGCTTGCCATCCCTCCCTGCGACCAGGATTCTTCCTTCACTTTCGATACCGTGAAGCAGTCCAGCGCAGACCGCCGTTTCTGCCGGATGACCCTTCCCTTTAAGCGGGGACCAGAATCCGATGATCATTGGCGTTCACCCCTTTTCCACAGGCTCTTTTTCCACTTCGGCCGTTTCAATGCCTCTCCCAGAATCCAGGCGGCCTGGGTATCGATGGCTTTGGACCAGTTCCCTGCTCAGGTGGCCTATCGTCAGCTTGCCGTCGTGGAGGTTTTCCATCATGACCGCCGCATCGCCTTCGTCAAGCCTCGCACTCACGACTGTGTCCTCTTCACGCATGACGTCCTTCAACCTGAACCTGAGGTACTTTTCATTCACCTTGCAGTTCCTGGCCAGCGGACTAGAAGACCCACTGCCTTGGCACGTCCAAGCCTGCCAGATTGATGGCTGCCAGTTCATCCGGTCTGCCCGTCGTAAAGACAATTGCCTTCTCAGGTATTTCCCCTCCGGCAGCTTCCAGGTCCAGCAGCTCAACACAGACGCCGTGCCTGTCAAACCGCTCTTTCAGATAGGCCATCCAGCGTTCCTTTTCATAAGTTCTTTTTCCGTAAATCCCTATTGCCAGGCCATCTCCTCAAAGGTCGTCCCGCTTGCCTGCTGCAGCGTCCGGTTCGATGTACATCGTCATGTATAGGCTCGCTTTGATTGCCTCTGTCCGCATGGAAAGGGGCCTTCGAGAGCAGCAGAATTTCTTTCTCGTTCAGCTTCAGCCACACTTTTTCTCCGCCTGTTTCGTCCCGTATGAAGCGTTCGATTTTTTTCTTGGACAGGACAATCATGTTCTCTCCCGAGGGAAACAGGATTCTTACATCCACGAATTCATTTGTCTCGAGGGACTCAGGCAGGAGGATGTGTTCGCATCTCCACCAGGCGCACATCGTCATCGGGCGTCTCGTTTTCGATGAAGAAACTTTCGGACAGCGGCATCCCTTCCGGCAGGTCCACCCGAAGTGTCTGTCCCGCGAAATCCGTTTCCCCCTGAACGACGAAACCTTCCTCCATTTCCATAAGAACGATGTCGTCGCCGGTCAACATGCTTCCCCTCTCCAGCGGCCTTGCTGCAACGGCAATCTCCACCAAGCTGCCTCCCTCTTCCGGCCTGTGCCTGTTCAGCCATATGCCCGGGTCCAGTTCGAAGAAGTAAACGAGGACGCCATAGACGATGACGGCAGCCAGAAACCCCGAAAACCAGATGATCAGCTTTATTTTTCTGCGTTGGTTGATAATGGCCATGTGCTACACCCCCAGCATGCCGTCGTAGATTGAACGGGTTTTTCCATCGATAACAAAAGGGTCTTCCACATAAGGCGCCAGATAGACATCCCCTGTCCAAGTTCTCTTCAGACGTTTTATATCGTTTTTTTCAGCAAAGGAAACGACGAGTGTCCACCGGCGTGTGATGCTGTCTCCGAAGTTCTGGATAAGATCTTCGACCGCCCGCTGTCGCCAAATCGCGCCCTGGCTGACAATGACCATGAAGTCTGATGAAACGGCGTGGGTATTCAGCGATGCGGCAGCGCCCATGTCATGGATGATGTAGTCGAAAGGCATCGCCATGATAGCCTCATCTTTCCTGTTCTCCCTAAGAGGAAAATAGGTGACCCGCTTGATTGTGAAGTGCTCGTTTTCCTCCGCGAAACCCAAGCCCTCGTAAGCCGCCTGTATCGCCGCGAAGTCCCCGGCAGCCTGCATTTCCAGAAGGCCGATCCGGTAGCCTTTCGACGAAAGGTAGTTGGCGATGGCGATGGACTGGAAAGTGGCACCCGCTCCCCTGTACACACCCATGACCGATATCGTCGTCGGTTTTTTCCTATTTCGATGCCACAAGGGAAGCCATGAAGTTCTTGATTTTGAATCCACGATGCCCAGTCCCATTGCCGGTTACCTCCTTTTCCCCCGTCAGGCGCTCCTTGATCCAGCTGACGACTTCATCGTTCCGGCGCAAAGGGCTCGTTTGTGTAAGGTATTCTGAGAAACCGAAGATCGGGCAAGGCATTGGTGAAGTAGTCGCCCCTTTCTTCAGTGACCATGTTGAGGCCGTAGCTGATGTGGTTCGGCGGGTAGTCTGTCAGATAGGATTCCACCCGGCTCATCTCCCAGTCCTGCACCGTTGTGACTGCAACCATCGCCGCCTTCTTGTTCTGGGTGTTCCACGTTTTCATGTCGCCGCCGTCCGATGACCAGAAGGTCCGGCTTTTCCTCGAGCAGCGCCTGCACCGGCATAGTTTTCTGGTACGGATAGATGCTGATGCCATGGCTGGCAAGGCTCTGCCTATTCACCTGTTTCCCGATATCGCTGGAAGCCAGGTCGGCAAGGGAGCCTTCGGGATGCGTTTCCAGAATCACGCTGCGCATGCCCAGGGACTTGGCGCTAGCAAGCAATCTGAATCGCCGTATGGGTGGTCCCGACGCGTCTGCCCATACCCAGGACGATGACCGTATTCGGTACCGCCTCGATGAGTTTTTCCAGATCCTCATGCTTGCGCCTGCCTTCCTTAAGGGCTTTGACTTCTTCGGCGACCTCCTCGATGGTGTTGTAACGCCTGTCGGAAAGCGGCGATGCCATTTTCTTGAGCATGGCGTCCAGCGTGTTTGAAATCATCCTTCCTGCAGGCTTTCCCGACGGATCTTCCACGAGGCTGATACCTGTCAGCAAGTAGTAGAACATGACGCCCATCGAGTAGATGTCCGTCCGGTGGTCGACCTCCCCGAGTCCGAAAAGCTCAGGCGCGGCGAAACCTTTCGTGCCGTAATAGCCCGTTTCTTGCGTCAGGCTTCCGTCGTGCTTTTTGGCGATGCCGAAGTCGATCAGCTTCAGATGGCCGTTGTTCATGATTATGATGTTGTTTCGGTTTTAAATCCATGTAGATGATGGGAATTGGCAAAGATGTGTGCAAATAAGACAGCACGAGCCGCACAGTTGATGCATCATTTCGAGTGTGCCTGTGCTTCCTGCAATTTCCCCTTATAATCGGCTGAGCAGTGTCCCCTCGACAAACTCCTCAACCAGATAGAAATAATCCTCGTCCTCCCCGATATCGATAATGACCGGTATCGACGGATGACGCAGTTCGGATCAGCAGATCCTTTTCGGCGAGCCAAGCATTGCCGCCTTTGCGCTTGTCTATGATCTTAACTGCAACAAGCTGCCCAACCTTGGTGTTCCTGGCAAGATACACCTTGCTGGTGCCTCCCTCCCCCAAGAGTTTCACCAGCTGGTAACAGTTGAACAGCGTCTCTCCAGAGCGCATGCTAACCCCTCCTTTTAAAATTGTAAACCTATTATATATCAGTGGATGACGATTTGACAAGTAATATTATATAATTTTTTCGAAAATCAAAAAGCCGAAGAGCACTGAATCCAATCATGCTCTTCGGCCAATATGTTTCTGTCCTATTATTGGTTTAGGTGTCAAAACTTGACACCATAGTTTCCCTTTCCCTCACCATGTACTGTATAATAAGGACATACCAACGGTGAGGTGCCTGATATGTCTTTTAAACCAAACAAACATCAACAGATTACATTTGACGATAGCTTCATTAATCTTTCTCCACGCACTCAGAAAATCATTTCATCTTCCTGGTGCAAGGACTTTGCAGACATTGTATTTCCTGCAATCAATGAAGAGCGTTTTGCTGTACTATACAGCGACAATAAGTTCTCCAGACCCAATACGCCTGTGAATTTCATTGTCGGAGCATTGATTTTGAAAGAGAATGCCGGAAACTCCGATGACGAACTGGTCGAGTCCATCTGCTGCGACGTCCGCTACCAGTATGCACTGCATACAACGCACTTGAGCGAACAACCGGTAAGTGACCGTACATTCAGCCGTTTCCGGGAACGTCTTTATAACTACGAGCTGGAGAGCGGCCGCAATCTTCTGGAAGAAGAAATGATGCACCTGTCTGAAGTCTTTGCCCGATATATGAATCTGAATTCCAATACCAAACGCATGGACAGTCTTATGGTTGCATCCAGAAGCAAACGCATGTCAAGACTTGAAATCATTTACACAACGACAGCGAATGCCGTCCGGTTAATCCACCGTTTGGGCGGAGATGATTTGATGGCACCTGAGCTGATGCATTATCTTGATGCTGATGATTACAATCAAGTCATCTATTACTGCAAGGGCGAGGATGTAAGCCCGCGTCTGGAAAAGGCATTGCATGAAGCCGAGAGGGTAAAGAGCATCATGTCCGGCGATGATTGGTGTGAATTTCAGGAGTACCAGCTTCTCGTTCGTGTTCTTCTGGAACAGAGTTCCAGAGATGAATCAGGAAACACCGTAGCAAAGGCCAAAAACGAAATTTCATCATCAAGTCTGCAAAACCCTTCCGATCCCGATGCAACCTACAGACGGAAGGCAGGCAAAAACCACAAAGGCTATGTCGGCAACATCATTGAAACGGTTGGCGAAGACGGGAACAGTCTGATTACAGGCGTCGGTTACGAAAACAACATTCACAGCGACAGTGCATTTTGTAAGGAATATCTTGCAGGACGTGAAGATGGCGCTGATGCTGAAATTATGATTGCAGATGGCGCATATAGCGGCAAGGAAAACCGCGAACTCGCCGAATCAAAAAACACAGAGCTGATCACCACTGCCCTTTCAGGAAGAGAAACAAATCCAATTTTTGCAGAGTTTGTTTTTTCGGAAGACAATAAAAAGGTATTGACCTGTCCAATGGGCCATTCACCCATTAAGGCGACCTATTATCCAAAAACCGGCATGTGCCGCGCAAACTTTGCCAAGAGCTATTGTGAACAATGTCCTAACAAATCTGACTGCAACGCCAGGAAACAACGAAAAAACTATGTGGTACATGTATCATCAAACATGGTTGAGCGTGCCAGATATAAAAAGAAGTTATCCACAGAAACGTATCGAAAGCTATCACGGTTGAGAAACGCTGTGGAAGGCATACCATCCGTACTTCGCAGGAAGTATCAGGTTGATGCCATTCCGACATTCGGATTGATACGATCCAGGCAGTTCTTCACATGTAAAGTGATTGCATACAATTTCAACAAGGTACTAAGCTATAGTCGAAAAACAAGGGATAAGTCTGTAAAAAATCTGAGCTTCGCCTGATAAATCAGGTAGAAGAGAACTTTGCCAAAGGTACTTATAGCCCAAATACTCCAGAAAATTCTCTGGCTTATAAAAAAACTGGCATTTTGTGGCTTGTTCAAGTTTTTAGATTATACTTTTGACACCTGAACCATTATTGGAATAAACAGCTTATAAATAATTGCAATCCAATCCTCGTAGTCCTGGAGGCGTCTTATGCAAGAAAATTCAATCATACAGTTCATACCTGCTAATCCTCCAAAACAAGAAAAGCGTGTTGGCATTTATGCCAGGGTTAGTACAAATGGCTCGGATCAATTAAAAAGTCTTACGAACCAAGTATCTGGACTCACAAAGCTTGTAGCTGCTACACCGCAATGGCTACTTGAGGATATCTATATGGATATTTCATCAAGCAAGACCGGATCTATAAGAAGAGAACTTAATCGAATGATTGATGATTGCCATTCCCGCAAGCTGGATATTATTCTTACTAAGAGCATCAGCAGGTTTGGGCGAGATACCGTAGGTCTGCTGGATTTATTGGCTCAATTGAAGGCATTAGGTGTTCGGGTGATATTCGAAAAGGAGAAGTTGGATACGGCTAATAGAGCCAACGAAGTTGTGATTACTGCTATTGAATCGCTTGCCCAGGCAGAGAATGAGTCTCGCAGCGCTGACATTAAATGGGGAATTAAAAAGCGCGTTGAAGAAGGCACTTCGAAGCTCTATGATAGGAAGTGCTATGGATACAAACATGATGCTAACGGAAACCTTGTCATCGACAAGGCAACGGCGGAAAATGTGCGGATGGTTTTCAATTTGTATCTAAGTAGGAAGAGTGTCATAGGTATCGTGAAAGAACTGGAGCGGCTTGAAATTAAATCGCCAAAAGGGAACGATAAATGGTGTAAGCGGTCGGTTGATGTCATGCTGAGCAATGAAAAATATATAGGCAATGTTCACTTACTGAATAAAGGCGAGTTTGAAGACCAGTATCTTGCTAAAGACTATAGTCCTGCCATCCTATCTAAGGAGACTTTTTAAGCTGTACAAATTGAAAAAGCTCATCGCAGCAATGTGACAAGAGATGCAGATGGAAGTCGGCGGAAGAACACAAAATATAGTTCGAAGAAATAGAAAAATCAATATATTCTGAAATCTGTCCTCTTGTGCGCAAGCACAAGGGGATTTTTTAGTCATATTTGTGCCATATTTGTGCTGGATAATATAATTGAAAACAGTATAAAGGAGGCTATGAACATAATGATATTGCTTTTTATTGGTATAGCAGTTCTGATTTATTATTTAGTCAACAATGGCAATGTAACACTGCCGGGCAAGAAATCGGCGGAAGACATTCTTAAAGAGCGTTTTGTAAAAGGTGAAATTGATGAAAAGGCTTTTCTGCAGATGAAAGAAACATTGAAAAGATAAAAAAGGAGGTCATGATATGATGCATGGATATGGTTGGTTTGGAAATGGATTTTGTGATGTTATATTTGGAAGAGGTTATTTCGGTATAGGGCAACTATTGATTCTTATTGGAATTGTTGCAATGATCATGGCAGTAGTGTTATATAGTCGCTCGAAAAGCCCGAAAGGAACAGATGCTTTAGAAACCCTGAAAACATTATATGTCAGTGGCAAAATTTCAGAAGAAGAATATCTGAAAAGAAAAAGTGTTCTTGAGAGGAAATGATAGATGATGAAAAGATCCAGCATACTTATATTGATTATTGGAGTTGTTTTCATAATTGCAGGCATTGGAATATATGTCTTTGCTTATGGTAATGTTGCATCTCCATTTGGCTCAAGGGTGATGAATCAGGACCCAGTTGACAAAGGCATCAATGCGGAAGGAACGTATTATTATAGAAACCACATGATGACCGGTCCTTGTTATGATGATGCATATAATGGCAACGGTCAGAAATTATCACTCGATGAATTGACAGATGAAGTAGAAGGATACATCAAGAGATACGACGAAAACCTGGCAATAAGTGATATCTTCATCTATGAAGATACAGACTACTACTTTTCAATCATGGAAAAGGATTCTGGTAGAGGTGCGATGGAGCTTCTGGTCAATCCATACACCAATGAGGTTTATCCTGAGTTTGGCCCAAATATGATGTGGAATCTTAAATATGGCAAGCATCGCGGCGGATCAATGATGGGGGGACGAACCTTTGGTAGAGGCCATGGTATGATGGGATTCTACGATGACGATTATTCTTATAAAAATAACAACTACATTGTAGAGAATGCAATCACAAGCAAAGAAGCGTATAATGAAGGAGTGGAATATCTTGAAAGAAACAGTAATGAATTAACCCTAGGGGAAGAATTCCATGAGTTCTATGGTTATTACACGTTCCATGTTGAGAGTGATGGTGAGACTGTCGGTATGCTAAGTGTCAATGGCTTTATCGGAGATGTCTGGTATCACGATTGGCATGGCAAGCTAATCGAGATTGTAGAAGGACATGGTGAGGTAGACTAAACGGAGATAGAAGTAGGTGGAAGTGTGTATCGAATATTGGTGGTAGAGGATGAGTTCGAGATTAGCCAGATTGTAAAGAAATATGTTGAAAGAAGCGGATACGAGTGCCGTCTGGCTAAGAATGGTTTTGAAGCACTGGAGTTTTTTTCAGAAGAAAACTTTCACCTTGTTGTCCTGGATGTAATGATGCCTGGAATCGATGGATTTGAAGTCTTGGAAAGGATTCGAGAAACATCGGATGTGCCGGTGATTATGCTGACGGCCAAGCAGGATGAAGTGGACCGGCTTAAAGGCTTTGGACAAGGTGCTGACGATTATGTGGTTAAACCGTTCAGCCCAAGAGAGCTGATTGAACGTATCAAAGTGTTTCTCAAGAGAATATATAATGCCGGTGACGAGCTGATCATAACTGCAGGGACACTTCGTCTATACACATCATCGATGAAATTGCTTCGAGGCGAAGAAGAAGTCGAGCTGACGGCAACCGAGTTTAAGCTGCTCCATGCATTGATGAGAAACATGAATCAGGTTTTAACAAGGGAACAATTGATAGAACTGGCTTTTGGTATCGGTTATGACGGATATGACCGAAATATAGACAGCTATATCAAGAGGATACGGCAGAAGATTGAAGCCGATCCAAAAGACCCTGTATTATTGAAAACCAAATATGGGCAGGGCTATGTATTCGGAGGTGATCGGGAATGACACTGAGAAGACTATGGCTTGTCATACTGGTTCTGGTATCGGTTGTTGCGATTGCAGTAAACGCAATTGTCCTTACATTCCTTACGGACAGGTATTTTTCTGATTACCTGAAGGAAAGCTACAACCTGCATGTAAATCAAATTACAGACTATGTGTCGTCTGCAATGCAAGCCGAAGATATATCCTACAGTCAAATGGCTATTGAACTCGAATCCCATCTATATGATCCGATAATAGGCATAAAAGTTTATGAGCCTAGTGGAAATCTGCTTGTAGATGTCAACAGTGATTACAGCATGAATGACATGATGGATAACATGATGGGTGGCATGATGGGAAGATTTTCAGATGTCTCGTCCGAGGAGGTCCACAGAATCGATATTGAAGTTGATGGCAGGATTATTGCCGTAGTCAATATTACGCTTCACAGTATTGCAGAAGATTCCTATGTTGCAAGGCGTTTCCAGCAAGCGTTGTTTACCAACAGCCTCTATTCTGTGGGGATAGCAATAATCATTGCTTTTGTTGTCGGTATCATCACCAGTCAAAGGATGAGCAGATCGCTCAAGGATACTGAACGGCTTGCTTCTGATATCCAGTTGGGAAATGAGAACAATGTGAAGCCGACAAGAATTAAGGAAGTAAACTCCATCCGTGACAGCCTTGTGGAACTGGATGTCAGATTGAAGCTCAAACAGAAGACAAGAAAAGCATTGATCGATCAGTTGCTACATCAAACGAGGACACCGCTGACAATCTTGAAATCTCATATAGAGGCGATGGAAGATGGCATCATCGATGCTGACGAAAAGGAACTTGAAGTTTGCAGAAGTCAGATTGAGGACATTACATTCATCATTTCGAACATGAGCTCGATGATCGATGCAGAAAAGGATACGGATGAATTAAGGATAGAAAATTTTGAAATTGGCAGTTTGCTAAAACAGATACAACAGGGACTTTCGGCACAGTTCAAGAAAAAACGTATTATACTTGAGGTTGTTTCAAACCAAAGCGTACAGGTTAGAACGGATAAAAACAAACTGAGCCAATCAATATACAACCTGTTAATGAATGCGTATAAATACACGAATGAAGATGGTGCTGTCAGAGTAAGCTATATCGTCGTCGATGACAGGCTCATCATCAAAGTCCAAGACACCGGATTAGGAATCTCAGATAGTGAGACAAGCAAAGTATTTGATGCGTATTACAGAAGCCCCAAAGTTGCAAACAGCAAAGGCGAAGGTATTGGGCTTTACATCGTAAAAGAGAATATTGAGCGGATTCAAGGAAATATTGATTTGGAATCAAAGTTGAATGTTGGCAGTACTTTTACAATTGATATTCCTGTCAACTTGATTAAGGAGTGATTTTAATGAAAACGAAAAGCAAGAGCAGATGGAAAAAATTCTTGGATAAGATAGCAGAGCAAAACAAGGAAACATATGGCGAAGGCGGTCTCAATTGCTGTGAACTTAAAGACGTTATCCAATCAAAACAGCCACATTCTAATTGACAATATAAATGCATTCCTTCCTGTAGACTGATTGGCAATGCACTTTCTATAAAAAACCAAATTGGAACGTGGTAACATAGGTAACTGTTTTGTTTTATCCAATGACTTATAATGTAGTTACAATATATAAGTGGAGGAAAAACAAATGATAGAAAAAGTATATAAGTACAGTACAACTGACGACAAAGCGGTGGAAAAGCTGATCATGGATGACAATGTCAATTACATTCATATGGTGTTCGGTAAAGATGAAGGTTTGCCGGAACACTATTCTAATTCCAACGTATATATGAATGTCGTTAGGGGAATGCTGACAATCAGACTTGATGAACAAGAAGCTCATAACTATCCAAAAGGGACGTTGCTCGAAATTCCTTACAATACAAAGATGAATGTTGGAAACAACAATGATGCAGTTCTTGAACTTATTGTTGTTAAAGCACCGGCACCACAGAATTATAAAGATAATAGTTCGAAAAAGTAGAAAAATCAAAATAGCCTAATCAAGTGCTGATTTGCATAATAATAAAAATGCGCGAAAGTCTGCCTAAATACAGTGTTTTCGCGTAATGGTTCAACAGACAGGAAATAGCCTAACTATCTCACCGTCGAGACAGTGGTTAAGCTAGTCCGGGAATAGCTTAGAATCAGGGGCTTTGCAGGTTTTTGGTAAGAATAATAGAGATGGAAAATGGGCCTTTACGCGTAAAAGTAAAGGCCTTTTTGCTAAGGGGGGACACTTTTACGCAAAATGCAGGGATTTGACAGGGGGGTATTTTAGATTCGCGGAATGGTATGAAGATTGCAAATCTAGGAGAATTATTGTTATTATTTCCCATTAACGGTATAATTTAACTATTCATTAAGGGGTTGATGAATAGGGGACAACTTATATATGTCACGCGATAGTTGCGTTTATCAGCCTTGCAAAATATGCAAGGCTTTTATGTTTTTGCAGGATTTATATTGCTATATAAGAACGAGATGACCTAGAAGGGGCGATATGATGAAGAACTTACGTAAATACATTGTTCTTGCAGCGGTGATTATCTTAGCGGCTGTTGGATTATTTACATATCTAAGAGAAAAGCCGTTATATGGCAATGATCCAGATTCTATTATCGAGGTATTGAATGCCAATGATTTGTATCAAGGAACAACACTTGAACTGCTTGGTATCAAGGATTTTGATGATGACCGTATAGTTGCATTTTTAAGTGATGATAATCCTTCTGTTGGTGAGTTTAAAAAGGATGATAAGGGCAACTATATTTTCGTTTATTCTGAAACTCAAGACAAAGAATCAATATATAGGGATATCATTGGAGGTTTGGGAGAAGATGGTTCCGTTGCCATTGTTGTCAGTATTAAGAATCAATACAGCGACATTATGGATTTCTCTCTCAAAGCGAATGAAGAGACTTATAATGTTAATTTTAGTTCCGACGGTGCCCAAGTTCAGTGGACACAATTGAAGACTTCGAATGATAGAAGATATGATGTCGAGTGGGATGTTGAAGAAGGTTCAAATGATATCTCTTCAGAGGATGTTGACAAAGGTAGTAACAATATAATTGGTGAAGGCAATAATGCTAAGAACGACAATTACGATAATGAGCTTGATACTTTAAATATTATTAGACAAGATGCAGAAGTTCTCGTATCAAATTGGTTCAGTATGGGTCAAAGTATGTATCCAGACTATAATTATACTGAATGGCGTATAAGTTCATTGAACCATGCATACTCCTACAAGGATTTTGAAGGAATGGCGCTAGAGCTTTGGCTAGTGAACTATGAGTTCCTATCCGAATCACCTGAAAATGTGATTATGGCTGGTCCTATGTCTATTACCGAAGATGGCTGGATAGTTCCAACTTATCCCAACGCTCATTATCTCGTATATAAGAAGACCGGTAATGAATTGGATTTCTTGATATCGATAATGGAAAATGATTGTTATCCAGGCACTGAGACATTTGATAGCGATTTGAAGAAGCTTTTTGATAAGGTGCTTGCTGAACTTGCGTATACATGTGAAAATAAAGATGAGAATCTTTCCAGAGTCACCAGACAAGAACTGACCGACTACAAGCTATATAGGCCTGAAATGACAGTGAAAGAAGCACTGAATGAAGGATTTGAGGCGAGTATTTCACCAGAAGGAATGGAATATTCGAATGATTTTGTTTCTTACAATTTTTGGGATGGCGATTCGACGCCATTTACAATGACGATTTTTGCCAACTGTGAGGCGGTTGCTCCAAGAGACATAAAAATAGGAGACTCATTTAAAGAGGTGTTATGTTCATTGCCGAATGAAAAAGACTGGATTACCGATAGTGAAAACCTTGTCTATGGTAAAGTATCAAATCCTGATATTGGTCCTGAGGAACATGCAACAGCTCATATAGATGAAAATGGACATGGAATTATAACTATTGTACCAGCTGAGGGATTGCCATATATTCAAATTTATTTTGAGGAAGGAATTGTTGACCACTTCACTTACTTTTATAGGTACTATGACTGAGAAACAATACCAACATATTGATTATCTTTGCTTGTATATTTGGAAGGATAAAGCTTGATAATAGTTGCTTTCAGAGCGTTAATAGACATACCAAAACGCAGGAGGCGATTGTTATGAGTAAAAAAATCATGGTGTATAGCAATGTGTATTCGTCAAAGGATTCAATTCTCAAGGAATGGAAAAATGGTCTTGATGTAGGAACGATGTCTATTGGAAGAAGGTACATTGAACCACCAGTGATGGCAGAGCATTACGGTTTTACAATGGATAAAAACGTACGAAGCAGCATCAATGAACTCGAGGCTGAGACAGTAAAAGATATATTCGAGATGCACCTGTTTGGCATACCGATAAGCGGTATTATTCAAAACCTTATACTCTTTCAAAATCCCCTGCCGAAAGGCTTTGGAGAATGGAGCACTGATCTCATTCAAGAAATACTGGCCGATGAGCGTTATGCGGGATATCAATTCATATCTGATGATGGTTCGGTTATTCCAATAGAAGTTGGTCGGCCTATTGTTGCGAAGAGAATATTTGCTGCAGCGCAGGTATTGGATTTGACAGAGGATGATTTGCCACAAATGGAACGGTTGAATAGGTTTATTGAACTGATGGGTTAGAGCGATGTCCATTGAGATTCTTGAGGTAGTTGTTTCAAAGAATATATAAACTCCATTTATTGTTGCTGTAATAAGTGATAATGTCTATAATAGCAGTATGAGGAAACCAGGGGAGTAGTACAACAAATTATTAATAGGATAAGGGGAGGTATGGTTGAATGTCATTAATATTATCATTGATCAAAATTGCTTTATTGTACTTTTTAGCTGTTTATGATGTTGCGCTAGCTATTGTTGTAGCGATAGCTATTGGCTACTTAACAGCCGGGGTTGAATTTCTTAGGACATATGATACTACGAGTAGGGCGCCGATACCTAAGATTGTAACGGATTACCAATCAGGAACAAGGGTTATCGGACCAGTGCTTCTTTGGGTAACTGCACCTTTGAAAAAGGTTAAAACAATGGGTTTGAAACGTATATATTTACACTTAGCAAACGCGTCTTATGTACTAATTCCACCATTTGTTTTTGCGTTATCTAAAAGTGATAGCTTGCTCTTTAAACTATTGATATCCGCTGGAATAGCTATAGCATTGTATATCTCAAATATATTTATGCCAATAGTTTTGTTCGTAATTGAAGGCATTATCTTTGGAAGTGAAAAAATACATATGGAAGAGTATGGTGCAGTGGAGGATCATTCAAGTGCTACGAAGAGAACAGAAGGATATGATGCATTAATTGATATTCTTAACGAAGCAGCAAAAAAGCACAGTGGTGAAGGGATGGAATTTGTTAAAGGTATACTTGAAGGTGTGCTTGGTTCAAACAAACAAGAGATATCTAGAATTATTTCCAAGGGCACAGATCCAAGAGTGTGGGTGTATTCAGCTATAGGTAATACGTGCGGAGACTATCTTGAAAGTGGAGAATATCATATTTATAGAGGGGTTTTGAATGATATGGATATTGGGCCAAGCTTGTTGAACTTATATGACTTATCACTAGATGAACTGGTTGCAATTAATGCAATTGAAAAAGAATATGCTGAGAATCAAAAACAAGCATTACGAAATAATATTGCCAGTGTTGGATAACAGGAATATGTGACGGTAATTTTATGGGATGACTTAACATTATTAGACATCCGATGGAAAGCTACAAAATACAATTCGAAAAAATAGAAAAATCAAAATAGCCTAATCAAGCGAACACAAGCATTATAATAAGAATCCGCGAAACTCTGCATATATACAGGGTTTCAACGTAATAAGCCAACAGGCAAGAAATAGCCTAACTATCTCACGTTGAGACAACGATGGGACTAATCTAAAAAAGCTCGCACCTTTTAATATACGCTTCCATATCGAATTTCCGTTTCAGTCCATTGGCATTCATATACCTTAGCTTGCCGAAAACAGGCCTCTCCTTCCATCCATGATCGTGGAGGCCGAAGCACCAGGCAATGCCTACATAACTGTTTGCATCACGGCCGTCTATGAAATACTTGTTGTTCAGATAAACAGCACGTTCATAGGCGGCTTCAAACGTTTCCGACCATTCGATGATTTTCTTGCACCAGTACATCCGCATGTAGTTGTGCATATATCCCGTCTTCACCATTTCCTTCATGGCCGCATTCCAGTATGGATCGTGTGTGTCGCATTCTTCCAGAGTCTTAAGATCGTAGAGATAGGGGCGCTCATCCATGTCATGTATGCGCATCGTCTGATAGGCCCATGGGTAAGTCATGTGCCCGAAAGCATCATATCCCTCTCTGTAATAGATAAAATTGAATGCAAGTTCCCGTCGCACCATGAGTTGTTCGAGAAAGGCGGCGACACTGGTGCTGTCTGTGCCCGGATGGTTTTCCACGTAATCGCGGACGCGCAGATAGATCTCCAGGGGCGAAATCTGTCCGAAATGCAGGTAGAGGCTCATCTTGGAAGTGCCGTCGCAGGCGGGTGAATTGCTGTCCTTGTAGCGGGAAAGTCCGGAAACCAGAAAGGATTCCAGCGTATTAAGAGCTTCGGAATAGCCGCCTTTGAATCGATTGCTCGGCTTCACGCTTCTGTCAAATGCGCCATGAGCCATGACGTCATCCAGTACTAGGATCGCATCATCGGGGCTGGCGACAGTCCTGTTAACAAGCTCAGGCACGCTGAATTTGATGGCATATCTGTCCAGCTGCGACCAGAGCTTTTTCCTGATGGTTCTGGCTGCATATTCTTCTTTTTGTGAAGCCCTTTCGATGGGGACGATGAGATCCGTTTCGACCTCGAAGCAGGCAGGAACCCCAAGTTTATAGGCTTTTCCTGCAGCAACCGCTCGCCAATCACGCTGATGACGCAGATAGCCCTTGTCCATGACAAGTACGGCTACATCACCCAGAAAAGAATCGATGGCCTGGTCCGGGGAGCCTTTAACATTAACAATTTTGAAAGGTATGCCCCGTTCAGACAAGGCAACTGCGGTTTCCTTCAGGCCCTCGACCATGAAGCTGTAATGGCGTTCGTTGGCATCGGGATAGGTGTCGGTGATGCCGAAACAGACGACGAGCGGGAGGCCAAGGTCATTGGCCTGCTCGATGCTCCACGCCAATGCGTGATTGTATGGCACGCGCTGGGACTGCTGCATCCAGTACAGAACATAGCTGCCTATTCGTTGGGATTCCCTTTGGTAATGTACATGAATACGTCCTTCATACATGTCTGCGGACCAACTCCTTCAGTGACGTGTAGTCATGGGCCAGGCCGTCCACGCCGAGAGCGGAGGCATCTTTTCCTGAAGCGGCGATGCCCTGACCGCCGGCAATGATTGTAACGGGATTTTCCATCGTGTGTTTCCGTATGATTTCGATAAAATTGCGAAAGCCGTCCAAATGGCTGCTCATCGTAACGGATATGGCGATCAGGCTTATACCTGAAGTTTTAATCATGTCCAGAACGCTGTGTGTGGTAGCCGTGCTCCCGATGAACATGGTTTCATACCCCAGCATGTCGAGGTATTCCTCCACGATTCGCAGGCCGATGGTATGCATTTCGGAGGAGTAGGACATGCACAGGGCTTTCGGCCGCTGCTTTGCAGGGGGTGAGGAAAGTCTCCGTTTGATCGACAGCAGGGTGATGGCTTTGATGGCTACATTCGAAATGTAGTGTTCTTTGGCAACGTCGATAGTGCCGTCCTGCCAAAGGTCGCCGGTATTGTAGAGTGTCTTCCGAATGACCTCCTCATAGAAATCGATCAGATGCCCGCTGTCTCCTGCAGCTTCATCAAGGAGATGAATCGCTTCCTTCTCCTTTTCCTCCATGACCAAGGACTGGAACTGCTGCTGGATAATCGTGAAATCGGCTTTTTTATCCTCTTCGACAGTTGGAAGGGTCCGGTGATGGCCAAGGAGGTCCTCCACTGACATATGGAAGAAATCGGCAATAGCCAGGAGATTCTCATGGGTGGGCAAACGTAGACCCGATTCATAATTGGCGATGGTTGTCTGTCCGAGTCCCAGGGCCTCTCCTAGCGCTTTTTGGCTCAGCTTTTCTCTTTTCCTTGTTTCCTTAAGTATTGTATTGAAGCTTTTCATAGGTTGCTCCTTTGTATCCTATACTGGTTGCATACCTTGCAGTAGACAGGCGCAACGGCACTGAAAGCGGCCTCATCGGTCAGGTCTTTGTTCAGATAATCGCGACTTATGATACCGTCCGACAGTTCGATGACCCTATCGGATTTTGCGGCGATATGGTCGTTGTGGGTGACGATGACCATCGTCGTACCGAGCTCCTTGTTGATTTTTCTGAATAGCCCATAGATCTGGTCGGTGCTTTCGCTGTCGAGGTTGCCTGTCGGCTCGTCGCCCAGTAAAATGCCGGGCTCGTTGATCAGGGAACGTGCAATGGCTACCCGCTGCTGCTGACCGCCGGACAGGTTTGTGGCTTTGTTTTTCATGAAATCCTTCAGGCCTACAAGATCCAGGAGTTCCTTAGCCTTGGAGAGTTCCTTGTGGTTTGACTTGCCTGAACGTATCCATGTCGGAATCAGCACGTTTTCAAGGGCGGTGAATTCGGGCAGCAAATGGTGGAACTGGAAGATGAATCCCAGGTTGCTGTTTCTGAATTCGGCCAGTTCTTTATGGTTCATCCCGACAGTTGACAGTCCGTTATAATTTATGTCACCGGAAGTCGGCTTGTCGAGGGTGCCAAGGAGATTCAGCAGCGTCGATTTGCCGGAACCCGAATAACCGATGATAGAGGTGAACTCATGTCGGTTGATCTCGAAATTCAACTTATGCAGCACTTCGTTCTTGATGACGGTGCCGTAGGTCTTTGTCAAGTCGAGAGCCATTAATAATGCTTTCTCATCAGCCATTGCGAATCACCTCCACTGGGTTGAGCCTGCTGGAGCGTTTTGCAGGTATGAATGCGGCCACTGTGCTGGCTGTGAACGATATGGCGGCGATGACGCCGATCGAGAGCCAGTTGATGGTCAAAGGGAACAGGGGCTGTCCTGTCGAGATTGAAGTCCCCCATAGGAACATCTTGACGAGAGCGATGCCGATGGCTATACCGGCACCAGCACCTGCCAAACCGAGCATGGCTCCTTGAAGAAGGAATATCCTGCTTGCCTGGCTGTTGTTGGTTCCCATCGCCTTCAGGATGCCGAGCTGCTTTGATTTCTGTACGACAGTTACGGCCAGGACGCTTGCAATACCCAGGGTGATCGCCAGAAGGACGAATACCTGGATCATGATGGAAGAGGCGCTTTGACTGCTGAGGGCGGTCAATAGGGAGCTGTTTTCCTCAATCCAGTTGTCCACCTGTATATCGGATAAAGTGCTTCCGATGGAAGCGGCTGTAGCATCTGCTGCGAAAACATCTTCCACCTGCAATTCTATCCTTGCGATGCGGTTTCCGAATCCCAGCAGTTTTTGGGCTGCAGAGAAGTCCATGATAATCCAGCTGCCGTTCGCCTGACCGTTGCCCAGGTCGAAAACACCGTTGACGATCAGCGTCCTGCTTCCGCCGGATGGAAGCGTTACTCGTATGGAGGAGCCGAGGGACAGTTCGTGTTCCCTGAAGAAATCGGTTCCAACGAGAACATAGTTGCTGCTATAGGCATAGGATCCGTCAACCACCTTGTCCCTGATTCCGTAAATCGGATCCGCCTTTTCGGGAATGAATCCTTTGATGATCACGGTCGAAGCATCTTGTCCGTCCAGATAGAAGGCGTTGCCGTCGACCAGGGGCGATACAGCGTTCACATCGCTGCGGTTTTCCAATACCTGTATGACAGATTCCCAATCGGAAAGCTGAGCCGGACGGATGTCAACTTCTTGTTCTGCCGTGAGCCAGATATGGGCGCTGCTGCCGATTGTCTGGTCAATCAGATTCTCCTGCAGGCCCGTAATCAGCGTATTAAGAAATATCAATACAGAAACACCGATGCTGATGCCGAGCAGGATGAAGATGGACTGGCCCTTGCCTTCTTTCAGGAAACGAAGTGCAACTTTTGTTTCAAATGTCATAGGCTGTCATCTCCTTCAAGGACTATCGTTACTGCCGTGCCTTCTTCGAGACCGGCCGGATCCAGGATGATATCACCGCTTGAAAGGCCTTCGGTTATATGGACGTTTTCCACGTTCGTGTTGTATACCGAGACAGGCTTCTTGACCGTCCTGTTGCTGCCGTCCACGCCCATCACGAACAGGCCGCTGTCATTGACCAGATAGCGCTGGGGTATGACCAGGGCATTCTCGATGGAGGCAGTCGTTATGAGGATTCTGACGGTCATGTTCTTTACATATTGGTCCTTGTTATCCAGTATTTCGACTTTGATCTCAATGGTTCCTGTTTCGTAATCCACTTCAGGGGAGATTTGCGAAATGACACCTTTGTCGGACTGGGAAGCGGAAAGGGAACTGCTGACGATAACAGTCTTTCCGACAGACAGGCTGCTCAGGTACTTTTCATCCACATCCACAACTGCATATTTCCTGCTGTCTGATGCGATCTTAAAGAGGCTGTCGCCGATGTTGACCGATTCGCCTGCATCCACGTAGCTTTCCAACACGATACCATCAATAGGCGAAGTCACGGTGTATTTCTTGAGCGCTTCTTCCTGCTGGCGCAGCTGTACCGAAGCTGTTGACAACGCGGCTTTCAATTCACCGTCAGCATAGACAGGATAGGCAAGCGCTTTGCGGCGGGCATCGACTGTCGACAGCGACTGGTTGAGGGCTGCCTTTTCATCTTCATATGTCTGAAGCAGAGAAGGCGGTTCGATGCCTTCCTCCACCAGGATACGGATGTTCTCCATATCCTTGTCAAGGCTTTCAAGCTGCAGCAAAAGGCTGTTCTTTTCCTCTTCATAGACTGCAGACTGGCGGGCCGTGCTGCTATAAGCGTTTCTGTAGCCTGCGCTGTAATCCTCGAGCCTGGCTTCATAGACGGCAAGGGATGCCTCGAGCGCCTCATAATCCAGGAGGGCTGAGGCATTGTCGATCAGCAGGAGCTGCTCATCAAAGCTTACGCGGTCGCCCGACTGAATATCCATGGACTTGACGGTGCCGGCGGCTTCTGCCTTGACAACGATCTCTCCGGCATAATCCACGTAGCCTATGGCACTGACTGTTTCTGTGTATTGTTCGGTTCCGACCTGGTATCCGAGGATTTCCATAGTACTGATTCTTGAATATGCGTATATGGATACGGACACGGCCGAAATGATTATGATTGATAGTATAACTATTTTCTTTTTCATAAAGACACCTCGCTATAATCTCATTATGTGATATATTTAGGGAAATGTCAAGTTAAATATCACGTAATGAGTTTGCAAATTGACAATGATTATCAACGAGAATATAATGAAATCAAATTAAGAAACTTGACAAAGGAAGGAGAATTTTTATGAGCTGCAATCACTGTGACAAGGACCTGAGAATACATTCTATAGATATTTCGGAAGGGGCCAACCGCACCCCCAACAGGGCCATGCTGAGAGCTGTGGGATTCAAGGACGAGGATTTCAAGAAGCCCATGATCGGCGTAGCCAGCACCTGGAGCGAGGTGACGCCCTGCAACATGCATATCGACAAGCTGGCACTGAGCGCCAAGTCGGGAATCAGAAAGGGCGGCGGGGCGCCGCTTGTCTTCAACACCATCACCGTTTCCGACGGGATTGCCATGGGACATGAAGGCATGCGGTATTCGCTGCCGAGCAGGGAAATCATCGCCGATTCCATTGAAACGGTTGTGGGGGCCGAGCGTCTCGACGGCGTCGTGGCCATCGGCGGGTGCGACAAGAACATGCCTGGATGCATGATTGCTATTGGAAGGATGAACCTGCCTGCCGTCTTCGTCTACGGAGGGACGATACAGCCAGGAAAACTGAACGGGAAGGATATCGACATTGTATCGGCTTTTGAGGCCGTCGGGAAATTCAACAAGGGTGAAATCACCGAAGAGCAGCTCCATGACATCGAATGCCATGCCTGTCCGGGACCGGGGTCCTGCGGCGGCATGTATACTGCCAACACGATGGCTTCAGCCATAGAAGCCATGGGCATGGCGCTTCCGAACAATGCCTCCAGGGCTGCGGTTGCCGCGGACAAGCAGGAGGAATGCATCCGGGCGGGTGAACAGGTGGTAAGGCTTCTGGAACTGGACCTGCGGCCGAAGGACATCATGACCAAGGAAGCCTTCGAGAACGCCATCACCGTGGTCATGGCCCTTGGAGGATCGACGAATGCCTTCCTGCATTTGCCGGCCATTGCCCATTCGGTAGGCGTCGAACTGACCTACGACGATTTTGAGAGGATCCGGAAGCGAGTGCCCCATCTTGCAGACCTGAAACCGAGCGGTAAATATGTCATGCAGGATTTGAGCGACGTCGGCGGTGTTGCCGGTGTCATGAAAATACTGCTCAAGAAGAATCTCCTGCATGGGGACTGCATGACGGTCACCGGCAAGACACTGGCTGAGAACCTGAACGAAGTGGAGGACCTGGATGTCCACCAGCAGATCATCAGCGACTTCGACCACCCTCTGAAACCCGAAGGACCGCTGTACGTGCTGAAAGGGAATCTGGCACCGGATGGCGCCGTCTGTAAGATGAGCGGACTGAGCGTGAAACAGATTACAGGCCCTGCCAAGGTCTTCGATTCGGAGGAAGAGGCGACGCAGGCGCTTATGGAGGACCAGATTGAAGAAGGCGACGTGATCGTCATCCGCTACCAAGGTCCTAAAGGCGGTCCTGGGATGCCTGAAATGCTGTCGATCAGCGCCATCGTTATCGGAAAAGGGCTGGGTGGAAAAATCGCAATGATCACCGACGGCAGGTATTCGGGCGGCAGTCATGGATTTGTTATCGGTCACATCGCTCCGGAAGCCTATGTCGGCGGTCCAATCGGTTTGATCGATACCGGTGATATGATCACAATCGACAGCACAAGGAATCTGATCGAAGTCGACCTGAAAGAAGAGGAATTCGCCAAACGCAGGGAAAACTGGGTCCAACCGGAACCGAGATACAGCAAGGGTGTCCTGAGCAAATACATCAAGCTCGTATCGTCCGCCGACCGGGGTGCGGTCACAGATTGAAAACTGTCCCCTTTGAAATAGCATGAAACTGGCCATTTACGATGACAGATTCTGGTCCTACAATAGAGTACAACAAGTTGTGATGATTTTGAAAGGATACAGAATATGAACGAAAGATACGATTTGAACAAACAGTTGGCGCAGATGCTGAAAGGCGGCGTCATTATGGACGTGACAAAGCCGGAAGAGGCAATCATAGCACAGGAAGCCGGCGCTTGCGCGGTCATGGCGCTTGAGAGGGTGCCTGCGGATATAAGGAAGAACGGCGGTGTCGCAAGGGCATCCGACCCGAAGATGATCAAGGAAATCCAGAAAGCGGTCAGCATTCCGGTCATGGCCAAAGTCAGGATCGGGCATTTTGTGGAGGCGCAGATTCTTGAAGCCCTGAGCATCGACTACATTGATGAGAGTGAAGTATTGACGCCTGCTGACCCCAAGCTGCATATAGACAAGAAGAAATTCAAGGCACCTTTCGTGTGTGGTGCGAAGAACCTGGGAGAAGCGCTCAGAAGAATCGGAGAGGGTGCATCCATGATCAGGACGAAAGGCGAGCCTGGCACCGGCGATGTCATCGAAGCGGTCAAGCACATGCGCGCGATGAATGAGGAAATCCGCAGAATCGCCGGCATGAACGAGGACGAACTGTACCATGCTGCGAAGGAACTGATGGTGCCCATCGAAATGCTGCGCTTTGTCCATGACAACGGGCGTCTGCCAGTCGTCAACTTCGCCGCCGGCGGTGTGGCAACACCTGCCGATGCAGCCATGATGATGCAGCTTGGATGCGATGGCGTCTTTGTCGGTTCCGGCATCTTCAAGTCGGGCGATCCGAAGAAAAGGGCATCTGCAATCGTCAAAGCTGTGACCCACTACAACGATCCGGCTGTCCTGGCGGAAGTATCCGAGGACCTTGGCGAAGCAATGGTCGGCATCCATGTCTATGATGTTGCCGACGATCAGAGAATGTCCGAAAGGGGATACTAATGAGAAAGATAGGCATCCTGGCTATCCAGGGTGCCTTCAAGGAACATGCTCAGATCATGAGGTCCCTTGGCTGCGAGACAATTGAAGTCAGGACGAAGGAACAGCTCGAGCTTGTCGACGGCCTTGTCCTGCCGGGTGGCGAGAGCACGGCCATGCTGCGTCAGCTCCATGACGGACCCTTGTTCGAGGCGCTGCAGTCGAGAATACGCGAGGGCTTGCCGGTCATGGGAACCTGTGCAGGCATGGTGCTTCTGTCCAGGGGCGTTGAAGGTGAAAGCCTGAAGCCTCTCGACGTGATGGACATAACGGTCAAGAGGAATGCCTATGGCAGGCAGCTCGACAGCTTCGTCCATGAGGGCGTCATCCCCGGGATATCTGACAATCCGATTCAGCAGGTCTTTATCAGAGCACCGTATATCACTCGAACCGGGCCTGATGTGGAAGTGTTTCATGAGGTGGACGGACACATTGTGGCCGCCAGGGAAAAGAACATGCTGGCGCTTTCCTTCCATCCGGAATTGGCGGATCAAAAAGAAATACATGACTATTTCCTGGAAATGTGTTATACTATCCGTTGAAAAAGTGGATAAGACAGTTCGAAACCATCCTGTCTCAAAACAAAACTACGGGAATACAGCTGCATGTTGATTGTGGCTGGTTTAATATGTTGCGTTTTAAGGAGACAGTAGTGTCTCCTTATTTTATTGCAGAGGTATTTTAGAAATGGAAAAAATCGGAATTACGACAACGGTACCCATCGAGGTGCTCATGGCCGCCGGGTACCAGCCCGTCGACCTGAACAACCTTTTCGTCACATCGGAAGATTACGGCAATTACATAGAGCTGGCTGAGCGGGACGGATTCCCGAGCAGCTCCTGCGCCTGGATCAAAGGCATCTATGGTGCATGCATAGACAAGGGCATCAGCAAGGTGCTGGGCGTCATGGAAGGTGACTGCTCTAATACGGGTGCCCTTGTTGAAGTGTTGAAAACAAAGGGTATCGAGATCATCCCCTTCGCCTATCCAAGCGGCAGGGAGAAGGCGGATGTGGAAGAAGCGATACGAAAGCTGATGGAGCGGTTTGGCGTGTCGGCAGAAGCGGTGGAAAATAAAAGGCAGGCGCTGAACGCTGTCCGTACTCTGGCGAAACGCCTGGATGAAGCGACCTGGCTTGACGGCAAGGTGACGGGATTCGAGAACCATCTGCTCCAGGTCAGCCTGAGCGATTTCAACGGGGACGTCGAGGCTTGGGAGAAGGACGCGGAGGCACTCCTTGAAGACATCGAGGCAAGGGTACCCATGAAACAGAAGCTGCGCCTCGGATACATCGGGGTACCGCCAATGACCGGCGACCTGTACGACTTTATTGAAGGTTTCGATGCCAGAGTTGTCTACAACGAGGTGCAGAGGGAGTTCGCCTTTCCTAGGGGCGACAAGGCACCCGATATCTTCAGTCAGTACCATGACTTCACCTATCCTTATGATCTCGATTTCCGCCTTAATGAAATCAAGAGGCAGATCACGGAGAGGTGTCTGGACGGCATCATCCATTACACCCAGGCTTTCTGCCACAAGGCGATAGAGGATATCGTCATCAAACAGGCCATCGACATCCCGGTACTTACCGTGGAAGGTGACAAGCTGAATAAACTGGATGCCAGGTCGAAAATCAGGATAGAGGCATTTCTGGATATGCTGGCGGAGGAAGCTGTATGAGAACACTTGGGATAGACCTTGGCAGCAGAGAAGTGAAAATAGCTGTCATGGAGCAGGGAACCGTCATCCACAATGAGAAGCTGAGCACCATGTCCTTCTACAGGAACTGCTGCCGGTACGATGAGGGCCTTTACGTCGACATGGAAAAGCTGGGAATCGGACCGGTCGACAGGGCGGTTTCCACAGGCTACGGACGGAACAATACAGACCTGAAGCTTTTCACACCCATCAACGAGATCAAAGCGCATGTGTACGGCGCCATCCATCAAACCGGCATGAGGGACTTCGTCCTGCTGGACGTGGGCGGTCAGGATGTGAAAGTGGTGAGAGTCGAGAAGGGCATGGTCACCGACCTTGAGCTGAACGAGAAATGCGCTGCATCCTGCGGACGGTTCATGGAGAACATGGCGAACGTGCTGGAGGTGCCCCTTGACGAGCTGTTCAGGCACCATGAGGATCCGGTTGCCATCAATACGACCTGCGCCGTGTTTTCCGAATCGGAGCTGATTGGAAGAATCGCGGAAGGCAGCAGCATGGAGCGCCTCTGTGCAGGTGTCAACCACGCGATGTACAAGCGCCTGAGACCGATGCTGGCCAAGTTCAGGGGCAGACAGCTGGTTCTGACCGGGGGATCGGCACGCAACCTGGCATTGAAACGCTATCTATGCAATGATTATGATGAAGTGGTAGTTCCGGATGAGCCCCAGTACAACGGTGCAATCGGATGCTGTTTTTATGGAGAAAGGAAAATAAGACGATGAAAAAAGCGGTTGTTCTGCTGTCAGGAGGACTAGATTCCGCGACGGCGCTATATCTTGCAAAATCGGAAGGCTATGAAACCCATTGCCTGTCGTTCAATTACGGACAGAGACATGACAAGGAACTGATGAGTGCAAAAAAGGTAGCTCAGGCAGCCGGGGCCAAAGAACATATTGTCGTGGATGCCGGCATATCGGCGTGGGGCGGATCGGCGCTGACCGATCCCAACATTGATGTGCCCAAAGCAGAGGAAGCAACTGAGGGCATTCCTGCGACTTATGTACCGGCGAGAAACATGATTTTCCTTGCCTATGCGGCCTCCTATGCTGAAGCCATCGGGGCCCAGGACATATTCATCGGTGTCAGCGAAGTGGACTACTCGGGCTATGTGGACTGCAGGCAGGCGTTCATTGATGCGATGGAAAATGCCATCAACATGGGGACGGTCTGTGCCGTGGAGGAAGGCAGGAAAATAAAAATCCATGCGCCTTTCGTCAACATGAAGAAATCCGAGGAAATCGCTCTTGGTATGAAACTGGGTACGGACTACAGCCTGACATGGTCCTGCTACAATGGCGGGGAGGAAGCTTGCGGCGAGTGCGACAGCTGCACGTTGAGGCTGAAAGCTTTCAAGGAAGCGGGCTTCAAGGACCCTATCGCATACAGGAACAGGAGTCTGTAAAATGGGAAGGGTATCAATAACGAAGGAATTCGACTGGGACATGGCCCATATGCTGGCCGGACACGAAGGACTCTGCAGGAACCTGCACGGGCATACCTATAGAATGCAGGTCGAGGCGATGAGGATCGGCGGCGGCCTTGCGGGGGGCGGCTTTGAATCCGACAGCGGCATGGTCATCGATTTCAAGGATCTGAAGGATATTGTGAAGAAGACGGTGATCGAACCGCTGGACCATGGATTCATGTACTGGAAACACTCGAAGGATCCATTAGAAAAGGAAATGGCCGAGCTTCTGAAGAGGCACGGACGGAAGGTGGCCGAGGTTGCATACAGGCCGACGGCGGAAGCCATGGCCCTTGATTTCCTGGAGCGGATCAACGAAGCCTGCAAGCCGATGGATGTCATTGTCAAAAGGATCAAGGTCTGGGAGACGGCGAGCAGCTATGCGGAGGCTGTCAGGGAGGATTGAAGAAATTGGAAAAACTACCAATAGTGGAGATATTCAACAGCATATCAGGGGAGGGGATCTCGACGGGCATCCTGACCTCCTTCGTGCGCGTGGCGAGCTGCAACCTGAGGTGCAGCTATTGTGATACGGTCTACAGTTATGCTGTGGACGCAGAAAACATACGGTGGATGACGCCGGCCGAAATAGCTGATGAACTGAGGGCGATGGATTGCCGCCATGTCATCTGCACTGGAGGAGAGCCCTTGGAACATGGAAAGGCGAAAAGGATGCTGCCCATGTATCTCGCTTCGGAGGGCTTTGAAGTCAGGATTGAAACGAACGGCAGCTGCCTGGTCTACTCGGATGAGGAGCTTGAGGCCTATGGCGGCAATAAACTGCGCGCTAATCTCTGGTACACCCTGGATGTGAAGTGTCCCGGTTCTGACATGGCGCACTTTGACAAGCTTGCTGACAATGTGAACAGGCTTGCCGAAGGCGACGAGATCAAGTTCGTTGTCGGCGACGATGATGATTTTGACTATGCGATGCAGCTGATAGAAAGGCATGATAAGCTACTCTCCGAAAGAGAAGTTGTGCTGTGCTTTTCGCCTGTCTTCGGCAGAATGGAGCCTCATAAGCTGGTGGACTTGATGAAAGCCCAGGGGAAATGCTTCATGGAAAGTGCACTGAAGGTGCGTTTCAGCCTGCAGGTGCATAAAGTGATTTGGCCAGCGGATGCTATGGGCGTATAGAACATGCACACGCCACATATCTGTGATGTAAATATTGTAAACACTCAGTTATCCGTGTAATTTAAAAATACATTTTAAATTACACGGATTTTTATTGCGCTTTTCAGTTTTTTCGTGTAATCTAAAATTATATTTTAAATTACACGAGAATGAAACTCTAAAGGAGTAATATATGTTTATAAAAAGAGCACTTGAATTGGTTGTCAAGGAAGTTTCAAATACGTATCCTGTACTACTTATTACAGGTCCAAGACAAATTGGAAAAACCACACTATTAGAACATGTTGCTGACGGGAATAGAAAATATGTCAGTCTTGATGATCCTGTGGCTAGAAGTCTTGCACTGGAAGAACCATTACTTTTTCTGCAACGCTATGAACCACCGGTTATTATTGATGAAATACAGTATGCGCCAGAACTATTGCCCTATATAAAAATCCATGTGGATAGAAATAAAAAAATGGGTGATTTTTGGTTAACTGGTTCACAAATGTTTCAGATGATGAAAGGTGTAAGTGAAAGCTTAGCTGGAAGGGTAGGTATAATACCTATGCAGGGGCTTTCCCTTTCAGAAATCAATGAAGTGCCTAATGAGCCATATACCACTGAGGTTAATCGGCTACTCAGTAGATTAAAGGTTGCAAAGAAGATGTCATTAAAGGAGATTTATGATGTGATACATAAAGGATCGATGCCTGCTTTACATGCTACCGAACAAAGTATAGAAAGATTTTATGCTTCATACGTTGATACCTATGTGCATCGTGACATAAGAGATCTGACACAAGTAGCAGATGAAATGCAGTTTCAAAGATTTTTAACTGCTTGTGCAGCAAGAACAAGCCAAATGGTCAACTATTCTGAATTAGCAAAAGATGTTGGCATTTCTTCGCCGACAGCAAAAAGCTGGCTGTCATTATTAGTAACCTCTGGAATTGTCGTTCTAGTTGAACCATATTTTAATAACGCTTTGAAGAGAGTTGTCAAAGCGCCCAATATGTATTTTATGGATACAGGTTTATGCGCGTATTTGACAAGGTGGACAACAAGTGAGTCATTAGAGATATCAGCCATGTCGGGGGCTTTTTTTGAAACATTTGTGGTTTCTGAAATAATAAAAAGCTATTTAAACGAAGGAAGAAGACCACCTGTGTTCTATTATCGGGATTCAGATCAAAAGGAAATTGACTTGATAATTGAAGAAAATGGTAAACTTCAACCTATTGAGATTAAGAAAAGTTCTAATCCTAAAAAAAGTGCAGGACGTCATTTTTCGGTCTTAGATAGAACAGGAAAAGAAAGTGCTCAAGGTAGTGTGATTTGCATGAGTGATGATTTGATTCCAATATCAGAGGAGAGCTGGGCAGTACCAGTATGGCTCATATAATTACTGCATGCTCACTTGACATCCCATGTGGAGACAGTCATAAGTCTAGACCGAAAATAAGATATTCAACAAAAAAAGATACACTTTCGTGTATACGAGAAAGATATCGCAAGACTTGCGGTCATTCCGCGCGGGGAGGCGAAGCCATCTCCAAGAACACCTATTACAGGTTTCTGAATGCGAAGCCCTGCAACTGGAAAAGGTTTCTCTTGTTGCTGGCAAAGATATATGATCATGCCTCCCTAAAGTATCAAATGTGATTCACACAAACGAACCAACTGTGGAAGCTATGGATTGACAAACCCGGCAAACAGCTGTATGATAGATAAAAATTCAATAACTAAGGGAGCTTGTGTTGCAGGCTGAGAGGAAGTCATCCAACTTCGACCTTCATACCTGATTTGGATAATGCCAACGTAGGAATTGTTATGCTATATCGTAGTTTAATGCAGACATACCGTTCAGGTGTGTCTGTTTTTTATTTCTTCTGAAATAAACTCTTCCAGGTTCAATTCTGCATCCGGCTCCCGGCAAGGAGGAAAGAATGGTTGTCAACGGCAATGATATGATTCTTGACGGCAGCAAGACGCTCGGCACTTATTTGGCTGAGGAGGGCTATAACCTGACAAGAATCGCGGTTGAACTGAACGGGAAGATTGTACCGAAAACGGAATATGAGAGAACCTTACTGGACAACAGGTCTGTCATTGAAATTGTCTGTTTTGTAGGAGGGGGCTGAAAGGATGTATCTAGAAAAATTGAGGAATGCCAAGGTGGCTATAGCCGGACTGGGCGGTTTGGGATCCAACATCGCGGTCATGCTGACAAGGGCAGGCGTCGGCGAGCTTTTTCTGGTGGATTTCGACAGGGTGGAGGAGAGCAACCTGAACCGTCAGGTCTATACCAGGAGGCACATAGGCATCAACAAGACGGAAGCACTGGAAGGTATCCTTAGGGAAATCACAGACGAGGTGATAATCACATCAAAGACGCAGCGCGTAACAGACGAGAATGCATTGGAACTGTTCGGGGACTACGATATCGTCTGCGAAGCCTTCGACAAACCAGAAGCGAAAGCCATGCTGGTCGGCAAGCTGCTGGGAGAGTCCAGGAGAGACGTAAGGGTCCTGTCCGGTTCGGGCATGGCTGGCTACGGAAATGTGAATGAAATAAGAACAACGAGGAAAATGGAACGACTCTATGTCAGCGGAGATTTCGTCAGTTGTATTGAAGAGGTGGAAGGCTTGTGCGCGCCCCGTGTCATGACGGTTGCCGCACATCAGGCGCATACGGCTATCCGGCTGATTCTTGGGCTGGAGGAAGCAGAGGAGGAAAAACGATGAACGACAAACTAAAACTCGGCAAATACGAATTTGATTCAAGGTTCATTCTGGGATCCGGGAAATTCAGCCTGGACATGGTAGAGAAGGTCATACAGCATGGCGACGTAGAGATGGTCACCTTGGCGCTGAGAAGAGCCAACCTTGATGGCATGGGGAACATTCTGGATGTCATTCCGGAAGGCATCAGAATCCTGCCGAATACATCGGGAGCCAGAAATGCCAGCGAGGCAGTAAGAATCGCCCGGCTCGCCAGGGAGGTCGGCTGCGGTGATTTCATCAAGCTGGAGGTCATAAGAGATACGAAATACCTGCTCCCTGACAACTATGAAACAACGAAAGCGACGGAGATTCTTGCAAAAGAAGGATTCGTCGTGATGCCATACATGTATCCTGATCTGAATGCGGCAAGGGATATGGCAAATGCTGGAGCGGCCGCTGTCATGCCTTTGGGAGCGCCAATCGGGTCCAACAAGGGGCTCGCGACCAAGGATTTCATCAAGATTCTTGTTGATGAGATAGACCTGCCAATCATTGTGGATGCAGGTATTGGAAGACCCTCCCAGGCATGCGAAGCCATGGAGATGGGCTGTTCTGCTGTCATGGCCAATACGGCGATTGCCACTTCCGCCGACGTGGCGCGCATGGCAAGAGCGTTCAAGCTAGCTGTGGCATCGGGACGCGATGCCTACCTGGCCGGTTTTGGCCGGGTGCTGGAGCGAGAGGCGTCTGCATCCAGCCCGTTGACAGGCTTTCTCGAGGAGATCGATCCATGTCCGGTGGTCTGATGGAACATGTCCTAGGCAAGAGAGAAGCGTATGATTACAGAATCTATCGGGCAGAGGATGTGAAGGCTGGACGCTTGCAAAGGAGATATTATGCGAAGAGGATTTCGCCATACTGCTTTCCTCTGCAGCCGAAGGATTCCTTGAACCGATGGCCAGAAGGGCGCAGGAAGGGACAGCCAGGCATTTCGGCAATGGCGTCCAGCTGTTCACGCCGCTGTATCTGGCGAATTATTGTGAAAACCATTGTACCTACTGCGGCTTCAACTGCACCAATGATATCCGTCGGGGTAAGCTGACGATCGAGCAGGCCAGGCGGGCTATGGAAAAAATCGCAGCTACCGGACTGAAGGAAATCCTCTTGCTGACCGGCGAATCGCGAAGGATGTCCGATGTGGCCTATATCGGCGAGGCGGTCAAGATTGCAGCGGAGATATTCAGTACCGTAGGTGTTGAGATCTATCCCCTTGAGGAAGAGGAATACGCCTTCCTGAGGGCGTGCGGGGCTGATTTTGTATCTGTCTATCAGGAAACCTATTGTGTGGAACGATATAAAAAGGTGCATCCGAAAGGAAAGAAAAAAGACTTTCGCTGGCGTTTCGAATCACAGGAAAGGGCGATCCGAGGTGGCATGAGAGGCGTCGCTTTCGGATCGCTGCTGGGACTGGACGATTTCAGGAAGGACGCTTTCGCAGCAGGCCTACACGGCCATCATATGCAGAAAAGATATCCCCATGTAGAAATCTCCTTCTCCTTCCCGAGGCTAAGGCCCTTCATCCACGGCAAAGAGCAGGCGGTGACATCGGTTGGTGAAAGGCAGCTGCTTCAGGTCATGCTGGCCTACCGGATTTTCATGCCCTATGCCGGTCTGACCATATCGACAAGGGAGCGTCAGGGTTTCAGGGACAATGTCATCGGTCTGTGCGCAACGAAGATGTCGGCCGGTGTAAAGGTTGGCGTCGGTGGCTATGACAGCGAACAGGTCGGTGACGAGCAGTTCGAGATTTCGGACGGACGAAGCGTGACACAGGTGCATGAGGCAATCATCGGCAAGGGAATGCAGCCGATTTATACCGACTACGTTAGGGTGTAAGGGATGATTATTTGCGTGACCGATCGGCTTTTGTGCGCAGGAGATTTCTATAAGCAGCTGGAGAAGATTGTTGAACTGGGTGTAGGTGCCATCATTCTGCGTGAGAAGGACCTGGATGATGATTCATATGAAGCGATGGCACGCCGATGCATGGCCATTGCAGAAGCCGGCGACGTGCCCCTCATCCTTCATTCTAGGTCGGAGGTGGCGAAAAGACTGGGAATCAAGCGCCTGCATCTGCCTTTTGGGGAGTTCGTGACCTGTAGTGGCAAACTTGATGGATTTAATGAAATCGGGGTGTCGGTTCACTCCGTTGAAGAGGCTGCGGCGGCCGAAGAAGGAGGAGCGACCTATCTGATTGCCGGGCATATATACGAGACGGGCTGCAAGGAAGGCCTTGCGCCCAGAGGGCTTGGATTCCTGAGAGAAATCTGTAAAGCAGTCAGCATACCTGTCTATGCCATCGGTGGTATCAACAGTGATAGATTGGATGAAGTTATGAAGGCTGGCGCCAGAGGCGGGTGCATAAGGTCTGGGTTGATGGATTGTATCTAACGTTAGAATGTGTTAGAATTATGTTAGAAGGAAATGCAGGGGGTGTTGCTGTGTACGTGGAATCTGAATCGGTGGAACTAAAAAGAGAATATTCCAAAGACATTGTTAAAGAAATCATAGCGTTTATGAATACAAAAGGCGGGACGATATTCATTGGCGTAGATGATGATGGTGAAGTTGTAGGTGTCGAGGATGTTGATCGTGTTACAAATCAATTGGCCAGTGTGATACATGACAGTATTCGTCCGGATGCTAAGGGCTACATACACATCGATATTCTCGAATCAAACATAATAAGTGTGAGGGTTGAGGAAGGTAGTGCAAAACCTTATTATCTTCAGGGAAAGGGTTTAAGACCAGAAGGCGTTTTTGTCAGATTGGGTGCTGCATCGGTTCCGTCATCGGAGGCCGGGATTAAGCGTATGCTTATTGATTCAATAAACACTAATTTCGAAGAAATGCCCAGTATTCACCAGAATCTAACATTTAATCGGAGTAGAAGGGTATTCGAAGACAATAATATGGGCTTTGACGAGAATGATCTGAGGAACCTGCACGTACTGGATGTTCACGACAGATACACCAATCTGGGATTTCTCCTGTCGGATCAATGCACCCATTCTATCAAGGTCGCAGTTTTTTCAGAAGAGGATGAATTTGAATTCCTTGATCGAAAGGAATTTGTCGGGCCGGTTTTCTCTGTACTGATGGATACCCTGAACTATCTGGAGTTGAACAACCATTTGCATTCCAGGGTTGTTGAGTACAAGAGGATGGAGAAGTATGATTATAATAGTGAGATTCTTCGTGAGGGCCTGCTGAATGCAATTATTCATCGGGATTATGCCTACACCAGTTCAATCATGATAAGCGTCTACAAGAATAGGATTGAGATGACATCCCTCGGCGGATTGGTTTACGGTCTTCATCCCAGAGACATAGGGACAGGCATTTCCTTAAGCAGAAACCCTGGATTGGCGGATGTATTTTACAGATTGAAGTATATTGAAGCATACGGGACGGGCATTAAGAAGATTGCAAAGGACTACAGCGACTTTGATCTCAAAGAACTGGTACAAATCACGGACAATACATTCAAACTCATACTTTGGAACAAAAACAAAGGAGCGAGTCCAAAGACATTCGTTGGCGAAACAAGGGCTAGCTACAATACATATAAGACAGAGGAAGAAATAGTGCTTAGCCTCTTGATGGAAAAAGGCAGGATAAGCAGAATGGAAGTACAGGAAGCTATGGGTATTGGACAGACAAAGGCCGGACTGCTGCTGAAAGCACTTCTGGATAAAGGGATTATCACAAGGAAAGGAAACGGTAAGAATACGAAATATACATTGCTGTAGTGACAACATAAATATCTTGACATCAAGATATTTATGTTGTATTATAATCTTGAAATCAAGATAAATAGAGGAGGCGGACATGGCACAGTCAGATCTGAAGCTGGTAATTGCAGTAGCAAGAACACACAGCATGCTATTTGGAAATATCGAAGAGAGTCTAAAACAGTATGGTTTGTCCTTAAGCGAATTTGGTGTACTGGAGCTGCTTTACCATAAAGGCAGGCATCCGGTACAGGCCGTAGCCGAGAAGATACTTGTGACAAGCGGCACGATCACCTATGTGATCGACAAGCTTTGCAAAAAGGGACTTGTGGAAAGAAAGCAGTGCAGCGAGGACAAGCGGAGATTCTACGTCGAACTGACGGAGGAGGGAAGTGTGTTGATAGCCAAGCTGTTCCCAATACATGAAAACCATCTGGAAAAGATATTCAAAGGAATTGACACAGATACGAAGGAACAATTGATCCGGAATCTATTTGAACTGACGGAATCCATCAAAAAATAAGGAAGTGATCATAATGACAAGAATCATAAAAGCAAGAGAAATGGGCAAGGCGGATTTTGGATGGCTTCGTGCGAGATACCATTTTTCTTTCGCCAATTACCATAATTCAGACAATATGAACTTTGGTGTTCTAAGGGTACTGAACGATGACTATATCGCAGGCGATACCGGTTTCGACATGCACCCGCACAGGGATATGGAGATCGTCACCTATGTGCTTGAAGGCGCACTCACCCATGGCGATTCCATGGGCAACAGGAAGACGCTGACAAGGGGCGATTTCCAGTATATGAGCGCCGGCACCGGTGTCTTCCACGAGGAGCTGAACGAAAGCAAGGAAACGATTCACTCCCTGCAGATATGGATCCTGCCTGACGCAAAAGGCCATGAACCCCAGTATGGCGACCTGCGCTATGATGCCGCCGAAAGGCAGAACAAGTGGTTTCATGCCGTGTCGCCTGTCGGTGGAGATGCACCAATCAGACTGCACCAGGATGTGGATATCCATGTAGCCGAGCTTGAGCCGGGCATGAAGCTGGCGTATCCTTTGGAAAAAGGACGCCAGGTCTACCTCATCCAGGCGGAAGGTTCGGGAAGGCTGGATGGCGAGCTTCTGGAGCAGGGCGATGCAGCGGAGATCCAGGCGGAAGGCTTCGAGCTCGAAGCGGTCACGCAAAGCCATTACCTCATAATAGAAATGAAAGAAGCCCGGTGATCACCGGGCCTCGAATACCAATATGTCTGAACTGCCTGTAAAAGGCGTTCTGTCGAAATCATCATAAAAAGTAATCTTTTTGAAGCCAGCCTCCCTGAGGATGGCTTCAATTTGATTCCTCTTGATCGGGAAAAGCGGCAGGCAGGCCGAAACGTTCGTCTCGTTGTCCTTGCGGCTCAGCACGGTATAACACTCAAGGAACTGCTGCTCAAGCCGGTGCTGGCGCCTGAAAGTGACAGCATCGGTTTCGATCACTGGCAGCTCGCCTATGCCTTCGGAAAGAAGCCAGTCATAATTGTACAGTTGTCCCTTGAAAAGTCCGTTGTCCTTGAGCAGGTCCTTTGTCTTCTTGACCAGATTCTGGATGGCCATCTCGTTGGGCAGCCTGGCGATTGTGTTGTTGAAGCACAGGACCTGGTTGAAGCTGTGGTCAGCCATATCGAAGTCCAGCATGGAAGGGGAGACCGCCTTGAACTCCAGCATGATGCACCTTCTGCACTGGGCCTTTTCGATGACGGCTTTGTCGAAATCGACGCCGACGACCTTGTGGCCCTTGTCTTTGATGGCTTCGCCGAGGATGCCGGTCGCACAGCCTATGTCGAGGTAACTTTGCGCATTTGGAGCTCCTGAAACAGCGAAATCCAAAGCTTTTATATCCAAAGGAAAGAGTTCATCGTAATGTTCTAAAATGGTTGAATACATTGTATAACAGCACCTCCAATCAAATTCATTATATCATATTAACCGATAATATGAGAGAATATATTGTAGAAAAGGCGGAGGGATCAGGCATGAACAGAAGAAACGATTTACTGAAACTAATTGCGATGGTGACGATGGCGATCGACCATATAGGTGTTCTTTTGCTGCCCCAGCTGATTGTGCTGCGGGTCATCGGAAGGATAGCTTTTCCCATTTTTGCCTACCAATTGGCGATTGGATTCACCAAAACCCACAACAGGAAAAGATACCTGTCGAGGCTGTTCCTATTCGGAGCATTGGCCCAGTGGCCCTATATGTATCTGAACTATGAATTTACAATGGAGCCGTTCCATTTCAATGTGATGCTCTTCTTTGCTTATGCCTTATTGATGCTGTGGCTATGGGAAAAGAAGCAAACCTTCCTTGCAGCCTTTATGATTGTACTGCCTGAGGTGGTCATCCACTCATGGCCGTCATTCGCCTTTTCCTACAGCACCTACGGCCTTGTCATGATCCTTTTATTCTACCTGTTCATGAACAACAGCGGGAAAATGCTGGTAGCCTACACGGTTTTGACGGTTGCAGCCCTCCTGGTCACCGGGAATGCGATCCAGGCGCTTAGCTACTTCGGCATGATGACAATCGTGACGCTACAGTACAGGGAAAGTGCGGTCAAGTTGAACAAATGGGTCGGTTATGTTTTCTATCCTGCCCATATCGCCTTACTGTGCTTGATTAGAATTCTATTATAGAGAGGCTGTTTCATATGAAATACCAAGCAATCAATACGATAAAACTGATCGTCGGTGCCATGCTGGCCATACTCATAGCCAGCGCCCTTGGACTTGACTATGCACTTTCCAGCGGCGTGATCGCCATGCTGAGCATTCTGCAGACAAAAAGGGAATCCATCGTTTCGGGATTCAAACGCTTCATGGCTGCCATTCTGGCTGTGTTTCTGGCGGGTGTCCTGTTCTATCTGGTCGGCTTCGAAATCTGGGTGCTGGCTTTCTTTCTCCTGCTTTTCATACCGATGACGATATTCCTGGATCTGGAAAGGGTGATGATTCCGAGTGTGGTTCTGGTCACCCATATTTATGCGGACGGCATGCTGACAGTGGGCGCCATGCTGAATGAAGTGTACCTGATGGCGATCGGTGTGCTGATCGCGCTTCTGATGAACCTGTACATGCCCAATTATGAAAAGGAAATCAAGCTATTCCAGAAAAAGACGGAGACGTTGATGATCCGGCTGCTCAGGACGATGGCAGAACACATCCTTGATGAGCAGAAACAGGATGAAAGACTAGCGATGCTGAAGGAGCTCAAAGAAACAATCAACGGCGGCAGAGACCTCTCCTATCAATATATGAACAACAGCCTGCTTAAGGACAACAGCTATTACGCGTCCTATTTTACGATGAGAAAGGCCCAATATATAAGGCTGAAGGAAATGCAGAAGTATTTCGGCCATAAAACGGCAGCTGTGGATGAAGCCTATGTCGTCAAAGCCTTTCTGCTTAGAGTATCTGACGAATTCCATGAATCCAATACAGGCCAGCAGCTGCTAAGTGAGCTGGCCGATATAAGGGAAAAATATAAAAGCCACCCATTGCCTGAGACAAGGGAGGCTTTCGAACATCGGGCTATTCTTTATCAGTTTCTAAACGATATCGGGCATTTCATAGAGATCAAATCCGATTTCGCTGAATCCCTGTCATAGGGCTTCGATGCACTCTGGGGAATCCACTTTTGTACTGTTCACCAAGGAACTGACCGGGTACATGGTCATCTGCAGCGGATCATAGCCCCTCATCAGCGATTGAAGTTTTTCCAAATCGGCAGAAGGCGTAGAAAGCCATGTGTTGATTTCCTCATGTCTTAAAATGACGGGCATTCTCGGATGGATGCGCCTGATTTTGTCATTGGAATCCGTCGTCAGAATGGCGCAGCTGTATGTTTTGTTGCCGTCGGCACTGCTATAGGGTGTCCAGATGGCGGCCATGGGCATGAGGGGCTGGTCCTTGAGCTGGATCCTGTAGGGCTGCTTCGTGCTGCCGGTATGCTGCCATTCATAAAAGCTGCCGGCCATGACGATGCAACGCCTGTGTGCAAAGGCATCCTTGAACATTGGTTTTTCTGCCACGCTTTCACTTCTTGCGTTGAAGTGCTTGTAGCCTTCGTTTTCCGACTTGGCCCATGAAGGGATGAAGCCCCATTTCAGCCAGCCTGCCCGGGTGCCGTCGTCATCGCCAAGCAGGGAGAGCAACGGCTGTCCGGGTGAGATGTTGTACCTGGGGCTGTAATCGTCGATTGTCATCTGGCCCACATGGTAGGCTGAGGTAAGGATTTCCTTGAGTGTCTGCAAATCGAATTCCAGGGTGACGCGTCCGCACATTCACATCACCTCCGGGCGCCGGGCTTCAGGTGTTTGTTGTAGTGGAAGATGTAACTGCCAAGAGCGGTGAATTTCAACGTGATGGCAAGTATTGCGACTGCCAGGCCTGCATTGCTGTCTGGCAGGAGTATCAGCAAGACGACAGCCAGTGTGAAGATCACGGTGGCAGCCTTGCCGAATATGTTGCTCGGGATGACCATTTTCGTTTTTTTGAAATACATGTAAAGGCCCGTCAGAATCATGTAGCATTCCTTGGCAATGACAATAGCCAGAACCCATATGGGCAGGGTGCCGTCAATCGTGAGGCACGTCAGCGCCGTCAGCAGCATCAGCTTGTCGGCCAGAGGATCGAGGACGGTGCCTACCTTGGTGATGAGGTTGTACTTTCGGGCTATCTTGCCGTCAAGCACATCGGTGGCGCCGGCAAGCAGGAAGATGGCCAGGGCATAGTTGTGCGCATTGGCAGAATCGCTGAAGAAGACGACAGCGAAAAGCGGTACAAGAAAAAGTCGGATGATGGTAAGTATGTTGGGCAGATGCTTCATAGTGTCAGCCTCCTTTTGCATATATTACCTTAAGTATAAATGAAGCAGAAGAAAATGTCGACAAGGACGGGAGGTCTTATGAATAGATGTTTTTGGGCAGGGGACGATCCCCTGATGATCGATTACCACGACAAGGAGTGGGGGAAACCCGTCCATGACGACCGGATTCATTATGAATTCCTGGTGCTCGAAGGCGCCCAGGCGGGACTGAGCTGGATGACCGTCCTTAAGAAAAGGGAGGGCTACAGAAGGCTGTTTGCAGAATTCGATCCTGAAAGAGTGGCGCTTTTCAGCCGGGAAACGATTGAAGACATTCTGCAGGAGCCCTCCATCATACGAAACAGGCTGAAGATCGAGAGTGCGGTAACCAATGCGAAGGCTTTTTTGGCTGTGCAGCGCGAGTTCGGTGCCTTCGACACGTACATCTGGCAATTCGTGGACGGCAGGCCGATCAGAAACAGGTGGAAGAACAGCAGTGACATACCTGTATCGACGGAGCTGTCTGAAAAAATATCGAAAGACCTTAAGAAAAGAGGCTTCAGATTCGTCGGTCCGACCATCGTCTATTCGTACCTGCAGGCGGTAGGAATCGTCGATGACCATATGGATGACTGCGACTTTAAAGAAAAAATGCAATGAAAAAGGGAGCTGGTCAAACAGCTCCCTAAAATATTGCAGTATTATAATGCTTTGACGCCTTCTTCGCCGGTACGGATCTTGATGGCGTTCTCTACAGGGTAGATGAATATCTTACCGTCGCCGATCTGTCCGGTGCGAAGCACTTTCTTGGCAGTCTCTACTACGAGATCCACAGGTACTTCACATACAACGGTCTCTATACGAACCTTTGGCAGCAGGTTGATCTCAAGGGGTACACCTCTATACATCTCGGTGACACCTTTCTGGATGCCGCAGCCAAGTACTTGAGTCACAGTCATACCTGTGATGCCGATTTCGTTGAGCGCCTCTTTCAGTTCCTCAAACTTCGCAGGACGTGTAATAATATCGATTTTAGTCATTTTATCAGCCATGATGATTCCTCCTTGTAATTAACTTGTTGTCAGTCCATGTAAGCGGATATGCCGTGTTCCATTGTGTCGAGACCGTGGATTTCTTCGTGCTTTTCAACGCGCAGTCCGAGAGCAAGGTCAAGCAGCTTGAATGAAACGTAGGCAAGGGTGATTGCCGTAACGGCTACAATTGCAACGCCTGCCAGCTGTGACAGGAATAAGCTGATGCCGCCGCCATAGAACAGGCCGCCGTCAACAGATAACAAGCCGATAGACAAAGTACCGAAGACACCGCAGACACCGTGTACAGATATTGCACCAACAGGGTCGTCGACTTTTACCTTCTGATCTATATATTCTACCGCAAAAAGCATGATGATGCCACTAAAAAATCCGACGATGATCGCTCCTATGAAGGGGATCTGGTTAGCGCCTGCAGTAATTCCCACAAGGCCAGCCAAAGCACCATTCAGCGTCAACGCTGCGTCAGGCTTGCCGTAACGGAGGTTGCTCAGAACCATAGTAGAGAATGTGGCTGCCGCGCCGCTAAGCAATGTGGTGATAGCTGCATGCGCTGTAGCAGAAGATGTGATGTCCAGTGTTGATCCCGGATTGAAACCGAACCAGCCGAACCAGAGGATCAATACACCAAGTGCGCCAAGCGGAATGTTGTGGCCTGGAATCGCATGGGATGTGCCTTTTTTGTACTTGCCTTCACGTGCGCCGACCATCTTGGCACCAACAAATGCACAGAAACCACCGACTGCATGAACGGCTGTGCCGCCTGCGAAGTCCCTGAAACCAATCTTCTCGGCAAGGAAGCCGCCGCCCCAGATCCAGTGTCCAATCAATGGATAGATAAAGAGTGTTGCAATGAACACAAACGCTACATAGGACATAAACTTCGTTCTTTCAGCCATTGCACCGGATACGATTGTCGCACATGTGGCAGCGAAGATGGCCTGGAAAAAGAAGAAAACATTGAAATTGATGCCCGCGGTCTCGACAGGTGCATTCACCAGCATGAACAGGTCGCTGCCGAACACTCCCCCAGCATCCGTGCCATACATGAGACCGAATCCAAAGATATAGAAGCAAATGACGCCTACCGAAACCGTGACAAAGTTCTTCATTATAATATTGACCGCGTTTTTCGACTGGGTGAAACCGACTTCAACCATTGCAAAGCCTGCGTGCATAATGAATACAAGAATACTTGCAACAAGAACCCACATTGAATTAATAACTACATTTGACATTTTAGCCCTCCAAACATTGAAAAAAAGGCCTATACAAAAACGCGCAGAAGCGTCCTGTATAGACCTCATTGTCTATGATACATCGTTTCGGCAACAACGCCGAATTACAGTTATTGTATTATAAAAGTGCAAGCTTGTCAAGATAAACTTGCAAAATATCTAGACATAAGTGTGTTTCTTGGTGGTTGTTTATTGCATGCATCTTCTGTAAAATAAAGACATATAGAAAGATACAACTTGAAAGGGGTATGGATAATGAGTGAAACAGTATTTATTTTTGGACATAAAAACCCGGATACGGACTCGATTTGTTCGGCAATCGCGTATGCCCATCTGAAAAACCAGCTTGATCAGGGGGTCAATTACGAGCCTATTGCCCTCGGCAAGCTGTCCCACGAAACCCAGTTCATTCTTGAGAAAGCGCTGCTGGAAGTGCCTGAAATAAGGGAGAAGCTGCATTCGAAGGTATACGACCTTGAACTGACACCTATAGATACCTTGAAGGAGACCGACTCGGTGAAGAAGGCCTTCGAAACGCTGACAAGACAGGCAGGCCGTTCGCTGCCGGTCGTTGACGCCTATGAGCATTTGATCGGTATTGTCTCCATCTCGGATATCATACCTTACTACCTTAATATGGAAGGTGCCGATGTGCTCAGCCATTCCAACACGCCTTTTGAGAATCTTATACAGGCTTTCGGCCTTGAAATCATTCATGGGAATGTGCCTGAAGGAAACATAAAGGGTGCCGTCAGACTTTTCGAGGATTTGGCGGAGGATGAGCAGCTTGAGAGGGATGATGTACTGTTCTGCGATGTAAAGACGTATCTGAAAGGCGCTGCAATGGATACCGGTTCGGGTCATATCGTTGTAGCCAATGTTGCGGGTGAGGAAGACCTTGCAGTAGCAGCCAATGGTGCCAACGTTTTCGCCACCGGCATATCCCTGTGCTCGATCATGAAAGTCATCAATCAGACGGTCCCGGTAGGCAACATGGTACACAAGGAAGATCTTGAATATTTCATGACCTACGAGACGATCGACGACGTGAAGGAGAACATGGTGACTTCCAAGTACACCCACTTCCCTGTCGTTAACGAAGAAGGCTTTGTCAAAGGCATCATGTCGATTGGCCAACCTTGTGGATTACAAAAAGAGGAAGGTCATCCTTGTCGACCACAACGAAGCGAACCAGTCCATCGATGGCATAGAGGAACTGAATATCCTAGAGGTGATCGACCACCACAGGATTGCCAATATCAACACCGTATCGCCGCTGTTTTTCAGAGCCGAGCCGGTGGGCTGCACATCCACCATCATAGCCAAGATGTACCTGGAAAAGAACGTGCCCATTCCCAAGTCGATGGCAGTCATCATGCTGAGTGCGATTCTTTCGGATACACTTATTTTCAAATCTCCGACCTGTACACCTGAGGATGAGGCGATGGCCAGGATGCTCGCGGTCATAGCCAACCTTGACATCTCCATGCACGGCATGCAGGTCATCCAGGCAGGTTCAACACTCGACCACAGCAAGATTCCAGAGCTTATCAACGGGGACATGAAGCGCTTCGCATTCGGCAAATACAGGGTCATGATTTCCCAGATTTACACCAGCGACTTTGACGGCTTCTATGAAATCTATCCGGATGTAGTCAGTAAGATGAATGAGATGTGTCAGAGCCAATCATTTGATCTGGCTATCGTCATGGTAACGGATGTGGTCGTAGGAGGAACGGAGTTGATTGCAACGGGTGACGCCCGGTGGATTGCCGAAAATGCCTTCAAAATGGGCAGGGAGGACCAGAGCATCTTCCTTGCTGATGTATTCTCGCGTAAGAAACAGGTTGTTCCTGTACTCATGCAGGCAGCAAAACTATAAGGAGTGCCATGAAAAGAAAAATCATGTTCGCCATCATCGGTATCGCCCTTGTCGTGCTGATGACAGCAATTACAATCGGCCTTTTTGTAGCCAACAGAGTGGCCGAATCAACTGAAAACAGCATGGATGCCGTATTGGGGAGCCCGGTGGACTACCACTTGATGATTCTGGTCAATGACAGTGACGACGCGTACAAGGATTCTTTTCTAGCAGGTGTCGTCGAATCTTCCGCTGAACACAGAATTGCTTATGAGATCGTCAGGGTGGACAGCAGCAACTATGAAGAGTCCTTGCTTGATGCGCTTGATATGGCGATTTATGCAGGTGCAGACGGCATCGCCCTTGATGCCATTCAGTCTGCCCGACTGACGGACAAGATAATGGAAGCGTCAGAGGCGGGCATTCCGGTATTCACAATGAATGAGGACTTGCCGGAAAGCGGGCAGATCTCCTATATAGGAACCGGCAGGCAGACAATCGGCATGCTTGCAGCATCTATTTTTGAAAGCATCTTCACCGAAGAGGCGGATGTTGCGGTCATCGAGCAGTCCGTGTCATCAAGCCTGGTCTACAGGCCGGCCTTTGAGGATGAACTGATAGCGGGCATTGAAGAGCAGTTGGAAGCAGAGGGGCGCATAAGTCTGAGTGCAGTTTCCTATACAGAACGTGGCATTTTGAGTGCTGAGTCCGCAGCGACGGAGCTGTTTTCCGGTTATCCGGATATTGACGGTATTTTTTGCGACAACGGCAAGAACACACTTGGGACCATTCAGTTCATGCTAGAGAAAAACCTTGTCAACAAACTGGTACTGGTCGGGTCGGGGAATGAAGGCGAGATTCTGGAGTATATCCAGAAGGGAGGCATTATTGATGCTTCCATCGTTATTGACAACCATGATGTCGGTTACCAGGTGGTCAGGGCCTTTGCGGATTATATGGAAGGAAAGACGCTGTCTGATCACATTTCGACAAATGTGGAGATTATTGACAAGGACAATGTGGAGGCGTTTATCAATGAATCAGACCAATAGAAAGCCGTTTACCTCAATTCGCTTAAGCATGTATGCCTATACGCTGGCCATCATTTTCTTTACGGCTCTGCTCAGCATATACTCTCTCGGTATCATGGACCAGTACAGGAAAAGAATCGAGAATATGTTCGAAGAACACATCTATCTGTCCGGGGTGGAAAGCAGGATGGACAGCATCGATGAAAACCTTTTCGGCTTCCTGAGTACAAAAAGTTCCAACCGCCTCAACGACTACATACAGCTAATTCAGGAGTTGCAACTGTCGGTGCAGGATATTGAGCTGACGAATTATGATCCTGAGCTGATCATGAAGAAGAATATTTCCAATTTTGTCAATAACTACATTTCCGAGGCGAATGATGCGATTGTCGCTAAAAGGGAGCGGAACGCATATCTTTATTTCTTGCATTATGAAGAGAGCAAAAAAATAAAGGGATATATCAGCAGCTATATCGATGAGCTGAACAGCAGGCAGTTGAATCGGAATGCACAGTCGTATGGGGAGCTGGTTAACCAGATCGGGCTTCTCCAGGTGCTGACCTACGTGATCATAGCCGATCTCCTGTTCCTTTCCCTGGCGGCAGTTTACCTGATTGCTTCTGTGATGGTCAAACCCATTACGACGCTGACCCGTTCTGCGGAAGAGCTTGGAAAGGGGAATTTTCAGACACCCGATATCGTCGTTGCGGCCAACAATGAATTCGCCCTTCTGGCCGACGTATTCAACAGGATGAAGCACAACATCGTGCAGCATATCGAGGACATGAAGAAAAAGGCCGAGACGGAAGCGGCACTGAAAGACGAGCAGCTTAAGAACATACGCATGGCCTACTTGCTCGACAATGCCAAGCTGTATGCCCTGCAATCCCAAATAAATCCACATTTCCTGTTCAACACGATCAATGCAGGTGTGCAGATGGCCATTATGGAGCGCGCGCCAAAGACAAGCAGGTTCTTCGAGAGTATGTCGAGGCTTTTCAGATACAATATACGGAAGATGCAGGACAGCTGCACACTAGAAGATGAGATGAACAATATCCGTGATTACTACGAGCTGCTGAGTGTCAGGTTCGGGGACCGGATCGTCTTTGAATTTAATGTGGCGGAAGACACCTATCCGATCAAGATGCCGCCCCTGATTCTCCAGCCTTTGGTGGAAAACGCCTTTATCCACGGGCTCAGCGGCCTTGAGGAGGGCGGCACGATCAGGCTGTATTCCGAAAGAAACGAGGAGAAAGTGTTGATAACAGTCGAAGACAGCGGGAAAGGCATGTCCAGGGAAACAATCAGTAAAATCCTTAGCCGCGACGAAGATGAGACATCAAAAGACGAATTCGGTATAGGTGTAAGGAATGTCCGTGACAGGCTCGAACTTTTCTACCATAAAAATGATATCTTCTATATTACAAGCGAGGAAGGCAAAGGCACCCGAATCATTATGGAAGTGCCGATTGTCTTATAAACAGGGATGGAAATGGGGTCAAGCACATGTATAAGATGCTAATTGCCGATGATGAGCAGATCGTTCTGGACGGCCTTAGATTCATGATCGAAAACAATTTCAAAGAGATCGAGATCGTCGCCACAGCAAAAACCGGCAGGGAAGCCATCGAATTCAGCCGGAACCATATGCTCGACATTATTTTTACCGATATCAAGATGCCGGGTATCAACGGGATTGAAGCCATTGCTGAAATCAGGAAATTCAACCGTGATGTCAGGGTGGTGATCCTTTCGGCCTATGAGCAGTTCGAATATGCCCAGCAGGCGGTTGAACTGGGCGTGTCGGACTATCTGCTGAAACCCGTCCACGAGGAGAAGCTTGTGGAAGTACTTGGCAAGATTCTCGACAGGATAAAGAGCGACCGGGCAGTCAAGGCCAGGGAGATGGAAAACAGGGAGAAGCTTGAGAAGCTCATTCCCATACTGGAGCATGGCTTCATCTATTCCCTGCTTCTGAATACGGACTACAGCAGGGAACTCGAGAGGTACAGGGAGCTTTTCGATACACGCAGGAATTCGGGATACATCATGGTGTTCGAATTCGGTGAAAGCCAGGGAGAACAGATTGAGAACAGAATCGGATCGGGTGTCATGGCGCAGCAGCTGTACCCGAAAATACAGTCTGCCATCAAATACAAATGCAAAGCCATCGTGGGCCCGCTGATCATCAACAGGATTACGGTGCTTGTCTATGATGACGACAGCGCAGAGGAATACAACCAGAGGGTCAAGGCCATGGAGCTGTCCCAGAGCATCATCGGCAGCCTGGACAGTGAACGTCAGGAGAACCTTTTTGTCGGCATCGGATCGAGGTATCCTCTGGAGAAAATCAAGAACTCCCTTGAAGAGGCGCTGTATGCCCTTGGGAAATCAGGGCAGGGACATCTGATGCATTTCAACGACCTGGCTGACCAGGTGCAGGATGCTTCCGACTATACCTACGTGGATATCAAGGATGATGAGAACGCAATCATAAGGCTCCTGGAACAAAACAAGGTCAAAGAACTCGAGATGGCGGTAACGTCTTTCATTCAGAAACTGGAACGCAAATGCAGGTTCGTGCTGGAAGACACCAAGAACATGGCTACGGAAATGATGGTCATGGTATATGGGCATGCCTACAGGAACAACCTGGAGGAGCGTGATGTGGGCTATTCCACCTATCTGAAGGAAATAGAAAGAATCGACAACAGGCTGAATCTTCAGCAGTGGTGTGTCAGGAAGATCCTTCAGATTTCGGAACTTCTAAAAAACAAGGAAACAACCCACGTGTCCGAGGCGGTCAGTCAGGCGAAAGCCTTCATTGATGACAACTATAACAAGGAAATCAGCCTGAACGATGTTTCCAAGCTGGTTTCAATCAGTCCCCAATATTTCAGTACGATTTTCAAAGAAGAGATGGGAACGAGTTTCGTTGAATACATAAGGCACAAGAGGATAGAAGCGGCCAAGAGCATGTTCAAGGAAAAGAGGTATACCGTCAAAGAGGTATGCTATGAAATCGGCTACAACGATCCGAACTATTTCAGCAGGCTCTTCAAGAAGATGGTCGGCGTGTCACCTACCGATTACGGACAGGAAGGAGACAGCAAAGAAGGATGAAAAAAAGGAAAATTCTATATGCCGCTGTCCTTCTTGTTGTGGTCACAGTGGCAGCCTTAGTCCTGTTTCTAAGCAATCATGCCAGGAAAGACGACGGTATCCTCAAAATCGGCTTTTGCGCAGACAGTCTGGTCATCGAACGGTGGCTGAGGGATCAGGAAAAGTTTACAAAGCTGGCTGCAGAAGCAGGTGCGGTCGTGACAGTATACAACGCAAATGAGAGCAATGAAAGGCAGAATGAACAGATACGCAAACTGATCGAAGAGGATGCGGACGTCATCGTCATCATTGCCTACGACAAGAACGGCATTGCCGAAGCGGTCAACGATGCCGCTGATGCAGGCATCAAGATCATCGCTTATGACAGGCTCTTCTACGATGCCCATATCGACGTTTACATCTCCTTTGACAATGTGAAAGTGGGACGGCTGATGGGCGAAGCCCTTGTGAAGGCTGTGCCGACAGGCAACTACATCATCATCAACGGTTCGCCCGATGACAACAATTCCGCCATGTTCCGGGAAGGGTATATGAATGTGATAGCGCCGCCTGCTGCCAAGGATGACATTAGCATCATTGCCGATATATGGGCAGAGGACTGGCGGGAAGACTATGCCTACGAAGCCGTGGCCGATGCGCTGCGAAGCGGCGCTGACATCGATGCTATACTGGCGGCCAACGACAGGCTTGCCGAAGCGGCCATACGGGCCCTTGCCGAGAAAGGGCTGGCAGGGGAGGCAGTCGTAGCAGGACACGATGCCGATGTGGCGGCATGCCAGCGGATTGTGGAAGGTACCCAGTATATGACGGTCTACAAACCGATCGACATACTGGCCCAAAAAGCGGTGGACCTGTGTCTTCAGCTGGATGCTGGAGAGGCCGTTGCTTCAGGGATGACCATAAACAATGGCTATAGCGACATTCCATATATAAAACTGGATGTGGTTGCTGTGACTAAGGAGAATATGGACGAGACGGTCATTGCGGACGGCTTCCATTCCTGGGAATCGATCTACAGGGAGCAGTAGTATACAATACGCTGCACTAGCACGATTTTCACATGAAAAAAATGCTATTCCGTATATAATTATGGAAACCATCGTAAAATAGTACAGATACACTGGAAGATAAACTATAGTGAAAAAGGATAAATCCTCCTATAATTGGTTTTGTTGATACACAACGTTGAAACACAAACCATATAGGAGGATTGTTTTATGAAAAAAATTGTAGCACTCTTACTCGTACTTGCGTTGGCACTGGGGATGTCCGCAATGACAGGATGCACATCGAAAGACACAAGCGACACAAGCAGCACAGGCGATACAAGCGACACAAGCAGCGATAAAATGAGCGGAACAGCTATCGGAATTGTTCTTCCTACTAAAGAAGAACCTCGTTGGGTCCAGGATGAAGCCAGATTCAATGCTGCACTTGAAGGTACAGACTACAGCGCAGAAATACTCTTCAGCCAAGGTGATTCTGCAAAAGAAAAACAAAATGTTGAGACACTTATTGCAAAAGGCATCAAGGTCCTGATCATTACACCACAAGACGGTGACGCGGCAGCAGCAGCAGTTGAAGCGGCAAAAGAAGAAGGCATCACAGTCATTTCTTATGACCGCCTTGTTACAAACACCGATGCAGTCGACTACTACGTTACATTCAACTCTGTTTCTGTTGGTGAAGCGCAAGGCCAATACCTTGTCGACCAGGTTGAAGCAGGATCCACTGGCAACAAACTGTACCTCTACGCAGGTGCTGCGACAGACAACAACGCATTCCTGTTCTTCGAAGGTGCATGGAATGTACTGCAGCCTTTGATTGCTGATGGCACTTTTGAAGTTCAAAACTCCTCAAAAGCTGTAGAGCTTAAGGACAAAGCAGTCCTTACACGTGAGGAAATGGGCCAGATCATCGAGCAGGTCACAACTGATTGGAAACCTGAAGTTGCTAAATCAAAAGCTCAATCACATATCACATCTGCTCCTCCGTCAGGCAAGACATATATCCTTGCTCCGAACGATGGAACAGCTCGCGCTCTGTACGACGAGTACTCAAAAGAAGCAGGCCTTACAATCTACATTACCGGCCAGGATGCAGAGATTCCTTCCATCCAGTATGTCATCGACGGAAAGCAAAGCATGACTGTTCTAAAGGATGTAAGAAGCCTTGTTAAAGGTGCAATCGACACTGCGACAACTGTTCTTGAAGGCGGTATGGTTGAAACAAACGGCAGCTATGACAACGGAGCAACACAAGTTGGTGCAATCGACATCCCTGTTGTAACAGTCACTAAAGACAACTTGCAAGAAACAATCATCGATTCCGGTTACTACGATGCAAGCGAGTTCACTGGACTGTAAGGAACGATAGGGAAACGACAGAAACAAGAAAACATGGGGCTGCAGCATTGCAGCCCCTTATAAACAAGACGATGGGAGCGAAAGCATGGCAGATTATATTTTGGAAATGCAGAACATTACCAAAGAATTTCCTGGCGTCAAAGCCCTCGATAACGTTAATTTCAAAGTCGAGCGCGGAGAGATTCACTGTTTGGTCGGTGAGAATGGTGCAGGCAAATCAACATTGATGAAAGTATTAAGCGGCGTTTATCCTCACGGAAATTACGAAGGCAACATTGTCTACAACAGTGAAGTACAGCAGTTCGCCCGAATCAGCGACAGTGAGAAAAAAGGTATCGCCATCATCTATCAGGAACTGGCACTTTTTCCTGAATTGACCGTATATGAGAACATCTACATGGGACATGAAAACCAGACCAACGGCATCGTGAACTGGAACAAGACGAGAATCGATGCGGTTGAAATGCTTAAAAAAGTAAAGCTGGACGTGCACCCTTCAACGAAAATAATCGATCTGGGCGTCGGCAAGCAGCAGCTTGTCGAGATAGCGAAGGCACTCAGCAAGGAAGTCAAACTGCTGATCCTGGACGAGCCCACAGCGGCATTGAATGAAGACGATAGTGATAACCTGCTCGAGCTGATCATAGAGCTCAAAAGCCATGGTGTCACAAGCATCATGATTTCACATAAATTAAAAGAAGTCATCCACATAGCGGATACAGTTACAGTCCTTAGGGATGGCAAGACGATTTGCTCCCTTGATGCGGCGAAGGGTGAGATCAACGAGAGAGAGATCATAAAGAACATGGTCGGACGCGAAATAGAGGACATTTATCCTAAGAGAGAACACAAAAATTTTGGCGATGTGGTACTGGAAGTCAAGGACTGGACGGCATTCGACAGAAAGCTTGGCAGGAATGTGGTCAAGAACGTCGACTTCAATATTAGAAGAGGCGAGATTGTCGGCATAGCTGGCCTGATGGGTGCAGGCAGAACCGAATTTGCACACAGCGTTTTCGGCAACTACAAGAAGTACCTGACCACTGGCGACGTGTTCGTTCATGGCAAAAAGGCCGACATGACCCATCCGAAACATGCCATCGACAACGGCATTGCCTATGTGTCGGAAGACAGGAAGGGCAACGGGCTCATCCTGATTCAGGATATCAAACAGAATATTTCATCAGCCAATATGAAGGGCATCAGCACCAACGGCATCCTCAACAAGCACAAGGAAGTCATCGTGGCAGAGGAATACAGGAAATCGCTCAACATCAAGACGCCGTCGATCGAGCAGAAGGTAAACAACTTGAGCGGAGGAAACCAGCAAAAGGTGGCTCTGGGCAAATGGCTTTTCGTCTCGCCGGAGATACTGATTCTGGATGAACCGACAAGAGGCATCGATGTAGGTGCAAAATTTGAAATATATACGATCATGAATGAGTTGGTAGCTAAAGGCCTCAGCGTCATCATGATTTCATCGGAGCTTCCTGAAGTACTGGGCATGAGCGACAGGGTTTATGTCATGGCAGAAGGCAAGATGACCGGTGAACTGGACATTGCAGAGGCTACATCTGAAAAAATCATGGAAATGGCTACGGTTTAGGAGGAAAACATGTCTAATACAAATGCAAAAACTTCAATAAGCAGTTTGATAAAGGAAAACATCAGGGACTACGGCATGTACATCGCTTTGGCCTTCATCATGTTCATCTTCAATATCTTGACAGATGGACTCTTCATGACACCAAGAGTTATTTCCGACCTGTTCGACATGATGGGCTATATCGCCGTTCTGGCAGTCGGTATGACGCTGATCATCGTCATCAGGCACATTGACCTTTCTGTCGGCTTTATGGCAGGATTTTTGGGGGCTTTTTCAGCGATACTAACCAATAAATTGGGACTGCCGATATTTATAATCATCCCGATCGTTCTTATTACCGGCATCCTGATCGGCTTGTATCAAGGATCCCTCGTAGCAAACTTCGGTGTACCGGCTTTCGTTGTCACACTGGCAGGCATGCTCATATTCAGGGGCGCGCTCATAAGAATCACAAACAGTGAAACAATCTTTACGGCAATGATGCGTACAATGCAATAGGCAACAGTTATATACCTGACATTGCCGGCATTGAAGGCCTGCATATACTGACGATCCTGATCGGTGTGGCGGCCATCGTGGTCTACGCATTCACGGAGGTTAAGAACAGAAGGAAAATGACGAACTACGGTCTGCATGTAAGCAGTGTCGGCGCTTTTATTGCAAAACTCGCCATTGTAGCGGTCATCGTTATGTACTTCATCTACAAGCTCGCGACATTCAAGGCATTTCCTGGACGGTTGTCATCGTGTCGATAGTTGTTCTAATCTACAACTTTATAGCAAACAACACGACGCTGGGACGCCATATCTATGCTGTCGGCGGCAACCCTGAAGCGGCAGAGCTGAGTGGTATCAGTGTCAAATTCATCACTTACGTGGTATTCGGATCCATGTCGATGCTGGCT
>CAXXGE010000029.1:0-4873 GCA_963677915.2 Vallitaleaceae bacterium | reverse complement strand
GGTCGTCTGATGCAGGAGGGAAAAGTGCAGGCGGTAAAGCTTGAAGGCGGTAAAAGCATCGTTCCCCATGTAAGGAAAATCATAGACGCCCAGATACCGGTCATGGGCCACCTGGGTCTGACACCCCAGTCCTTCCATATGCTTGGCGGTTTCAAGGTACAGGGCCGCGAGGAGGCTCAGGCGAAAGCTTTGATTGAAGACGCACTGGCGCTTCAGGATGCGGGTGTATTCGCCATCGTGCTGGAAGCTATTCCGGCAGTCCTTGCCAAAAGAGTCACCGAAGCACTTCGCATACCGACCATTGGTATCGGCGCCGGAAAGCACTGCGACGGCCAGGTGCTTGTCTGCTACGATATGCTTGGCATGTTCGATGATTTCAAGCCGAAGTTTGTCAAACGCTATTCCAACTTGAAGGGAACGATCACCGAAGCCATGAACGCCTATGCTGCTGAAGTGAAAAATGGTATATTCCCAGACGACAGCCATATTTTCTAGGAGAATACAATGTTAAAATTGCTAAGAACGATAGATGAACTGAATAACTGGAGAGAATCCAAGGGCATTACCCCCTCCAAGCTGGGTTTTGTCCCGACAATGGGTGCCCTGCATGAAGGCCATCTGTCTCTAATAAAAAAAGCAAAGGAGGATAACCCCTTTGTTCTCGTAAGTGTCTTTGTCAACCCTACCCAGTTCGCTCCAAACGAAGATTTCGAAAAATACCCAAGGCCGCTGGAAAAGGATTGCGAGAAAGCCGAATCAGCCGGCGCGGACGCGGTCTTTGCGCCTTCCGTCGAGGAGATGTATCCTCCGGATGCATCCACCTTTGTCGATGTGGAACACAGCATGAAGGACCAGCTTTGCGGCGCCAGCAGGCCGACCCATTTCAAAGGCGTGACCACTGTCGTCAACATGCTTTTCAACATCGCACAGGCAGGAAAAGCCTATTTCGGACAGAAGGATGCCCAGCAGGCCGCCATCATCAAAAGGATGATACGGGACCTGCATATGCCGGTCGACATTGTGGTCTGCCCGATCGTCCGTGAACCGGATGGCCTTGCCTTGAGTTCCAGGAACGTTTATCTTAGCGCTTCTGAAAGAAAGCATGCCGTCATACTCAATCAGGCACTTGTAAAGCTGAAAGACCGGTTTATGGCTGGCGAACGCTCCGTCAACTATCTCGAAGACTTTTTGAAGAACGAACTCGAAAAAGCCTATCTCGGACGGATCGATTACGCCAGAATCGTTGCCTTCGATGATCTGTCTGAATTAACCACGATAGAGAAACCAGCCTTGGCCGCAGTGGCTGTATTCTTTGGGTCAACACGTCTAATCGACAACGTTGTCCTTGACCCGGGAGGTAATTGATATGCTGATCAACATGTTTAAATCTAAACTACACAGAGCCGTTGTCACGGAGGCCGACCTACACTATGTCGGCAGCGTTACTATCGATTCGGACCTGCTTAAGGCTGTCGATATCCTCCCAGGCGAGAAAGTGCAGATTGTCAACATCAACAACGGCCAGCGTTTTGAAACCTACACCATCTCCGGACCTGCGGGCAGCGGCATGATCTGCATCAACGGCGCAGCCGCAAGGCTGACCGCCGTCGGCGACAGGGTCATTATCATCGCCTATGCCCAGATGGAGCGCGAGGAAGCCGAGACTTTCGAACCGAAAGTCGCTGTGCTGGATGAAGAGAACAAGATTGTAGAACTGAGCAGACATGAAATTCCAATGAATCTTATCGAGGAGTGTTGATGATGCTGAACTTTGTCATAACTGCCGGCGGTACGGTGGAACCCATCGACCACGTCAGGGAAATACGCAACAGCAGCACAGGCGCAACAGGCGTTGCCATGGCCGAAGCTTTGAAAAAAACGCTGCGAAGCCGATGGTATCTCATACCATCTTCATTATGTAGCGGGCAAATACGCCCTGCTTCCTGAAGCCGATGACAACATGACGGTCTATAAAGTGGCCGAAGTGGAAGAACTGGTACAGACGGTGAAGCATCTGCTTGTCAGTACCGAAATCCATTGCTTCATCCATGCGATGGCCGTATCCGATTTCAAGACCGGGAAAATCATCCCTCTTCAATCTGCGCTTGAAGAGCCTTCCCAGCTCGAAGGCGACCGTTCCGACCATGCGCCTGCCAAGATTTCTTCAGGCGAGCCCCTTGTTATGACCTTGCTTCCGACGCCAAAAGTCATCGGCATGGTCAAGGACCTCTCACCAGAAACAATACTTGTAGGTTTCAAACTGCTCAGCGGCGTATCCGAGGAGACTTTGATAGATACCGCACGCAAGATGGCAGAAGCCAACAAATGTGACTTTGTTCTGGCAAACGACCTTGCAAACATAGACGGTCAGATGCATATAGGCTATTTGCTTGACCGGGACAAGACTGTGGCCGTTTACGAGACAAAGGAAGCCATTGCCGAAGGCCTGATCGACACTGTTCTGAAAGGGGTTGCAGAATGAAAACCGTACTTATAGGTATTACAGGCGGCATCGCTGCCTACAAGGCAGCCGAAATCGTCAACGACCTGAATAAAAAAGGCCATGATGTCCATGTCATCATGACCGATTACGCCCAGGAATTCATTACACCCCTGACCTTCCAGACTCTGTCAGGTAATCCTGTTGTCACCAATATGTTCGATAAAATCGACAAGTGGGACACAGAACATATCTCACTGGCCAAAAAAGCGGATCTTCTGCTGATTGCCCCTGCAACGGCGAATATCATCGGGAAACTTGCTGCCGGTATTGCAGACGATATGCTGACGACAACCGTCCTGGCCTGCAAGGGACCTAAGATTATCGCGCCGGCCATGAATACGGCCATGCTCGAAAATCCTGTTGTGCAAAGGAACCTCGCTACACTTGAGTCCTATGGATACAGTGTCCTTCCCACCGGTGAGGGACGCCTTGCCTGCGGTGATTTGGGCAGCGGCAAGCTGTTGCCGTGGCAGGAGATTGTTGCGGCCGTAGAGGCAGCATTATAATCATTCCTTAACATATTTATTCAACAGTGCTTTCGGTATATGACAATAATCGTCAGGGCACCTCGTCAGCCGATCCTGGTGCTCCTCAGCACTTCTGACATAGTTTGACAGCGGCTTTATTTCAACGGCCACCTTGTCGGAATCACTTCTTTTTTCTATGAAATCCCTTGCTTCTTCCAGATGTCTTGGCTCTTCGCTGTATACCCCCGTACGGTACTTTTCACCGACGTCTTCACCCTGCTTGTTCAGACTGTAAGGGTTGATGATCTCAAAAAAATAGGCCATGAGCCTTTCAATGGTAACGACGTCAGAATCGAAGATTGTCTTTACGCATTCCGCATAGCCGTCGTACTCGCTGTCGAGGGTGTCTGTTGCGCCATTGGCGCGCCCAGCTTCGGTTTCTATAACACCCGGCAGGGTTTTGACAAACGCCTGAACACCCCACAAGCATCCACCTGCAAAATAAATTGTCTCTTTGGTCATATCTTCTCCTAGACTTCTCACTTGTCTGAAATTGTATAGCGTCCGAACCGGCAGTAGGCTTCGAATCCCAGTTTCCTGTATATGAACTCTCCCTGATGGGTGGCAAAAAGGACTCCCACCCTGCATCCCTGCTCTCTGGCAAACTGCAGAGGTGCCAGTGTAATGCACTTGCCGATGTTGTAGCCCCTGTACCCTTCCAATGTAGATACATGGTAGATGCCTGCTACATCCTTGTCGGATATAAACAGCATCGAAGTTGAAACAGCTTTGCCTTGATGCCTGCCGATAAAGCAATGAATGCTGCCGTTGTCAACAAGGCTGCTTATTGCCTTGTGATAAGGTGTCATCATGGACGCAGGCCTGTGAAAAAGCGCTTCCATCACTATGGAGCACCATTCTCTTATTTCTTCTTTTTCAGTCACCCGGCTGATTTCCAGATCTATTCCCGGTTCAAAGCCTTCCTTTAGCCCCATTTCAAGGTCCACAGCCATCCCTGCCGCATCGAAAAGTTTGACAAGCCCATGTTTCTCGAAATAGGGTTCGAAGTTCACCGGTCTTGTGTACATGCTTGTTGTCAGCACCTCGGGATACTCTCCAGAGCGCATGCCGCTGACAACCTTTTCAAGTACGTCATCCACTTCTTCTTCCGAAACATTCAGGCCATAGAGACGGTTCGGCCAGATATGGTCGTTGTTGACCCAGCTGAACTTGTCACCAATCACCATGGGGCATTCAGCATACTGACCCGCCGTCTCATACAGGCTTGTGTAGTTTCTCTTTATTATCTTTGCCACACCCAGTTGGTGGAGATCCAGCTCAAAATGTTTGCTTGTCATGTCATCATCCTTCACTCTTTTTGTGTATAGCATAATTATACCAAAAACCGCATATCAATGCCAATTACTGTGAACTTGACAATGCTGTGTATCATACAGTATAATGGTATAAGGAGGTGATGCTGAATGAGTGCCACTGAAAAAGCAAAGATTCTATCGAATATGATACAGGAATTAAAAGAGGCACCCTGGTCTTTACGGTGTTGCTGAACCTGAGTAAACCGGCATACGGATATTCGCTTATCACAGAGCTTCAGGCATGCGGTGTCGATATCGACCAGAACACGCTCTACCCCCTATTGAGAAGACTTGAAAAACAGGGCCTGCTCGACAGCCTGTGGGACACAAGCGAAGCACGCCCCAGAAAATACTACGCCATCAGCGAACTCGGCAAAGAGGTCCTGGAAATCCTGATTGTCGAATGGAAAAATACGCAGACCACCATTGAAAAGATGCTGCCGGAAGGCTGAGTGCCGCCTTGGAAGGAGAATGGCTATGAAACTCTTGGAACAATACCTGTATGCAATTGGACAACATCTGCCCTA
>CAXXGE010000028.1:0-315459 GCA_963677915.2 Vallitaleaceae bacterium | reverse complement strand
AAACTTTTTTTTCTATTCAAATATTTGGTATGATTCATTTAAGAAGGTGATTTAATGATCTTTGTCGATCAAGCGAAGATATATATCAAATCCGGCCGCGGTGGCGACGGATGTGTGAGTTTCAGAAGAGAAAAATATGTGCCCAACGGGGACCCGACGGCGGCGATGGCGGCCGTGGCGGTGACCTGATTTTGAAGTGGATCCACAGATGAATACACTGTATAACTTCAGGCACAAAAAACATTATAAGGCGACCAGCGGTCAGCCGGGTTCAAGCAACCGCTGCCATGGCAAAGACGGGGAAGATCTTGTCATCAAGGTGCCTAAGGGCACGCTGATCCGTGATTTCGAGAGCAAGAAGATCATCTACGATATGTCTAAGGACGACGACAGGATCGTGCTGCTCAACGGCGGCCGTGGAGGAAAAGGGAACCAGCATTATGCAACACCGACCATGCAGATTCCCAAATACGCCCAGCCCGGACAGGTGGCAAAAGAGCGATGGGTTGAACTCGAACTTAAATCAATTGCGGATGTGGGGCTGTAGGTTTTCCAAATGTTGGCAAGTCCACATTCCTGTCAAGGGTGTCGAATGCCAAGCCGAAGATAGCCAATTACCATTTTACGACCCTAACACCTAATTTGGGCGTTGTGGACGTGCATGGCAGGCAGTTCATCATAGCGGATATCCCCGGACTGGTTGAAGGCGCTGCCGATGGTGTCGGTTTGGGGCATGAGTTCCTCAAGCATGTCGACAGGAACAAGGTTCTGCTTCATATCGTGGATGCTGCAGCTACAGAGGGCCGTGATCCTGTCGAGGATATTCAGCTGATTATGAAGGAGCTGGAAGCCTACAATCCAGAACTGCTGAAAAAGCCTCATGTTATCGCTGCGAACAAGATGGATGCCGTTTTTGATGATTCGAATGTGCAAAGACTTGTTGAAACTTTTGAAACAGATGAAGTTAAGGTTTTCCCTATATCCGGTGTCACCGGACAAGGACTCAAGGAATTGCTCAATCACTTGGCTCACATCCTTTCGCAACTGCCGGAGGAGACGATTGTCTATGAACCGGAGTTTATCGTTGACGAGACCTACGATAAAGATGAGCCGATCCTGGTATTTGCAGACGAGGATGAGGAAGGCGTATTCAGGGTTGAGGGAAGCCGTGTTGAGAGAATGCTCGGATATACCAATCTTGAAGATGAAAAAGGGTTCAAGTTCTTCCAGGACTTCATGGTGAGAGAAGGCATTATCCAGCAGCTCGAGGAACTGGGCATTGAAGAAGGCGATACGGTCAAACTCTATTACCTCGAGTTTGACTATTACAAATAATGAAAGAGGATTAACATGCTGACGAGCAAACAGAGAGCATATTTAAGAAAACAGGCCCATGCATTGGAACCGATTTTCCAGGTGGGTAAAAACGGCGCGACTGCTGAAGTTGTCGATGCTGTATCGGACGCACTAGAGGCAAGAGAATTGATCAAGGTCACTGTCTTGAAAAATTGTCTGGAAGACATTCGCTACGTAGCTGAGATTATTTCCGAACGTTCCCATTCTGAAGTGGTTCAGATTATGGGAAGAAGAATCACCTTGTTCAGGCAGCGCAAAAAGGATTCAAATATTATCCTGCCAAAACAATAATTGTGAAGGAGGCGAGCTGCTTATGAAAAAAAACAGCTATCATGGGCGGTACGTTCGACCCGATTCATCAAGGGCATTTGATTATTGCTGAACCACGTCTACAATACGGGCATGTTCGACGACATTCTTTTCATTCCGAATGGTCAGCCGCCACACAAAGAAGGCATTCAGCTTATGGATGGCATGACAAGACTAGAACTGTGCGAACTGGCCATTGAGGGCAACAGTCATTTCAGAACGAGTGACATAGAACTCGATCGGGGAGAAAGATGTTACACAGTCAATACCGTCGCAGAACTTACCGAACTGGGAGGATGACACCGAATTCACTATGATTATCGGCAGTGATACGGTCGTTCAGCTTGAAACCTGGTATAACCCTGAGGCGTTGCTGAAGTCGGTGGGTTTTGTTGTCGTCGACAGAGCGACAGAATCACAGGATGAGACGATCGCTGAAATCAAGAGGCTGGAAGCAAAGTACATAGGCTGCAGAATCACATACCTGCCCATGCCTCTGATTGATATTTCGAGTTCTGCAGTCAGGCAGTTATGGTCACAGGGGAAATCTGCCAGATACCTGCTTCCGGAAAAAGTGCATGGCTACATGATTAAACATGGACTAAACAAGGGGTGATCAAGTGAAAGCGTGGGAAGATTTCATCCATAGCCATCACCATCTTCAAAAACTGAAGAGTGATTTGACGGAAAAAAGATATGAACATACCTTGCGTGTCGCCCATACGGCATTGGCGCTTTCCCATTCCCATGGCACTGACAAGGAAAAGGCCATTATTGCCGCTTTGCTGCATGACTGTGCCAAGAATTATTCTGATAGCAAGAAATTGAGACAGTGCCATAAATACGGCATCAGCCTTTCAGAGAACGAGAAGCTGAATCCGGACCTTGTGCATGCCAAAATTGGCGCGCATGTGGCTTATCACAGATACGATGTGAGGGATGACGATGTGTTGAAAGCCATAAGCTTTCATACGACAGGAAGGCCAGGCATGTCGGATCTTGAAAAGATCATCTATATTGCGGATTACATAGAGCCCGGCAGGAAGCATCACGGCCGGCTGGCTAAAGCCAGAGAATTGGCTGGCGAACAGCTGGATGAAGCCCTGGTAATGATACTTGAAGATACGCTAACACATCTTAACAGCAAGAACAAGCCTATCGATCCCGCTACATTGGATGCATACCAGTACTACAGCAATGAAAGCAAAAGGAGAAAAATGAATGACTGATCACGGAAAAGAGATGCTGTCGATAGCGTATAAAGCGCTGGATGACAAGCTAGGAGAAGATATAAGAATTCTTGACATAAGCAATGTCAGCATATTGGCTGATTACTTTGTGATTGCTCACGGCAACAACCCAAACCATGTCAAGACACTTGCAGATTTTGCTGAAGAAAAGCTGAACAAAGCTGGTTTTGATACAAAAACGATCGAAGGACTTCAAGGTGGCAGAAATTGGGTTTTGATGGATTTCGGTGATATCATCATCCATATCTTCGGTAAAGAAGAGCGTTACTTCTATGACCTTGAGCGCATCTGGGCAGATGGCAGGGTTGTAGATAAATCGGAAATTGATTCTTGATTGGATTGCCTCAAGGTGATATAATTAAATGAGAATAAATATCAACTCTGACAATTATATTTTGGGGTGAGATTAATGAAAGAACGTAAAAAAGAATTAGAATATACTGGTTATAGCAACAAAACGGAAGCAATCAAAGACATTGAAGTTGAATTAACGGAAGGTAAAGTACCTATTCCCCATGAGGAAGCAGTTGAAATTGCTAAAGAATGGGTAGAAGAAAACGAGAAATAAACTTTAATACAATGGAAATAAACAGGCCACCGGGTTCCTAATTGAACCATGGTGGCCTTTAGCAATTATATGTGTCTTCTAAACAGACTGACGACTTTTCCTACGATTTCTATATCGTCATTATATATAAGGATGGGTTCCAGGCTGTCGTTTTCCGGCTGGAGGCGTATATGGTCCTTTCTCCTTGTAGTAGGTCTTGACAGTGACACCGTTCTCGATGAGTGCAACAACTTTATCACCATTGCTGGCATTGGACTGCTTCTGAACAACAACGAGATCACGGTCGTATATGCCTGCGTTGATCATGCTGTCACCCTTAACCTGGAGCATGAATATGGTTTCGTTGGGTACGTATTCGACAGGGATGGGGAAGTACTCTTCTATATTCTCGACAGCCAGCAGAGGCTCTCCTGCTGCAACCCTGCCTACCAGAGGCACACTGACCATCTCTCTGCGCTGAATGTTGTATTCATCGTCCAGGATTTCAATCGCTCGCGGCTTGGTCGGGTCACGTCTAATAACACCTTTCTTTTCAAGACGGTCCAGATGACCGTGGACAGTGGATGAAGACTTGAGGCCAACAGCTTCGCCGATCTCCCTGACTGAAGGTGGATAACCTTTACTGAGTATCTCATCTCTTATGAACTGAAGAATCTGTTGTTGCTTGGCACCTAACTTCTCTGACATAACTCGCCCTCCGTTTCTTGTATGTCTCAATTATAGCATAGGATTATCCGCTTATCAAACAAATGTTCGTATTTTTTGCCTAAAGCATTGACAGGGAACAAGAGTTCGCATATAATGTAAATACAAACAAATGTTCGGAGGTGCTGAGCTATGAAAATGATGGAGGCAGATGTTTTTCGAGATGTTTCTGAATTGGAAAGCCACTATAAATATGAAAGCTGGAAACGCAGACAAAGCGAAAAAAGAAAAGAGAAAATCAAAAAAAACAGATTACAGTATATAGTTGTCCTGATAACTGTCGTTCTCATTGTCTTGGCGCTTATGACGATATCATCCGCCACTTCGGTTGATGCAGCCACGAAAGTGCCGGACAAGAGTTTTACGTCAGTTACTGTTCAGGCCGGAGATACCCTGTGGTCTATAGCCGAAGAATATCTCGATGCCCGGTATTACACGGTCGAGCAATATATAGACGAAGTGATGTCGATGAACAGGTTGACCAATGATATAATTAATACAGGAGATGCTCTTTTGATTCCGGTTATTCTGAATCAGGACTAATGATAATTTCAGATTGTTGTTTGAGGAAGGTATGGTTGACTTGGCATGCCGACCTTCGCTATACCCTCACCATAACGAAGGTACTTCCTTGACATATACAAAGCGCAATTGTTCCGCCACCCGGTTGAAGCAGCTGCGCTTTGTTAATTTTTGGTGGAGAATTACAATACGCTACACTAGAAGCACAGTGAAATGAATGCTATACTTGTCATAAATCAGTAACTTGAAAGAGAGGTACAGGATGGCAAAAAAGACGCCTTTATACGAAATGCATCTACAATCGAATGCTAAGATGGTGGAATTTGCAGGATTTGATATGCCGATCCAATATGCTGGCATTACGCAGGAACATGATTCCGTAAGGGAATCCGTGGGGATTTTCGATGTCAGCCATATGGGGAAATTCATGGTAGAAGGAAGTAAGTCTGAAGAATTCCTCAACCACTGTATCACCAATGATTTGACTAGACTATCAGACGGCCAGGTCCAGTATTCGCCAATGTGTTATGAAAATGGCGGAACGGTTGATGATATTGTAGTTTACAGGTACAATCAAAGTAAGTACATGTTGGTTGTCAATGCGGCCAATATGGACAAAGATTGGGACTGGCTTCAAAACCATATGCCGGATGATGTAAAGATGACAAATCTTACAGACGGCATGGTACAGCTTGCTTTGCAGGGCCCAGGATCCTTGGGATTCCTTCTGAGATTCACTGAATATGACCTGTCTGCCATGAAGTTTTATTGGTTTGCAGACAAGGTGAAATGTTTCGATGTTGAAATGCTCCTTTCCAGAACCGGTTACACAGGCGAAGACGGCTTTGAACTGTATTTTGACAGGGAACACGCAGAAGCGGTTTGGAATGCCATGATCGAAGCCGGAGCCGAGCCCTGCGGTCTGGGATGCAGAGATACGCTGCGGTTTGAGGCCGGAATGCCTTTGTATGGGGACGAATTATCGGAAAACATCAGTCCGCTTGAAGCAGGGCTGGATTATTTCGTCAAACTCGATAAGGGTGAATTTGTCGGTAGGGATGCGCTGAAAGAGCAATATCAAAACAGACCCAGAAAGCTTGTAGGCCTTGAAATCCTCGATAAGGGTATTGTACGCCATGGAGAGAATGTGCTCGATGCCGAGGACAACATCATAGGATTTGTTACAACTGGCTACAAATCGCCAAGTCTTGGCAAAAGCCTGGCTATGGCTTTGATAAAAGGCACTTATGAATTGAAAGAAGTCAGTGTGACGATGCGCAAAAAAATATTGAAGGCTAAAATTGTTCCAAGAAGGTTTTATAAGAAGAAGGAGGCAAAATAGGATGGCAGTTGTAGAAGGTTACTATTATACGAAAGAACATGAATGGATTGATATTAGGGGCAATGGTGCGGCAATTGGCATAACGGATTATGCTCAGCAGGCGATGGGGGATATCGTATATGTGGATCTTCCTGAAGTGGATGCTGTGTTTGACGCTGAAGATGCCTTTGCGGTTGTGGAATCTGTCAAAGCTGCAGCCGATATCTACATGCCTGTTACCGGAACAATTGTTGAAGTAAACGAAGCCCTTGAAGATTCTCCAGAACTTCTGAATGAGGCACCGTTTGACAATCCGATTGCCATTATTGCCAACTTTGATGAGGAAGCTGTCAAGGACCTTATGGACAGCAATGCTTACGAGGACTACTGCAATTCACTAGACTAGGATGGAGGGGTGTCATGCATCCATATATTCCACATACACAGGAAGATTTGAATAAAATGCTGGCGGTTGTTGGCGTCGGATCGATTAAGGATCTTTTCGCGGATATCGACAGCGGACTTAAGCTGGAGGAAGACTGCCTTAAACTGCCTTTGCGTATGAGTGGTCAGTCGCTGATGCGCCATATGAAATCGCTGGCTGGAAAGAACGGCGACGTTATTTCACTTGCAGGCGGCGGCATTTACGACCATTACATTCCCGAACATATCGGACAACTGCTTAACCGGTCTGAATTCTATACAGCTTACACGCCCTATCAGCCTGAAATCAGCCAGGGTACCCTGCAGGCCATTTTTGAGTTCCAGACGATGATCTGCGAACTGACTGGCCTTGATGCGGCGAATGCCTCCCATTATGACGGAGCTGCTGCTACAGCAGAAGCAGCCTTTATGGCGTGTGCTGAGACAAAGCGGAACAAAGTGCTTGTCGCAGCATCCGCACATCCGGACTATAAGAAGGTGCTGGCAACCTACCTTCGATTCAAAGGACATATGCTTGTGGAAGTGCCTGTGGCATCGGACGGCGCTGTCCCTACCAGGAATATTGAAGCGTTGCTGGATGAAGATACGGCGGCTTATATTGTCCAATACCCAAACTTCCAAGGAATCATCGAGGACTTGACAGGCGTAGCGGATATGATGCATGTCAACAAGTCACTTCTAGTCACCATAGCCAATCCGATGGCACTTGCCGTACTGAAATCCCCTTCTGAATGGGGGGCGGACATTGCTGTGGGTGATGTGCAGGTATTTGGGAATGCCATGAATTTTGGAGGTCCTACAGCCGGCTATATGGCCACGACCAAAAAACTGATGCGGAAACTTCCGGGACGCATCGTCGGGCAAACAAAGGATCTGGACGGTAAAAGGGGATTTGTACTTACGCTGCAGGCTAGAGAGCAGCATATCCGCAGGGAGAAAGCGACCAGCAATATCACGTCCAACGAGGCATTGAACGCACTTGCGGCTACAATCTACCTGTCGACCGTGGGTCCGGAAGGACTGAGGCACATTGCAGCTGCGAGCATGGCCAATGCGCGCTATCTGAAAAGAGGTCTGACCTCTTTGGAAACAGTTGAAAGTGTTTACGACTCGCCTTTTTTCAATGAGTTTGTCATCAGGGTTCCCGATCTTGATGCGGTGTACGATGCGTGTGTCATTCAAGGCGTTGTTCCGGGAATAAAACTGAAAGGGCTTGTTGATGATGCCGCGGACCTGCTGCTCGTCTGCGCTACAGAAATGACCGATAAGGAGACGATGGATATTGCCATTATGACGTTTGGGGGTGTGCTGAATGAAATACTATGACAAGCTGATCTTCGAACTTTCAAAATCCAGCCGATGCGGCATACACATTGAACCGGCAGCGATGGATGAAAAATCAGCATTGGAAGAGATCCCTGCCCATCTTCTCAGGTCAGTAAAGCCGCGTCTCCCGGAGGTCAGTGAGAACCAGGTAGTAAGGCATTATACGCTTCTTTCCAACAAAAACTACGGTATTGATACGGGGATGTATCCTCTGGGATCATGCACCATGAAGTATAACCCCAAAATAAACGAGGCTGCAGCTGGTATTGATGGCTTCAGAAGCAGTCATCCGTATTGGCCGGAAAGCATCACCCAAGGCAACATGGAACTAATGTACAGGCTTCAGGAGTATCTGTGCGAAATTACCGGCATGAAAGGCGTCTCACTTCAGCCTGCCGCTGGTTCCCAGGGAGAACTGACGGGTCTTATGATAATCAAGAGCTATCTCAAGGACAAAGGAACAGAGGACAAAAAAATCATCCTGATTCCGGATTCGGCCCATGGAACCAATCCCGCCAGCGTCACTATGGCTGGCTTCGTTACAAAAGAAATACCATCGAATGCTAGCGGCACCATTGATCTTGATGCCCTGGAAGCAATGATAGACAATCAAGTGGCGGGGCTTATGCTTACAAATCCCAATACCCTTGGTCTTTTTGAAAAGGATATCTGTAAGATTGCATCATTGATCCATGGAGCAGGCGGTCTGCTTTACTATGACGGCGCCAATATGAATGCGAACGTTGGCGTCACAAGGCCGAGCGACATGGGATTTGATATCGTCCACCTGAACCTGCACAAGACTTTCTCGACTCCTCATGGCGGCGGCGGACCTGGCAGCGGGCCTGTAGCGGTTGTTGAGTCTCTGACCCGATATTTACCCGGGCCTGTCGTAGAAATGGGGGAAGAAGGCTTTCGATGGAGTCTCCCAGCCGATTCAATAGGCAAAGTGAAGGCTTTCAATGGCAATTTCGGCATATTGTTAAGAGCTTATGTCTATATTCTGATGATGGGCAGGAAAGGTTTGCGCGAGGCATCGGAAATTGCCGTACTGAACGCCAACTATATGAAAGAGCGTTTGAAAGGCGCCTACAAGTTACCATATAATATATTATGTAAACATGAGTTCGTTCTTTCGGGTCTCCTTGAACCGAATGGCATCACAACTATGGATGTCGCCAAGCGGTTGATTGATCTTGGTTTTCATCCACCTACAATCTATTTTCCGCTCATAGTGGAGCAGGCCTTGATGATAGAACCTACTGAGTCAGAAAGCCTTGAAGAAATCGATGCCTATATTGATGCACTGCTTAGGATAGCTGATGAGGCCAGAAATAATCCGGAGTTGCTTCGAAATGCACCCGAATCGGTTTCAGTCAAGCGCCTGGATGAAGTGACGGCTGCGAGAAAACCTGTTGTGGCATATGACTTTACAACCGGAGGCATTGGTGATGCGTAAGAAAATTGTGATTATAGGTGCCGGTCCGGGTGGTTATGAGACAGCCCTTTATGCAGCCCGAAATAAGATGGATGTCACCCTGGTAGAGTCGGGGGAGATTGGCGGTACATGCCTGAATAGAGGCTGCATCCCTACCAAGTCCTTGCTGGCTGAATCGCTGTCGGGCGTATTTAATCGTTCGGATTATGAACGAATTGTCGATAAAAGGGAATCAGTTATAGGCTTTCTGAAGAATAGTATTGAATCTTCGTTGAAAAAGGCTGGTATTTCGCTGGTTTCTGGCCATGGCGAGGTATTTGACTCGAAAACTGTTAATGTTCGAAATGCGAACGGTAATACAAAAAGGATTAATGCGGATTTCATATTGCTAGCGACGGGTTCCAAACCAATTGGTCTGGAAATTCCTGGGTATTCATGTAGCAAAGTATCTGATTCCGATACGATTTGGACCCTGAAGTCATTGCCGGCCACCATCGGAATCATTGGCGGCGGCGTCATCGGCATGGAATTCGCTACGGCATTTGCCGCCTTGGGCATTGAGACAACCGTCATTGAGTACGAAAAGTCGATTCTGTCAACCCTTGATACCGACATGGTTAAGCGGTATAAGTCTTTTGCCAAAAAGCAGGGCATCAAAATCATATCGGGAGCTAAGGTTGAATCGATTGAGGAGACGGACAATTCTGCAGTCATCAATTATTGCAGCAATAATAATGCTGGATCAGTAGAAATCGACGCTGTGTTATCGGCGGTCGGAAGATGGGGCAATTATGACCGAGAGCATTTTGACAAAACGGGTATATTACATAACAATAGTTATGTAACCGTCGGTGCCGATTGCCAGACATCAATTGAAAACGTGTATGCTATAGGTGACATCAACGGCATATCCATGCTGGCTCACAGTGCGGTGTCGCAGGGACGCCAGGTTATAGATTATTTAATCAAGAATAAGCCTGTATCAAACCGATATATTCCTGCCTGTGTCTTTACAGAACCGGAAATGGCTGCTGTCGGCATGACTGAAACCGAATGTGCAGATGCTGGAACAGAATATTTCGTTGAAAAGCTTCTTTACGGTACAAACGGCAAGGCGGCAGCAGCGGGACAGCAGGAAGGCTTTGTGAAGATGCTGGTTGACCGGGATGGCAAGCTTCTTGGACTCCATATTCTTGGTGCCCATGCATCCGACCTGATCCATTACGGTGTCATAGCCATGGAAGGCGGTATCGATGTCTTCAGGCTGTCCGATATGGTTTTTGCACATCCGACACTTGGCGAACTCTTTCTTGAATGTACTAGAAACCTAAAAGACAGAATAGGAGAAAAGCATGTTTAAATTGGTGATTTGGGACCTTGACGGGACTTTGGTGGATTCATCGGAGTCGTTGGCTTTCTGCATGAACAATGTTTTGATTCAGCATGGTTTCAAAACCCATGATATCGAAGCATACAAGAGGTTCATTGGCAATGGGCTAAGGAAGCTGTGTGAACGAGCACTGGGAGACAACAACACGCCGGATGCCTTTGATGGCTACTACAGGGAACTGCTGGATAACTACGCCAAGTATTTCGACTATAACCTGTATGTATATGACGGCATCTATGACTGCCTGGAATACCTTAAAGGCACTGGCTGCCATATTGCGGTCAATACAAACAAGCGGCAGGATGCTGCCAATGTGATCGTCGATCAATTTTTCGGCAGCTATGGCATTGAGCATGTGTACGGCGCATCAAGCGAGAGGCCCAAGAAGCCGGATCCTCACAGCGTTTTGGCAATTATGGACCGCTATGGACTGACGAAAGAAGATGTACTCTATATAGGGGATTCCGATATTGATATGATGACGGGCAAGAATGCCTCAGTCCACCGTGTCGGGGTTGCCTGGGGTTTCCGCACGTTGGATGAACTGAAAGCCCATGAACCGGAATTCATTGCAAACGATCCAAGTGAACTGCTGGCGGTTTTAAAGGAAGTGATTGTATGAAAATAGCAGTTTTATCTGATGTACATGGAAATACGACGGCGCTTAGAAAAATAGTAAAAGACTTGCAGGAAAGGAATATCAGCAAAGTTATATTCCTTGGCGACCTTTTTATCGGTGGCCCGGATGCTAAAGGGTGCCTGAAGGTCATGAGGAATCTGGACCCGATTGTCTGGATAAAAGGCAATACGGATGACTGGATTGATGAGGAGCTTTTCATTCGTGACCAGCTCACTGATGAGGATGTTGCCTTCATCAAAGACCTGCCGATCGTAAAATCACTTACGGTAAAAGGGGTCGATATACTCTGTTTGCATGGTACGCCGAGGGATGTCGGGGAAAGGATCTTTCCTGAAATGAAAAGTGACCGGCTTGACGATATCCTCTACGGTTATCCGGAGCAGATTATCCTGTCAGGACACATCCATGAACCTTACGTCGTTGATATAGGCGACCGTTTGCTGGTGAATCCGGGTTCTGTTGGCTTGTGCAATGCTGGTGATGACGATAAGGCCAGCTATGCCATTATGAATGTGAAGAAGAATTCTGTAACAGCCAAAATAGTAAAAATAAAGTTCAGCCACAAAAAAGCAGCTGAACTTGCAAAATCATGCGGTATGAACAACGTGGAAAAGTATATCAACAAGATTGAAAACAGGCCATCAAGACATATCTAATACAGCAGGTGGCCAAATGTGTTGAAGAGGATTCCGATAATAAGGATGCCCGATGCAACCAGTCCTGTGAAGAAAACCAGCAGCTTTGTTTTGACGACGTTTTTCAATAGCAGCAGTGAAGGCAGTGACAAGGCAGTTACTGCCATCATGAAGGAAAGCGCCGTACCGAGTCCCACGCCTTTCAAAACCAGTGCTTCCGCAATCGGGAGCGTCCCGAATATATCAGCATACATAGGGACACCAACCATAACGGCCAGGAAGACGGAATACCACTTGTCTTCTCCAAGAACAGCTGTCACATAGGACTCGGGAACCCAGTTGTGAATGACCGCGCCGATACCGACACCGATGATGACGTAAATCCATACTTTTTTCAAAATGTACTTGAGTTCGACCAAAGAGAAGGATATCCGCTCCGGAATGTTCATTTCCTCCTGTGCATAGCCTTCGCGGTCATCATTGAACACGAAAGGCTCGATGTATTTGACAGGGTTCATTCTGCTTATGAGCGTACCTGCCAGGACAGCGAGCACCAGGCCGACGATAACGTATGCAAAAGCGATCCGCCAGTTGAATATGCTGGCCAGCAGTATGACCGAGGCCAGGTCGACAAGCGGCGACGACACAAGGAACGAAAAGGTAACGCCAAGAGGCAGCCCTGCATTTGTAAATCCAATGAAAATCGGAATAGAGGAGCAGGAACAAAAAGGAGTCAGTGTACCTAGCAGTGCGCCAAGTATATTAGCGGTCAGCCCGTTGAAGCGGCTCAGTATGTTCCTGGCCCGTTCGGGTGAGAAATGACTCTGTATGTAGGACACTGTGAATATTAGAAACGATAGCAGGATGAATATCTTGATCACATCGTAGATATAGAAATGCAGGCTTCCGCCCAAAGGTGTTTCAAGGTCCAGCCCGAAAGCATCTTCTACAAGGCGGCGGACAAGTTGGTCCAGCCATGTCATTTTCAATAAGTTGTTGTTTAACCAGCTGAAGATCTGCATAAAAACTCTCCTTGATATCAATTTGTCATATTGACGTTTGTCGATATATAGGATAAACTAAATATAGATGGATGTCAATATATTAAAGCGTAATAAATTAATTTAGGAGTCTAATTATGGATATAAAGAAAACAGCAGCCATATTCAAAGCGCTGTCCGATGAAAACCGACTGAGGATACTGTCTGCACTTGAGATGGAAGAAAGCTGCGCTTGTGTCATACTAGAAGAACTCTCGATCAGCCAGCCGACGCTTTCGCATCATATGAAGATTCTGGTGGAAGCAGGGCTTGTCACTTCAAGAAAAGACGGAAAATGGGTCCGTTACGCCTTGTCTGAAGAAGGCCTGTCCCATATATCCGCCTTTGTCGAGTCGCTGGAAATGAAAGGAAGCAAAGCTGTTGGCAATCAGACGTGCTAATCGTCTCTTAATTTGACCGCCTTTGCAGCCATACGGCGCCGCTCGTCCTCAATTTGGGCGTAATGGCGCTTTGTCGTATTGACGTCTTTATGTCCCAGCACATCGGCCACCAGATAGATGTCGCCGGTTTCCCTGTAGAGACTCGTGCCGTAAGTGCTGCGCAGTTTGTGGGGTGAAATCTTCTTGAGCCGTGTGACCAGCTGGGCATACTTTTTGACCAGGTTCTGTACGGACCTGACGCTCAGCCGTTTGTTCTGAAGCGACAGAAAAAGAGCGTCTTCGTGGCCAGTGGCACCAATTGTCTTCCTGCGAAGCTCCAGATAGGCCTTTAAAGCCCTTTCAACCTCCTGGCCGAAGTATACAATCACCTCGGAGCCGCCTTTGCGTACAATGCGGATCCCGTTGACCGAGAAGTCGATATCTGCCATATTAAGGCCGACACATTCGCTGACACGGATACCTGTGCCAAGCAGCAAAGTCATGAGCGCCAGGTCGCGGTCCTTGGTATGTTCGTGATATCTAAGCTGAGCATCACTGAGGCCTTTGCCGGACTCAACAACATCCAGCAGCTGAGCGACTTCGTCCGGTTCGAGCCGTATGATGTTCTTTTCGTGGATCTTGGGCAGGTCGACCAGCATCGTCGGATCGGCATCGATTTTGCGCTTTTTATAGTAATAATGATAAAAGGTCCTAAGGGATGCCAGCTTTCTGGATTTGCCGCGTTCGCGGTTCATGTATTCCTTGGATATGTCCTGGCTGGCTGAATTGTAGTAGCCAAGATAATCCATGTACATTTCAATGTCATCGGCAGAAACGTTACCAAGGCATCCGACATCCAAGGCTGTGATATCAATGCCTTTGAATGCGGTATGTGATTCTGCCAGGTAGTTGAAAAACACGCGAAGGTCATAGGCATAAGCGATTCTGGTTTTGGAAGAGGTTGTTTGTTCTATGCCTCTGAAGAATTCCTGGACGAATGGCGGCAAGGTTTTAAGCAGTTCCCGCAAATGCCTGGCGTTCTTGATATCCATTTCTTCATGGTAGTTCTTGGCTGTCATCGGATTAACACCCCCCAATCTATTCGTTAAAGTTGTGTTTTGCGCATAGTTCTATTATGATTATACCATGCTCCCCCAGTGATTTCAATGGGTTTGCATGGTAAATTGATTTATGCCAGATCGTATTTTTTCCCTTCGACAAAAGTATATTTTACTTTTCCGAAAAGTTCCTTGCCGTTATAAGGCGAATACCTTGCTTTGGATTGAAACTTGCTTGCATCCACAACGTAGTTCTCCTCAGGTGCAATGATTGTCAGGTCTGCAAGAGATCCTACTGCCAGACGGCTCCGGTTGATCGACAGCAGTTCGGAAGGCTTTGTGGATGTCATATGAACGAGACGTTCCATGTCGATATGTCCTGGTTTGACCAGATATGTATAGGAAACCGGCAAAGCAGTCTCGAATGATGATATGCCATAGGAAGCCAGATCGAACTCCACTTCTTTGGAATCGATGGTATTCGGCTTGTGGTCCGAACTGATGACATCGATGGTGCCGTCCTTGATACCTTCTATGACGGCGCTGACATCCTCTGCGCATCTAAGCGGCGGATTCACTTTGGCAAGACTGTTGTAATTCAGGGCCGACTCCTCCGTCAGAGAGAAATATTGGGGGGAAGTTTCCGCTGTAACCCGCATACCCCGTTTCTTGGCCTGTCTGATGAGTTCTACAGAAGCGCCGGTTGAAATATGGCATAAATGTATCTTGATATTGAATTCCTCAGCAAGAAGAAGATGTCTTGCCACCATCATCGACTCAGCCGATACAGGCGCTCCTACAAGTCCCATCTGCGTTGCTATGTAGCCATCGTTGACACCCGCTTCCTCCGACAGTGCCGTATCCTCGCTATGAAGGATAATCGGCATATCGAACATAGCTGCATATTGGAAGGTTGTTTTTGCCAGCCAGCTGTCCTGAACGCATTTGTCACCGTCAGAAACAGCGATAATGCCCCTGATCTGCATCTCCCCCACTTCTGCCATCTCCTTGCCTTCGCAGCCCATTGTAAGCGCGCCATAGGGATAGATGGGAAGTGCGCATTCGGTTTTTGATTTGCTGACAATATATTCTACAACCGTTTTATTGTCGACGACCGGATTGGTGTTCGGCAGCTGGGTCAAAGCTGTAAAACCGCCGCAGATGGCACTCGTTCCACCGGTTTCCATCGTTTCTCTGAAGTCGTAACCTGGTTCGCAGAGTTCGCAGTGCATGTCGATAAGGCCCGGAATGACATACATGCCTTCCGCATCAACGACATCGCAATGGTCTTCGGCCGATATGTTGTTGTCAATCGAGGTGATTTTCCCATCCTCAATCAATATATCCATGTTGTAGATTGTCTTGTCATGGGTGAAAATCGTACCGTTCTTAATGACTGTTCTTATCGACATCATAGTTTCCTCCCTTGGCAAGCAGATTGAAAAGGGCCATTCTGATGGCCACGCCGTTTATCTGGAGTTCACTCAATAGGGACGCTTCGCCGTCAATGACCTCCGATGAAATCTCTATACCCCTGTTGATTGGGCCTGGGTGCATGACAATCACGTCCGGCTTGGCATATTCAAGTCTTGTAGGATCCAATTTGTAAAGTTTTTTATATTCGTTCAGTGAAGGAATTAGTTTTCTGCCCTGTCTTTCTGTTTGAATCTTAAGTGTCATGATGACATCCGCCCCGATAACGGCCTCTGTAGCGGAATGATAGACTTTGATGCCCGACTTGTCAATATCCCTTGGAATCAAGGTCGGTGGGCTTGCTATGGCAACTTCTGCCCCCAGTTTTGTCAATGCGAACACATTGCTTCTTGCTACGCGGTTGTGCATGACATCCCCGAGTATAACGACTTTCAGCCCGTTGAAGGACTTTTTATATTCCAAAATGGTCAGCAGGTCGATTAACGCCTGTGTTGGATTCTCGTCCTTACCGTCGCCGGCATTGATTACAGACGCATTCACATTCTTGGCCAGATGATGGGCGCCACCTGCTATCGGATGGCGGACAACGATGAAGTCAGCACCCAGCTGGTCAACGTAGCGGCCGATATCTTTGAGCGACTCACCCCTGCTGAACTGTTTGGCAGTGGTCAACTCAATGACTTTCGCGCTAAGACTCTGTGCAGCGAGTTCATAGGAGAGCTTGCTTCTCGAGCTTTCCTCGTGGAAAAGCATGGCCACGGTTTTTCCCTTAAGATGGGGCGTGACTACCGATTTGCTTGAAGTAAGGATATACTTCATTTTTTGTGCTGAATTGAGAATATAGTGTATTTCCGACGCTTCCAGCGATTTGAGATCCAGGAAGTGTTTTCTGTTGAATGCAAGCATTATAATCACCTCTTTGATTAATTAATGGCGCAAATATGATTGATTATACCATATTGAAAGTTGAATGTGAAAATATAAAAGGTTATAATGGTGTAAACAGTTTTGGAGGTCAGCACAGTGAATAAAATTAAGACAAAATATGACAAGCAGTTAGGCTTTTATCACAGCTTTTATGAGAAGGTTAAAGACATTGAAGGCATGAGACGGAAATATCTTCGTGAGTTGATGGCCAAAGAGGATATTGTCCTTCTGATAGAAACAAACCTCGGCTTTATAGGCAATCCTGATGACAGAAGCTTCATGAAGGAAGCAGAAGCCTATCTTTTCCAGAATGGTTTCCCGGTTCAGGTAAGGCTGTTCGAAGCCCCGAAGAAGACGGGCTTATCGGCAATCTTCTCTTTCGGAAAGCAGGAACCCGACAAGTACAGGCTGGTCTCTTTCATTCCCGCCGGCTCCTATAGCGAAGAGATGTTCGAGAAGCTTTTCAACGTCTATGACATACAGATTGGCTACGGATTGCAAAAGGACAGCTCTGAAATACTGGAGGATATTGAAAAGGGCTTCTGCAAGAGTGTCCGGGATAAGGAATACTTTCAGGATTTCATCTACGACTCGCTGCTTTTCAGCAAACTGCTGGTGACCAAGCCTATTCTTCCGGACGAATATTAACTACAAGGGGTTCGGTTTACGTAGTAATAATTATGTAAACCGAACCCTGTTTTATTTCATAAGAGTCATATTTTCCTTTTGAGTTCATAGGCATATGGCTGGAAGTATTTGAGCCAATATGCCGATGACGATGGATTCATACTGTCGAATGTGACGCTGCAGCAATGCTCGCCTTTGGATTTCAATATGTTGAAAACAGTGAAGAGCAAGTGGTTGAAAAGCCCCCTGCCCCGCCATTCGGGCTTCAGATACGCGCTGATGATCTCTGACCTTTTGGGCGACCACTCGAGAAAGCCAATATCGATACCTTCGTCCACGAGAACCAGCAGGTTTGCAGTCAGCGGACTGTCGGATACGACAAAGGCAGGGCTGTTAGCCAGATGTTCATCGAACGCCTTCTTCAATGGCTGCAGCCTCTCAATGCCGCTGGTATCAAGAGCTTCCACAATAACAGAGCGGTTGCCGATTGGATGAGCCGCATAAGTGCTGTCCAAATCGGCAATTGCATGGACCTTCGACATACCGAATCCGTTATGGAAAAACGCTTCGATCGGTCCTGCATCATGACGGTAGACTGTAACTGCATGTTCACGCAATCCGCTGCCTACAAGCCTTTCTGCCAGCTCTGTGTACATGATGTTATAGAGTTTGTAGGCGTTTTCGTCGTTGTAGCCGTGTCCAAACAGTGATACCTTGCCTGTATGAGGGTCGCCTGCAATAAAGCCGGCCATATGTCCGTCCTCATATACACAGAATGCATAAGGACTGTCTATCAAAGGCACCAAGACTTCATGAACTACGGAATGGGCGATTTCGCGCATGCCGCAGATTTTTTCAAGTTCCTTTAGGTATGACTGATGTGCCAGCGATGTGGCCGATCGAATCTGGTCTTTTGTGAATGGTTTTATCACTGCCATGGAATCACTACCTTTCAGTATCCATTTCCTTCAGCTTTTCCTTCAGTGTCTTTTCCGTTTTCCGTCTTGTTATTTCAACAAGTCCGAGGGGGGTCATATCGATAAACCGCGTCCTGATCCGGTCCTTCATGCATAATGCCTCTACCCTGTAGCATAGAATCCTTCTGTCCGATTCGGAAGACATATCTATATAATCGACAATGATAATGCCGGACAGATTCCTGAGCCGTATCTGTCTTGCGATTTCTTCAGCTGCTTCCATATTGGTTGCAAGAATGACTTCTTCCGGATTTTTCCGGCTCTGGTTCTTTTCAGTATTGACATCAATTGCAATCAGGGCTTCTGTTGCCTGAATGACGATGCTCGCTCCCGATTTCAACCAGACTTTCTCCCGCAGCGCTCTGTCCAGCTGCTTTTCGAGGTTGTAGAGGGCATTGAGAGGATAACTGTCAGAATAATGCACAGCATTCTCTACAAGGGGCGCTGCCTGCTCAAAAAGCTCGTTGTCGTCATATACATAGCTGTCCACAAGCTCCAGGTTCATATCACGAAGCAGTTTGAGATGTCCGTTGGCACCTCTGTGAAGACAGCTGCCGGCATTGGCATAAGGCATGGAAGCCATGATTTTTTCATATTCCTTGATCAGGCCGTCTATCTCCTCTTCGATTTCAGATTCTCAGCTGTCGCACAGTTGGTCCTGACGATAAAGCCGTAAGCCTTTGTTACGTATGGTTTAAAGAGCCTTTTAAGTCTGATACGTTCTTTGGTTTCCGTGATTTTTGATGACAGCCCCAATGATGGATGGTTTGTTGTCAGCACAGCATATTGTCCCGTAACTGCGAATTCTGCAACAAGTTTGGGTGCTTTTGTCTTGTGGGCATCTTTTGCGACCTGAACCAAAATAAGATCGCCTTGTTTAAGCTTGGCATCAGCCGGTCTGCCGTCTGAATAAAAAATCTTACTGGTGTTTTCCAGTGATAGATAGGCCGGCTTATCCTCTCCGATATGAACGAATGCAGCATTAATATTCTTGGCTATATTCGATACGCGTCCAGCATAAATATTGCCGACCAATGATTTTAGATTTTCCGGGAAAGGGTGAATTTCAATCGCTTTGTCCTGTTCATCCAGAAGAAAGCTCATAACCATGCCCCGAAGGCTGGTCGTCACCAGTTTATGGCCCATGGAACCACCTTGCCTTTACGATAAAATAAGTTCTTGCCTGATGTAATGGTAGTTGTGTCTGTTGTACGGCAGGTCAGCAGATATGCACAGCTGTTCAACGACTGTTTCGGGTTTGATATTCATGACGCTTCCTGCAGACACCTGGATCAACAGATCTTTGCCATCAAAAATGATCTCATAGATGCCAGGCCTTATATCCACTTCATTCAGCTTTCCGCGTTTGTTCTTCTTCATATAGGTGACTTCTTCCTTCTTCAGGAATGTGTCGACCATCTCATGTGTGAAAGAGCTGTCATGTACTATTACAATGTATTTGGAACCTGTTACAGCTGCCATACCAGCGGCCTCTCCCTCTTCAAGTTCCCTTGCCTCCAATGCGAAAAGCCCCAGCGGAAGGGTGTTGTTGAGGTCTACAACCATGTCATGGAGATCGACATCCCGTTCGAGCTCGAGGTCCATATAGTCACAAAGACTTTCTACGCCTACAGGAAGCGGCGAAGCGAATGAGAGGACCTGATGGGGGTTGTATCCATGGGAATAGGCAATTGGAACAGCCGCCCTTCTGAATGCCTTCTGCATGGTTCTCATCAGGTCAAGATGTCCGATGAACCTGACAGGACCCATCTTCTGGAACTTAATTCTTGCTTTCATAACATATACCTCCACCAAAGGAAGCCGCACCGCAGTTGGCGCATCCTTCCATGCAGTTGACAGTGGTTTCGCCTGCCTGTGATGCCAGGAATTCACCGTATAAAAAGGCCTTTTCAACGCCGATATCAATGAAATCCCAAGGCAGCAGTTCATCTTTCGGACGGACTCTTGTGCTGTAGAAATCCATTTCCAGACCGAAGGCTTCAAAGGCATTTCGCCAAATGCTGAAGTCGAAGAATTCAGACCATGCGTCAAAACGCGCACCGTGCCGGTAGGCGTGTTCGATGACATCAGCCAGCCGCCTGTCACCCCTTGCGAGGACACCTTCGATGACGCTTGTGTGGGCATCATGGCTGTTGTACTTGATGTATTTTTTGCGGATGCTGCGGTTGAGAAGGCTTTGTTTCTCTTCGAATTGCTGCAAGGTGTCCTGCCCCACCCACTGGAACGGTGTAAATGGTTTGGGTATGAAGAAGGACGTACTCAAGACGATTTCCGGTCTTTTGCGTCTCGCTTCGGAAGGCAACTCGAAATACTTGTCGACGATGTTCTGACCAAGCTCGGCAATGGCCATTACGTCCTCTACCGTTTCCGTTGGAAGTCCCAGCATAAAATAGAGCTTGACCCTGTTCCAGCCGCCTTTAAAGGCCTCATAAGAGCCGCTCAGGATATCTTCTTCAGTAATCCCCTTGTTGATGACATCCCTCATACGTTGGCTGCCGGCTTCGGGCGCAAAAGTCAATGAGCTTTTGCGGACGTCCTGGACCCGCTTCATCAAATCCAGTGAAAAGTTGTCCACCCTAAGGGAAGGCAGAGACAGGTTGACATGTGTCTGTCCGCATGCATCAATCAGATATGTTGCCAGGTCATCAAGGTTGCTATAGTCACTGGAACTCAGTGAAATCAACGAAATCTCGTCATGTCCTGTATTTTCAAGCAGCGCTTTTGCCTGTGTTTTCAGCGTGTCCAACGAACGTTCCCGCACAGGCCTGTAGATCATGCCTGCCTGACAGAAGCGGCAGCCCCTGGAACAGCCTCTGAACAGCTCCAGCACCACCCTGTCATGTACGGTCTGGATATAGGGGACAATCGGCTTCTCAGGGAACAGTGTATCGGATACTTCCATGGCGATGTTCTTCTTTATCTTAGGGGGCGCGCCCTCCATGACGGGCACAAAGTCAGAAAGCGTGCCGTCAGAATTGTATGATGCTTCATAGAAAGCAGGTACGTAGATACCATCGATATCCAGAATGTTTCTCAGGAAATCCTCGCGCGTGCCCCCTCTGTTTTTGTTTTCCTTATATTTATCAAGGACTGCATCAAGATTGACCTCTCCTTCTCCGATATAGAAGAAGTCAACGAAATCGGCTATTGGTTCGGGGTTGTAGGTGCATGGACCGCCTGCGCAGACGATAAGGTCGTCTTCAGATCTGTCTGCACTTCGTAGCGGAACACCAGAAAGATCCAGCACCCGCAATATATTTGTATAACTCATCTCATACTGGACAGTAAATCCCAGAATATCGAAGTCCTTGACGGGCGACTGGGATTCAAGTGAGAACAGGGATAGTCCCTGCTCTTCCATTTTGCTGTCAAGGTCTACCCAAGGCGAGAAAACCCTTTCGCAGAAAGTGTCAGTACGTTGGTTCAGCATATTATAGAGGATACTAAGTCCCAAATGACTCATACCGATCTCATATATATCGGGAAAACACAGTGCGAAGCGTATATCGACCGCATGCACTGCTTTATTAACAGCATTGACTTCCTGTCCGATGTATCTGGCAGGCTTTTCGATATCCATCAATATTTCATCTTTTAAGTATAATGGTCTCATGGAAAACTACCTTTCTATGGGTATTTACGACACTTAATGATACCCGATATTTACAAAACCGTCAATTAATGGTATATATATGAGTAATGAATTTTTTTAGGAGGCAGAAATGAAAAGCGCATACGACATATTGCTTGAACGCGGATTCATAGCGCAGGCAACACACGAAGATGAAATAAAGGAACTGCTCGCGAAGGAGAAAGTGACCTTTTATATAGGATTCGACCCAACGGCCGACTCCCTGACAGCCGGCCATTTCTTGACAATCATGGCCATGGCACATATGCAGCGTGCCGGTCACAAGCCTATCGCCCTCATTGGCGGCGGTACTGTCAAGATCGGCGATCCAAGCGGCAAAACGGATATGAGAAAGATGCTCACCGACGAGCAGATCGAAGCCAATGCAGAACGTTTCAAAAAACAACTTGGCCGTCTGATTGATTTTAGTGACGACAAGGCAATCATGATCAACAACGCTGATTGGCTCCTAAAGCTCAACTATGTGGATTTCCTTAGGGAAATAGGTGTCCACTTCTCTGTTAACCGTATGCTGACAGCAGACTGCTACAAGTCCAGAATGGAAAAAGGCCTCACGTTCCTTGAGTTCAACTATATGCTCCTTCAGTCCTACGACTTCCTGGAGCTTTACAAACGTTACGGCTGCACGCTTCAAATGGGCGGCAACGACCAATGGTCCAATATCCTTGGCGGTGTTGAACTGATCAGAAGAAAGGAATCACAGCCTTCCTTTGGCCTCACTTTCAACCTTCTTACTACCAGCGAAGGCAAAAAAATGGGCAAGACCGAACAGGGAGCTGTGTGGTTGGATCCCGAAAAAACAACACCATACGAGTTCTACCAATACTGGAGAAATATAGAAGATGCCAAAGTAGAAGAATGTCTCGGACTTCTGACTTTCCTTCCTATGGATGAAGTGAAACGACTGGGTGCCCTTCAGGATGCGGAAATCAACAAGGCAAAAGAAGTGCTGGCATTTGAGATCACGAAGATCATCCATGGTGATGAAGAAGCAAAAAAAGCCGAGGAAGCTACAAAAGCACTGTTTGGCGGCGGCGGCTCAAATGCCAATGTTCCCCACTCCGACTACAACATATCCGACTTTGAGAACGGCAAAGACCTGATAGAACTGATGCAGGAAACAGGCTTGATTCCAAGCCGTTCAGAAGGCCGCAGGCTGATACAGCAAGGTGGCGTGAGACTGAACGATGTTCAGGAAAAGGATTTCGGCAAGAGCATCACGTTGGCTGACTTTACTGACAACGAACTGTTGATCAAAAAAGGCAAAAAAGTCTATCATCTCATCAAACTTGTATAATCTGAACCATAATGAAGACCCCTGGCAATTCAGGGGTCTTCTCTTTTCTTCATAATATGTTCGCATAAATCATTTCAATGATGCTAATATTTCTTTTAAGAGTATCCAGGTCCTGCCTGTCGATGCAATGGACAGCCTTTCAGCTGGAGAATGGACATCCCACATATCAGGTCCAAAGGATATGGCATCCACTTCAGGCATCTTTTCAAGGAAGACACCAGGTTCAAGACCTGCATGAATGGCTTTTACCAGTGGCCTTTTGCCATAAAGCGCTTCATACTTGGAGACTGCCAGCTCTGTCAGCCTGGAATCTTTCTTGAATGGCCATTCAGGATAGTCGGCACTTGGTGTAAATTGACCGCCAGTGAACTTTGCGAACCATTCCAGCTGCTTGGTCATATGGTACTTCAGACTCTTCACACTGCTTCTAAGTGCAAAGAGGAATATGGCTTTGCCGTTCTCGATGGCTACCTTGCCAATATTCAGGGAACTTTCGGCCATACCAGGCAGATCTGCACTCATGGTTTGGACGCCGTTAGGTAAATTGAAAAGAAGGAAAATGACTTTTTCAGTGGAGGTCTTGTCCAAAACAGCACTCAGATGGGTGAAGCCGGGTGTGCGTACACGTATCGATAGATCGGGGTCGCCGGTTTTCAGTTCTTCTGAAATTGCCTTTGAAGCGGCTTTTGTCACTCTTTCGAGCTGACCAAAATCCTTCTTCTCCAGGACAACAAAGGAAGAGGATTCCCGGGTGATGACATTGTCCTTATCCCCGCCCTTGATATCAAGCAATCGTATATCGACCCTGTCGAAGAGATTGCCGAGCACCCTGCCCATGATGCGGCTGGCATTGGCTCTGAAATTCAGTATATCAACGCCAGAATGACCTCCTTTGAGGCCTTCAACAGTTATGTGTGCGACGATAGGTTCTGCAAAAGGCGTGTCCTCGTATGCCAGAGGCACGCTCAATTCGCCATGCAGTCCGCCTGCACAGCCCACTGTGATTTCACCTTCTTCTTCCGAATCCAGATTGATGAAATACTTGCCTTGAAGCGGCGATTTATCCATCTTAAGCGCACCGGTCAGCCCGACTTCCTCGTCGGTTGTGTACACCACTTCAAGAGGTGGATGGGGAATATCATCAGCATCCAGCAATGCCATCGCATAGGCAAGAGCGATGCCGTTGTCCGCACCTAATGTCGTGCCGTTGGCCTTGATCAGATCACCGTCTACAATCAAATCCAAGCCGTCTCTGTCGAAATCGTGGCTGCTGTCTTTTGTCTTCTGGCACACCATATCCAAATGACCCTGTATAATGACTGGATCCGAAGTTTCATAGCCTTTGGTAGCGGATTTCCAGATGATGACATTCATGAATTCATCCTGCAGCGCTTTTAAACCTCTTTCCTCAGCAAAAGCTACCATATAATCGCTCAGTTCCTTTTCGTTGCCGGAACGTCTGGGAATAGCACTGATGGCTTCAAAATATTCAAATACGGAAGCAGGTTCCAGCCCTGCTAGTTTATCGCCCATTCGACACCACCTTTAGTTTTTGTAACTGTGTATGGGTGCAGGGATACGTCCTGTTCGATTTATGAACGCATCGCATGAGAAGTTGTTGACCGGCATAATCGGTGCATAGCCGAGCAAACCCCCGAATTCAACCATATCGCCTACTTTTTTGCCTATGACAGGGATGATACGTACTGCTGTGGTTTTCTGGTTGATCATGCCGATAGCCATTTCATCGGCGATGATTCCGGAAATGGTGGTCGCTTTTGTATCTCCTGGGATGGCGATCATATCAAGACCAACCGAGCAAACACAGGTCATCGCTTCCAGTTTTTCCAGGGTCAGGGCGCCTGCCTGTACTGCCTGAATCATACCCTGGTCTTCGCTGACAGGAATGAAAGCGCCGCTTAGACCGCCTACATAGGAGGACGCCATGGCACCGCCTTTTTTCACTTGGTCGTTGAGCATGGCAAGGGCTGCAGTCGTTCCTGGAGCGCCGGCGTATTCAAGTCCCATTTCACAGAGAATGTCGGCAATACTGTCTCCAATTGCAGGAGTCGGTGCCAGTGAAAGGTCGATGATGCCAAATGGCACGTCCAGACGTTTTGAAGCTTCCTTGGCAACAAGCTGGCCGATTCTTGTGATTTTGAATGCGGTTTTCTTGATTGTTTCTGCCAGTGTTTCAAAGTCCTCTCCCCTGCAGGATTCAAGGGCCTTTTTAACGACACCGGGACCGCTGACGCCGACATTTATGACAGTGTCGTATTCGCTGACGCCATGGAAGGCACCGGCCATAAAAGGATTGTCATCAGGCGCATTCGTAAATACAACGAACTTCGCGCAACCTATCGAGTCTCTATCCTGTGTCATGTGTGCCGTATCGATCAGCATTTCGCCAATGAGGCGGACAGCATCCATATTGATGCCTGTTTTGGTCGAACCTACGTTCACAGAACTGCAGACCCTTTCAGTCGCTGCAAGGCTTTCTGGGAGGGATTTGATCAATTTAAGATCGGAAGGCGTCATGCCTTTTTGCACCAAGGCTGAAAACCCGCCGATAAAGTTGACGCCGACTGTTTCGGCTGCCCTGTCCAGGGTCTTGGCGATCTTTACGTAGCTGTCTGCATTCTCTATTGCGCTTGCTGCCAAAGCGATCGGAGTTACAGAAATCCGTTTGTTGACTATAGGCACACCAAACTGTTTAGAAATATCTTCACCTGTTTTGACCAGGTCCTTTGCCTTTGTCGTAATTTTGTTGTAAATCTTCTCACAGAAACGGTCGATATCAGGATCGGCGCAATCCATCAGGTTGATACCCATGGTAATGGTCCTTACATCCAGATTGTCGCTCATGATCATCGTGTTCGTTTCATTGACTTCAAATAGATTAATCATGTCATCACCTAAATCCTGTGCATTTTATTGAAAATGTCTTCGTGCTGAAGTCTGATAACAAGGCCGATTTCCTCACCCAGTTTGGCAAGATCGTCGACGACTTCATTGAATGGTTTGACGGATGCTTCAAGGTCCACAACCATCATCATATTGAAGTAGTTTTCAACGATGGTTTGTGATAGGTCAAGTATATTGATATCGGTTTCAGCAAGATAGGTGCTGACTTTTGCTATGATTCCGACGGCATCGTTTCCTACGACGGTAATGATTCCTCTGTTGGTCATGATAATATCTCCTTAAATTATGTGGTCACTAGTATAGAGTTTGTATGTCTGCCAGCCACATGCAATTTCACATGTGCCAGGTCCTGATGCCAGTTTTTGATTTCGCACCGCACCGATTCAAGGGCTACGTCCGGCATATTGTTTTCATGGCTAAGGTGTCCCAATATGACATCTTGCAAGCCTTCGTGGGCAAGTTCACAGATCAGGCGTCCAGAATTTTCGTTTGACAGATGGCCGATATCGCTCAGAATCCGCTGTTTCAGAAAATACGGATAGGGCCCGGCTTCCAGCATTCTTATATCGTGATTCGCCTCGATAAATAAGGCATTTGACCCTGACAGCGCTGTCTTTATATCATCATTGTACGTACCCAGGTCTGTAGCGACGCTTATTTTCCTGTTGCCGCTGACAAACGTGTAGAAAACCGGGTCGACAGCGTCATGACGGGAAGGGGTCGCCGTAACGGTAATATCGCCAATCTCGAAACTGCTTCCAGCCTCGATGTAAAACAGCTGTTCTTCGGCAATCTTCCCTATGGAACGGCTCTCCAGCATGGCGCCTAATGTCTTTCTCGTACCGTAGACAGGACACCTATAACGTCTTGCCATCACGCCGACACCGCTGATATGGTCTGAATGTTCATGGGTAACGAGTATGGCGGTCAGTTCTTTTGGATCCACAGAAATCAGATCCAGGCCGGCTGAAGCGCGTTTCCCGCTTATACCCACATCGATGAGTATATGGGATGTATCACTGCCGACATAAATACAGTTGCCGCTGCTGCCGCTTGATATACTGCATAATTTCATGGTTGCTCCTTGCTATTGCTTGATGATAGAATTCCTGTCACTCCAGAACACTTCGACTGTGTCACCATCTTTTAAGGGCATCATGTAGTCTGCGCTCAGTCCGTTGACGAAACACTTGATTATGCCCTTTGGCTTCGTTAAATCGAAATCAATATAGTCGAAAACATCAACAAATACATAAGATTCTTTTCCTGTCATCCGGACCTGCTGTAGGTTGACCTGAACCAGTATGGCCACACTTTTGTCGTCTTCGACACGGATAATGTCTTCCGGTTCGAGCCTGTAGCTTCCACCAACGGGACCGTGATGGGCATAGAACCTTCTGCCCTCCCTCGGCTGTCCGTTTGCAGACATGAAATCGTCAAGTGTTGGCCATTCGATTTCAATGCGGTCGCCATCGCTGATCTGCATATCCAGCGAAACTGAATTGCCATCCAGCTTGATGACAGGACGCATAGGGAATATGGTGCCGTTGACCGTGATGGTGGCTGTCAGTTTGTTCTCCAGTTCACCAAAGGTCAAAGTTGCATCCTGTCCTCTTTTGGAAGGGATGATGACGATACTGTCATTCATGGCTATCGGTTGGGTCATGGCTGTTTCCAAACCATTGACATACACTCTTGCCGGCCTTCCAAGTTCACCTGAAAGTGAAGCATTGCTGCCGTTGATCATGTAATTCAGGGAACGGCCATTCCTGGTAATCAGTTTCTCGGGATCATAGCCTTTGAAAGCGGCGACCTCCATGACAGTCAGGTTGTTGTTGTTGAAAATTCGCATGGGTTCTTCGTTCAGGTATACCTGTATGAAGTCTCCTTTTCTGTTTTTATAACCTGTTAGGCATATTCCGACTGGCGTCACCAGGTCAGGGCTCTGCTCGAGACCGATTCTGCTGAAATCAATGTTCTCCATGACACCTTTGCCGCGTATGGCAACACGCTCAGCAGGGAGACCAAGCCGTTCCGAAAGCTGTTCGGTAAAGTTATGGATCTGGCCACCGCCGCCAACGACAAATACGGCACTTGTCGGTTTTCCACCATTCAATTCGTTGATTTTGGCCGCTATCATCTCGGTTAGGTTCCCGCAAGCTTCAGCCATCGTACTGCGAACATCGTTAAGACTCGCCTGGTGGCTTAGGCCGATTATGTCCTGGAATGAGATTAGTTCCACGCCGGCAGCGCTTTCAATCTTCATGCGTTCAGCAGTCTGGAAATCCACCAGGTACTTATGCATGATGGTTTCAGTCAGTTCATCACCTGCATAGGGGATCATACCGTATGCAACGATACTGCCATGCTTGGTAATCGCAATGTCGCTTGTACCTGCGCCAATATCGATCAGCGCGATATTGAGCAGTCTGAACTGCTCGGGAATAGCCAAATGGATAGCAGCTATGGGCTCAAGGGTCAGGCTGTATACTTCAAGCCCTGACTTTGCCACTACCGCATAAAGGCTGTCGACGACTTCCTGAGGAAGGAATGTAGCCAGAACGTCAGCCCCGATTGTTTTACCCGTATGTCCGATCAAGGTGGCTATGGGATAGTCATTCAGATAATATTTGGCGACTGTATAGCCGACACAGTGGTAACCCATTTCCCGCTGTCCCTGGTTTTGATTGATCTGTTGATGTGCTTTTTCCATACCTGACAGTTCCAAAGCGTTGACAAGATCATAATCGATGGCAACCGTCGGATCACAAGGTTCGTTCACCTTGACGAGGGCGGTTTTTAGCACTCTGCCGGCAGCTGCAATGCTGACTTTCCTCAGGGGGTGCCCAAATTGTAACTCCAGATCCTCTTTGACTTCGCGAATGGTAGCGGTCACTTTTTCAATATCATGAATCTGTCCGTCAATCATGGAACGGGTTTGATGCTCCCTGGATGAAAAAGCAACAACCTTGAATTTGTCACCTTCAAAGCATCCGACGATGCCGACTACTGAACGGGTTCCTATGTCCAGTCCGAATATTCGGTTATCCATAACTGTGCTGTTTTCTGACTGCATTCAATCCCCTCCCTTAAGGAAATCAATTATCCAGATAAATGTTGTTCAATCCGCTGAATGTATCTAGGCAACTCGGATCAAGTTCGCCATACACATTGTCATGCAGCATGACAGCACCATTCAGGTAAAACAATGACAAATATGGCAGTTCCAGCAGCCATAGGGTCTGGAAATTGCCGACGGCTTCCAGCAGCATTTCATCAGAAGTGCTTTTAAAGAGGCTTGCCAACGCCGTATCCATTTCAACCGAGTTGAAGTTGATGAAGTTCGTGCCGGTATTCACATAACTGGAATGGAAAAGCGGTGTATAATCTGGGGATGCGGACATTTTCCATCCGGCTGCTGCTAAATCATAGTCGCCTGAAAGCAGTCTCGAGTGGTACGATTCAGCATCAACAGCCTCAACTGCAAGCTGAATGCCCATGTCCTCCAATGTGCTCTTTAAATACTCCCCGATGGCAATGTGCGTGGGCATATCCGAACGTACCAGCAGTGTGGCTGCAGTATCTCCTGTGATGGACTGGAAATAGTCTGCGGCCGACGCAGGATCGTGGACGGATGCCGTATCATCAATTGTATTGTACCAGGCATTTGGCGGTACCGGTGTCCTGACAGGTATCGCGTGGTTCAAATAAAGATTGGATGCAAGAGCTGATTTATCAATTGCCATTTCCAGCGCCTGTCGGGCTTCTAGAGAATCGAATAGGACGCTCGTTGGACTGAAGGCGATAAATTGATAGTACAGGCTTGGATATTCATAAATATTGTTGGCTGCATCATCCGAATACTTGGTCCAATCAAAACGGTCTGGATTTATTGCATCAATCAGATGCTGGTCATACATGTTCTCCTGTACAACAGGATCGGAAGCGACAGCAAAATGCAGTTTGTCAATATAAGGCTTTTCATTGTACCATGATTCATTGCGTGTCAAAACCACTTCTTTCATGCCTTGGTCGCTTTCATACATATATGGGCCGGTGCCAAGAAGTGTACCTTCTGCACCCTCCCTTACAATCGGAAAAGCCAAGTCGTACAAACCGAAAGCATAAGCCTGCTTGAAGAGCACATGGACTGTCTGTTCATCCACAGCGATTACCCTGTCGATATTTTGAGTGTTGGGGCTGTAGATATTGTCTGGATTGGTTTTGCTTGTCTCATAGGAAAACAGTACATCATAGGAAGTGACGGGGCTTCCATCACTGAAGACAGCTTTGCCCGACAGTGTCAGCACCACGCCAGCGCCATCCTCATCGAAAACGTAATTGTCGACAAGTACCGGAACCGGTTTGAAACTGTTGTCAAGCACAAACAGCTTTTCGTAGATAAAGCCAAGCATGACATCCACATCCCTGTCCCTGTTTACAAATGGATTGTAACTTTCAGGATTTCCGGTGACGAGTTTGAGCGTACCGCCATAGGACGGATCCGGTATTTCTATTGATTTCTCATTCTCGTTAGTCTCAGCATCTGTGGATTGTTCCTGCTGTCCTTCGTTGATCTTCTCTTCCATCAGTTCCTTGATATTGTCGGAACAGGCTGTCGTCGAAGTCAATAGAACAACCGTCAGCAAAAGTGTTATTAATTTATTCATAGTTCTCCTCCAGTATATCCTTCATTATGTCGTCCAGCTGATTGTAACTGACATTTTCACCGCCAGAACTGTCAAGTGTATAGTCTGCATACCGGCCATAATCTTCTCTGCCGCTTGCAATCATGTTAAGAGCCTTTTCATTCTCTATGCCTCTTGGGCCGGTCAGACGATTCAGCCGTATCGATTCATCTGCAGTGATATAGATTGTGAAATCCACCAGGTCCAAAAAACCAGCTTCGATCATGACTGCCGCATCAAGCACAGCGATATCGGTACCATCTTGATTCAATGCCCTTATCTGTGATGAGATGGCTGTTTTCATTGCAGGATGCATGATCTTATTCAGTTTCGACAAGGCCGATTTGTCTCCGAACACAATGGACCCCAAAGACTTACGGTCGATATTGCCATCACTGTCTGATACAGTCGGTCCGAAAATGTCGACTATCGCTTTTTTTATGTCTTCATCCATGTCGAGCAGCCTGTGGCCAACACCGTCTCCATCGATGACTACAGCATTATAATTGTTTTTCAGGTAAGCCGCAAGAAAAGATTTTCCCGAGCCGGCTCCCCCCATCAATCCGATTGTTTTCATATCTCTTGCAGTCCCTCACTTCGACTCGTACCAATTCGATCCGGTATGCACATCCACAGTCAAGGGCACAGATAAGGCAACCGCATGTTCCATCGTTTCAACCAGAAGGGAGGTTACCTCTTCCACCTCATTCTGTGGCGCCTCTATCAGAAGTTCGTCATGCACCTGCAAGATGAGTTTGGATTTCAGGTTCCTTTCTTTCAGCCTCAAATAGACCTGAATCATCGCTACCTTGATGATGTCCGCTGCACTGCCTTGAATGGGTGCATTCATAGCAACCCTTTCACCAAAGGAACGGACAGCAAAGTTGCTTGCGCTCAATTCGGGTATGGGTCTGACTCTGTTGAAGAGCGTTTTGACAGCTCCTTCCGACTTGCCTTTAGCCACACACAGGTCCAAAAAGTTCTTCACATTGGGATACCGTTCAAAGTACTGTTCAATATATGAATTGGCCTCTTTCACGGTAATATTCAAATCTTCACTAAGTCCAAAAGCACTGATGCCGTAGACAATGCCGAAATTGACCGCCTTGGCATTGCGCCGCTGCAAATCCGTCACCTCTTCAAAAGGGACATGAAAAACCTGCGAGGCGGTCATCCTATGGATGTCCTGTTCGCTTCTGAAAGCTTCAATGAATGCAGGATCCTCTGATAAGTGGGCGAGCAACCTGAGTTCAATCTGGCTGTAATCCGCGTCAATGAAGACATGTCCATCCTCCGGTATAAAGCATTTTCGGATTTCCCTTCCGATGTCGATTCGGACGGGAATATTCTGAAGGTTCGGGTCTGTACTGCTCAGTCTGCCGGTAGCCGCCACTTTTTGTCTGAAAGTTGAATGAATTCTTCCGTCCCCTGCGATGTATTCATAAAGGCCGTCGGCATAAGTTGATTTCAATTTGGCAAGCTGTCTGTAAGACATGACTTTGTCAACAATCGGGTGTTGTTTCTTCAGCTTTTCGAGGACACCCGCTGCAGTTGAATAACCGGTTTTAGTTTTCTTGCCATTCGGCAGATTCAGTTTTTCAAAAAGTATATGGCCAAGCTGTTTGGGCGAATTAATATTGAACGTTTCGCCAGCTTCCTCATAGATGCTTTCTTCCAGATTTGCAATCTGGGAAGCCAGCTTCTCACCATAGGCCTTCAGCATATTGGTATCCACTTTGACGCCCAGGCACTCCACTTCATACAAAACGAAAAGAAGAGGCCGCTCCATATCATTGTACAGGTCGAGCAGGTTTTCCTTCTTCAGTGTTTCAATTGCAGCGGCTTCCGAGGCGAATAGGGCTTTGGCACACTGGGCTGCATAGTCCTGCCTGTCGGTTGGCGCAAGATCCGCCCAGTTTTTGCGGGACTTGCCTTTCCCAAGAAAAAGGTCCAAAGGAACCAGTGTTGCATTGCTGAAATAGGCGCCTATCGCATCCACGTTGTAATTGTCCCCTATCGGATTGATAATATACAGCATTAGGGACAGGTCGTTGAGCTGAGGTGTAAGGCCGTCCTGGAAATAGACCGAAGACCCGTCAAGGCCAAACACATGCAACTGGTCCTTGAAATCATGGGTGCACAGACGTTTGCCGGAGGCTCCCAGCATTTCCAGCCAGTCTCGAATTTGTGAAAAGGGTACCGATGGCGTTTCGATCAACTCAATCTTTTTTCCATCCGATGTAAGCGCAATGCCCGTCATCGAGTCGTCACTGTAAAAGTAAAGCGAATAGGATTCTTTGTCGAATATATAGTTCCTGACATCGTCCGCTTCGAGTTCGACAATTTCCATCGGCTCAGCAGGTTCCGACGCGATATCAGATAAATCAAATTGCTTTAGCAGCGTCGTGAAGCCCAGGTTGACAAACATGTCATAGACTTTTTTATTATACATATCCTCTACGACTGTATCATCAAGAGACATATCCAGCGGCACATCGGTTTTGATGGCTGCCAGTTCCTTGCTCATCCTGGCAAGATCCACATTTTCTCCCAGCAGTTTGGCTGCGCGTTTCGGCAGCTGATCAATAGAGTTGATGGCAGTTTCGATATCATGACATTGGGCAATGATCTTCACTGCTGTCTTTTCGCCAATACCCGGAACGCCGGGGATGTTGTCTGACGTGTCGCCCATAAGTCCTTTTACATCTATGAATTCCTTGGGTGATACACCGATTTTTTCGACGACATCGGTCGCATAATAATGTTCGACCGTCGTCTGTCCGCCTTTGGTCCTTGGAATGGAGATCTTGACCTTGTCAGTAGCAAGCTGCAGCATGTCTTTGTCACCGGACAGAAGTGTGACACTGTATCCCGCATCCTCACCTATCGAAGCCAGCGTGCCCAGTATATCATCCGCCTCGAAGCCTTCCATCTGGTAGATCGGTATATGCATGGCGTTGAGAACTTCTTTCACCAGCGGCATCTGGGACCGGAGTTCATCCGGCATGCCTTTCCTGTTGCCTTTGTAATCGCTGTACATATCGTGTCTGAAAGTGGGTGCCCTAAGGTCAAAAGCAACAGTCACATGTGTTGCTGACTCTTCCTCCATCACCCTGTTCAATATATTTAAAAAACCATAAACCGCGTTCGTGTAGACGCCTTCATGGTTGGTCAAAAGCGGCAATCCAAAAAATGCCCTGTTCATTATGCTGTTTCCGTCGACCAGCAATAGTTTTTCCATGTTCGGCTCCTCGTCTCGTGCTGTTTTTTATATCGTTTTATTATAACATACATGACTTGGGGGATTAAAAAAAACTTGCATTTTCATGCAAGTTTTTCCAGTCATGTTAATGGGTTTCAGTGCTTTCTTCGTATGATATTGACGACCAGCAGTGACAGTGCCGCAAAGCCGGCAACCGCCAGGAAAATGTTAAGCCATGGGCCGCTTTCAGTGACTGCCTCTTCCGCTTCTCTTGCCAATTCATCTATCGGCGCCGATTTAATTTCGGCAGGAGCGGCTTGCTCTTCAGCATCTTCCGCAACCGCTTGCTCTTCAGCATACTCGGCAGCGGCAGGTGCTTCTTCCAACATCATAGGCGATGTATCTGCTGCCGATTCAAATTCTGCCGATCCGGCAGTTTCTTCGGTTGTTGTTTCGGTCATTGTCGCCATCTCGACATTGGCCGAGTCCATTGCACCTTTTTCCAGGCTCGACCAGTGGTTGATGCCCATGACTGCGAATACAAATACCAGGATAAGCGTGGCTGCAGTATTGGCAGCCCATACAGGGACGCGGAAATGGAACCGCGTCTGCTCCTTAAGCTCAATCCTGTTCATAACAGATTCATGGAAACCTTCAGGAAGCGGCAGCATATCGGGATCTGCCATATATTCCAGGATTTCATCGATGTCATCATATTTGTCCTTCATTTCGCCGCCTCCTTTCTCTCTTTCACTATCATAGACGTCCGTTGCTGATAATTTGTTCCTTAAGAGCACTCCGCGCTCTGGAAATTCTTGATTTAACAGTGCCAAGGCTTATATTCAGGATTTCTGATACTTCTTCATAACTGAGCCCCTGGATATCCCTTAGGATAATAATGCTTTTATGGTCATCGCTCAGCTGGGAAATTGCCGTTCGTACAGCCAGAATCTTTTCCTGCCTGATCACGGCATCTTCAGGGGTATCACAATCCGATTCCATGGGATAATCCAGCTTTGCTGTGTGGTCCAGCCTGCGTTTTCTCTTTCTGTACTCATCAATACACGTATTCATGGCAAGCCGGTAAAGCCATGTACTGAAAGAGGAATCAAATCTGAATTTGGAAAGGTTGTAGTACAGCTTCACGAAGACTTCCTGTGCTGCATCGGATGCATCTTCGTCATGTCTGAAGACGTGCCATGCGATACGGTATACTTTTTGTTCATAAGGCACGATCAGTTTTTCAAAAGATTTGGTGTCGCCTTTTGCTGCTTTTTTTATCAGCGTCTTCTCCATATCGCCATGCATCCTATCACCCCTTTCCATGTCATATCCGGTCAATATGTCCCTAATGAAATTTTACAGAATATACTCGAAAAATACAAGATAAATCTGTTGCATTATAAACTTACATATGCTAATATATACAAGCGTCAGTCAGCTGACGGCTTGCGGACATGGCGGAATAGGCAGACGCATCAGACTCAAAATCTGACGCCGGTGACGGTGTGTGGGTTCGACTCCCACTGTCCGCATGATTAACCCTTGAAAACACTTGGTTTTCAGGGGTTTTTTCTATTGGTTAGGAACGTTTTTGACGAGAAAAAAGCCTCTAAAATGGCGTTAGATTCTGGTGGAAAAATCCGGTAATCTAACACACATTTTTAGGAGGTATTTTATGATGAATTTGGAACAAATCTTCGAAGAATTTTTACTCGACTGTAAAATCAAAGGACTGAAACCATCCACTATTCGCTCGTATCAATATGAATGGAAGTTTTTCACAAGAGAGATGCATATCGATACACTAAATCAGGTGAACAAGCAGACTATCAAACAATACACTGTGTTCTTACAATCACGTGAAGCTATCCAGTCACCACACGCCATCAATAACCATCTCAGGTCTCTTCGTGCCATACTGTATTGGATGATGGATGATGAGCAAGGATTCATCCAACCGTTTGCCGTGAAAATGCTTAAAGCCGACTTCACAGTGAAGGACATCTATTCCAGCAAAGAGATTCTAAGACTCCTTAGGAAACCGAAATCTACCGATAGCTTTACCACTTGGCGTTCTTGGATGGTAGCTAATATGCTGTATTATACGGGAATGCGGAGCGCTACTATGCTTGAAGTAAGATGGTCTGATGTTGATTTTCCGTTAATGACTATGGATTTGTTAAGGACTAAAAGAGGTCAACGTACTATCCCGATGGATTTGGAACTAGCTAAAGCTTTGAAAATCTACACAAGACAGTTTCCACCCATCAATGAGTCTTGTTACATTTTCAACACTACAAAAGGCAAGAAAATGGCAAGTAGAACCTTACAGCAAACAATGAAAGCATATCATCAACATCGACTTGTTAAAACACACCTACTGCACCAGTATAGGCGTACATTTATCACAGAGAAACTGGTTGCTGGTGCTGAACCCCTGAAAGTAGCACGGATGGTCGGACATCAAGATTTGAGTATGATTAACAAACATTACCTACCGCACACCGTTGAACTTTTAAGGGATTTGGTCAAATGAAATAGGTCGTTTAAGAACATTACCTCCCAAAAAGACACTAAAAGCTCATGGTTTTCTGCCATGGGCTTTGTTCTTATCTCTTGTTGATTGCTTATCTATCCCAGAAGCTGCTCTAAACCAAATCCACCCTTCCCTCAAGACAGTATCCATATGGCTCTTATCTGGCATAACAACACATAGCCCATCCACACAATCCATACCCGCAAGGACACAAACCACTGCATGAAGTATGTTGTCATCTTGTACAACTTCTTGCACATCGACTTTATCAATTTGAATTTTGCCTAATAAACCGTTTAGAATCTCTTGTCTTGCATCTATCCCTTTAGCACCCTTGTATCCATCAAATTGCAGCCCGTTTTGTTTGAGAGTTACAGCAGGATAGACCTCAATGACAGAAGATTCATTTCTTGATGTCAGCATCTCTGAGTCCCATGCCAATGGCAATTCGATTGAATACTCTTCTCTTAGTTCATCAATTAATTTAAGAGCTCCATGGGCTGTCCTAGCTATCTTATCAGCTCCTACATCAAGTGGCTACTTTCCAGTAATTCGTTTCACAACAATGTCAGTGTACCTTCTGAAGATGTCATTGGCATCTTTTGTAATGACTTCTCCAGCTTTATGACGTCTCAGTTCTTCTCCAAGAAATCTTGGCCATCCCAGCGGTGCATCCAATGCAATTAGGCACTGTTCTCCATCTTTGAGTGCGCTTTCAACAATATGTTCATCATACAAACCTGCATATCCAAGCACTATTGAATTTTCTGTATAGCCTGCAATTGCCAGACCTCGTTTCTTTTTATCAGTAGAATAATCAATCCCTATAATTTTCATGCCTTCTCCTATACTAAACAATACCAATGTAGCAACTTCCATGCTCACGAATACTCCTTTACTATTTGAAGTATTTATTTATTATAGGATATTTCTTCTTATTTGCTTTTACTCTACTTAAAACAAATCTTCTAAAATCTACTGCATAAAATACTGCTTCATTAGCTTCATGAAATGTTGGTATTCTTCCTGAATGTGTCGCCCTATTTCTTAACTCATACGTATTTTTATGCCACTTACTTACATAAGTTGTTTCATTATTCACATCCCAGCTACCTCCTAATCGTGACGACAACTCTCTTTTAATAACAGTCATAAAAGGTGTATTACTATTAATTTCCTCTATCTCTGAATGTGTTTTCCCTTCTTCTCTAAGCAATTCTTTGAATAATGTTCTTATAAATACTTCTACACTTATTTGTGAGTATATAACTGCTTCATGATAAAATCCATGGCTTAAATATCTTTTGGCAAATAGTACGTATCTTTCACCTGTTGCAAAGGGGTTTACTTCCGATAGAAGTATAGCGTGTATTCTCATTAAATCTTGTATGTCTTTGTCGTTTAAAGGCTCTTTCTCAAATGGTGCATTTAGATGCAACATAAATAATCCTGTATCATTATTCCATGTTTTTATATCAGTAGACCTTACTAACACAGCTGATTGAAGCATCTCTTTTGTTATATAGTGACAGTCAAAATCTTTTTTTGACGTCGTATAACTAGTAACTATTTTGTTTAATTCTTCGAGAAGCATATCAAAATATTGATTATAATATTTCTCTTTATTACTAATAAAAGATGAATACTCTATGTCTACCGCTGCCATCATAAGCATTTTTGTTTTATGCACCTTTAGTAATGGTATTTCGCCTTCAATTGAGTATCTGTATGAATCATTAGTTGTTACCATATCAAATCTGAAGCTTAAATACCCCTCATCAGATGCTATAGTTATAGTCTTACTAATATACATTGGAATATGAAAAGGTAAAACTATCTCAAATTCAAGAAATGTTTCAGGTTTACAAAACTCCAAATTATAATATGGCAAAAAATCTCTTTCATATACTTCATTCGTCAGTATGAATGGCGTTTTTGCAGCTTGCTCTTCGTCCATACCATACGATTTTTTAATCTCGTTACTGCCACAAGGACCTTTTTCATTCCTTCCACGTATCATTAAATTCACTTACTTTCTTAATTGTTATTGTCATAGCAATGCACTTCGAAAAATGCTTTAATTTTCAATCTCCTAATCATATGAATCAGCAATTCATAGTTCGACTGCTAATAGTTTATTAATTTTTGGTAATTGACAACATATGATAAAGGCTCTCTTTTTGCTAAATTCCTATCCTTCATGCTTGAATATATTGTTTTTGCTACACTTAATCCGAGCGTAGACAGCTGGAGTATTGCACCCTTATCATCACCTTCACTGAGACGTTCTAACGCATTATACAAGCCAATACCTAGTACTCCAAAATCAAAAAGTGTCAACTCTGTTATATTAAATTCTTTCAATCTATAGGATAACTCTTCACGTTGAAGATTCGCTTCGTATATAAAACTGCTAAGCAGTTTACCTCGTATATCTATAGTTGTTGAATCATACCTAATAATAAAATCTTCAATGTACTGCCTGAATTTGATTATAGATTCCTGGTTTTTATCCTTAAATCTCCTAATTTCATTGGCAGATAGCGTCCTTTGGGGGCAAGGCAAGATATTCTTTATTATTAATTCTCTATGGGACATTGTACGCTCATTTGCATAAATTGAATTAGCCATAGTTGGTCGATGTTTGACAACAATATCATCTAGCGTTAATACTGGTTTTTTATTATCATGGATTAAATTCCGTTCGTTTGTTACATATCCAAAATTGCCTTTTGTTAAGGGTTCATAATCTTCAAAATAACCAATTAATGTGGCAAGATAAATCATAAAATGTTTAGCAGTTCTAGATTCAAGCAAAATCCAATCATTATCTGACCTCATTGCAATGCCACGTTCAATTAATCTTTCTGCTAGTGGTCCTAACTTCTGGAAATGAATTTTTGATAATTTGTAGTTATCACCGTTTCGAATACCGTCTATCCTCCGTTTAGTTTCATCATCATTATCAATATAATTCAAAAATTCTTCTTCGAATGAACCAATATTATAGACAAACTTTGCAGGTGAGCATGGTATCACTAGATTCTCATTAATTAGTTCTTTCATGTGGTCATTATATAAATTATACTGTACAACAGGCGCAATAAAATTAAGCTCATCCCAGTACAGTAACGATTGAGTAAGCCAAGGTCCACTAGGTATATTTATATACGGGTAATACAATGCTTTGTACATACTCTGCCCTCCTTGTTTTGTATTCTATGTTATTCATCAATCGATATTATTTTTACCTTATGGTTGTCGAACGCTTGATATGCAAATCATTGTTAAATCATATTATAATATTTGAATGCCTCATTTATTAGTCTTTTCTTATCCTCTGGACACGGATTCGTCTTCGAATTCAAACTAATTCTATTAGGTGCAATCTTCTTAAGTAATCCGTGAATTTCTTTCATATCTGCTATCCAACAAGTCTTTAAACCTCCTCGACCATGATATACATCTATTTCTTTATTCCTTCTTTAAGGGAGACTCCTGAAAAAGCTGCATTATATGGCATGATATTCCAAAGTTAATCCGAGTTTCTCGGACCGCCTCCCAGTTCCATCCTATTCTCTTTTTAATCAAGCGTGTATTCAGAACACCCGATACCCATACTTAGTTCTTACTCTGTTTGCTGAAGGGAATCTAATCCCTGTCCGAAAAGCCATCCTAAAAAGCATATCCCACTACGTCCATCTTTTAACTTTACCTCGTCCATTCTCCGAAGGACAGATTCAAGAGTTTGGCAGCTTCATAAAAACCACCTGCAAAATTACAGAAAACCAAACCACATATTATGTCCTTGTATGTTTATTCGAAAGACATTAATTTCAAAACATCTGTATTCGCTTCTATATATATTTCGTGTACTTCTTCAGGATTCATCTTTGGAATATTAAATTCAACCGAATTCCAACTGCCAGCTTTAATCTCGTTAGTTAGAGTGACCAGATAAGGATTTTTCTCTAAATCATCTAGATTGCTTGCAACATTTAGTTCTATACCCACTAAGTCTACATTATACGGATTTCCAATGCGCATTTTGATTCTACAACCACCAATATATGGTACAACATTATCGACAGCGAATAACAACTGACCAATTTCTGTCTTTGCAACACCATAACCATTATCAATAAATGATACATACGCTGCATCATAATCAATGAATTTATCCTCTATCTGTTTTGAGTAAAATTCAACAGTCAGATTAGATAAGGATTCTTCCGTGTCACTCAATCGGTTAGCCAGCTCAGCGTTTTCATCCTTAAGCGCTTCAATCTCCTTAGTAAGCGACGCGACCTCCATCTGTGAAGTGCAACCAGATAATACAAAGACCAAAACAAACAAACAAGTAGTTAATGCTAAACTCTTCATGAAATCTACCCCTTTCGAAAGACATTACAAAAAACAGTTACTCTCCAACCATCCCATCCCCATCCCTATCAATCATATACTTATACAACCAGTGGTCAGATGTAATAGGCATCGTGTAACCTGCAGCCTTTGCTTCTGCAATTGTAACCGTACCATTTCCATTGGTGTCGATACTACTTATGTCATGCTCAGGTTGCGTTACAGGCGGCTCTGGCGTTGCTATTGGCTCTGGTGTTGGCTCCACTATTGGTTCTGGTTCTGGTGTTGGTGTTTGTTCTTGCACTGGTACCTTTTCGGCAACAGTTGTATTCACTTCATCTGGATTAACATTATCAAACTCATCATTGATAACATTGCCCATCAAAGTGTATGTATAGCTATAGTGGCTTGGAATTTGAGTCGTAGTATTGGGATAAGTGATAACAGCCACAAACTCACTACAACCTCCAGCTTCTCTTATCCACTTTTCCATGTATGCTTGGTCGCCATATCTGTTAAGTGTACTGTCCTGTGGTGTAATATTATATGCATTTGAAACGCCACCTAAAGAATCAGCAATCACGTGTCCTTCATCCAAGTCAGAGCGTTCAGTTCCTGATACTTTAGCTTCGTCAGGATAATACCTTCCATTATCTGTTACTGGTTCGGTGTTATCGTCCTGTAATACGACCTCCTCTGCAATTACAGCAACAAGTTGACCGTATTGGTTTGTAAACGCCCAATACTCTCGGACTCCAAAACCGATATCCACTTTAACCGAAGCCTCCCTGTAACCTGACAGGTTGCCCCCGTATACCTCAAGTAACTTGTTGTTGGAGTACCCAAGGTTCTTTATAGTCGATGTAAGCCAGATTGATTGTTCTGGTACTGAAGATGGTTGAGTTTTGATTGTTGATTGAGATTCTTCTTGGAGTGTACTACTGGTATCCAATGATGCAGGCTCAGTCCCACTGTTAGCCTCAACCGATTTATCAGCCGCTACCGCTTCATTCGCGTTTGTGTCAGTATCTGTCTCGGTCTCGAAATCAAGACTCTGCTCGTTTCCCTCTGCTGCATCTACAACTTCTACGTCTGTATCAGCTGTTCCAACTGGTGCATCCGCCGATGGGGTCATCCAGAAGATAACAGTAAACAACCAAAGAATAGATAGTGTCACTATCTTTACAGGTTTCTTCCATGTGTTTTTTACAACGAATATCGTGAACATGATTGGAAAAAAGATAATCCAGAAAACTATTTTGAGTCCCTTATTCATACTTTACCTCCACATTGTTGAAAAGTCCTATATCGTTCTTTTTTGCATACCTTTTGATGAAACCAGTGCTTGTTTTGCTATCTCTTCTTTGACAGGATGCAATCAAACTGCCTATTTAGTCTTCTATAGCACCTTGACCTCAATATTAAATACCCACAAGGCAGTGTTACCTGTGTATCTACCTCTATTCTCTCTCACAGTGACCTGCATAATGTAGTCAGTTGCTGTTCCTGATACTAGTTCATTAAAAGAAATCGTTCTTGATACTGAGCCGTAGTCCATAACGGTATCGTCTTCCATTGCTATAGCCTCAAGATTCAAAGACTCTCCATCCTCAATATTAATTGTCAAATCACCATAGAATATATACTCACCGTTAGCTTTTATAAAGGCACTCCATTCATTACCAACATGATTATTATAGGATAAATACCTACTTTTCAAAGTAACTATAACAGTTTTACCACTCCCTTTATTAGACGCATCTAGATTTGAATAAACAATCCCAAGCATTTGTGAAGTATCTTCGTCTAAGATTCCTGTAACTGAAAGCTCATAGAATTCTTGAACATGAACAATTGCTGCAATAGTTTCTTGGTCAATGATGCCATCAATCTCTCCACAATCCACGCCAATTTGTTGGAGTTTCTTTTGAATTAGCATTATGTCTCGAACACTATAATAACTATTGTATTGCTTCACTACATCTTCGTAGTTTATTCTGCCAATTAACTGCTGGATTAATTGTGGACTTGAGCTAACATCAATTTCTACCGATGGTGTTTGTATCTCATTGTCAAATGTCGAATTCGAATATGATGGTTCTATAACGCCATCTGCAATCAATAGGTCTATTAGCCTGTCTTCTGAATCTTTAACATTAAAGTACAGCGTATCATACGAACTCTTTGCGACATGGTCTCTCAGAAAATCATCATTACTGATTTGTGTATAATACTCCGGCTCAATCAAACCAATTTGATATGCAAACTCAGTAGCATTGCTCCATGAGAAATCACCAGTTACATCGTCATAACCCAACGCTCTCAATAAGAATGTATAGTAAGCATTTGCATTCAGTGTCAGATTCGTACCAAATAACCAATTGCCAATTCCATTTGTTAAGCCATGATAATATGCATAATTTGTATATGGTATACCCCATTCTGGAACATCAGAAAAGACCGATTGCATGTTTCCTGAACTGAGCGCATCGTCTTCTCTTCCGAGTAAACGCAACAACATTACTAGCCCCTCTAGCCTTGTTGGTTCCCTGAAAAGTTCAAAGCCTTGTCCAGTACCCTTAAACACACCAATATTATATAGTTCTTCTGCGTAACTATCATATTTTGTCACTGTTGAATCTGCATAAGAACTAAACGAAGCACCACCAAAAAGCAACATGACCAATAAACATATCGTAAATCTCTTCATACTTTCACCTCATATGTTCTAAAAGTCTCAGTTCTACTATTTCATAATTAAGACTTGTACGTTATAGAACCTTAACCTCAATAATGAATACCCATTGAGCAGTGTTCCCAGAATATCTTCCACGGTTCTCCCTTACTATCACGTCGAGTTCATAGTTTGTCGTCTTACCTGATATCAATTCACTGTAAGATATTCTCTTTGTTGCAGAACCGTAGTCCATAACTGAATCTTGTTCTGATGCAGCCGCCATAAGCTCTAAATGCTCACCATTGTCAAGCTTGACGGTTGCTTTTCCACTCCGCAAGTTATATCCATTGGCTTCAGCAGCTGTTCCCCAGTCATTTCCAACATGATTGTTATATGATAAATAGCTGCGCACCAGTGTTACAACCACTGTTCTTCCATATATGTTTCTATATGCATCAAGATTTGAATACGTGACACCTAATTTCTTTGATGTGTTCTCATCCAAGACTCCAGTCAGTGTAATTCCGTAAAACTCTTGGTAGTGTACAATAGCAGCAATGGTTTTTTGTCCAATAACTCCGTCAACCGTGCCACAATTCACTCCTTCGTTTTGTAATTCTTCTTGTATGGTTATTATGTCCTGCTTGCTGAAATATTTTTGGTAGTGTTGTAATGCCTCATTATAGTTGATTTTCCCGAGCAAATCCTTAATGATTTCAGTATTTGAAGCTACATCCAATTCTACTGTTGGAACAATGATTTCTTCCTCAACTGTCTCCTGAAGCATTTCTTGGTCTGAATCTTCACTTTCTGCATAATCTTCTCTGTCAGATGTAGTTAGTTCCCCCTGCATTGATGCTGACTCTTCATCCATATTGGTTGAGCCATCGGAGTTAGAAGAGCTGTTTACAGAATTGGAATCATTTAAATTGTCATCACTTGACCCAAAGAACGTTGATACTAATAAAGAAACTAGCAATACCACACCCAAAAACTTCAGGGAATTAATAGTGGCATGTCTCATAATCTTACCCCTCCTCTACTACAATAATTGGTGACTTAAAACCGATTGAAATTGATAAAATTCCTTTTTAACCTTTTATCAATAGACCCTACTCCATCTCTTTCCCACAGTACGGACACTTCTTACACTCCTTCTTAATGCCTTCCATAAAACCAGAACTCAATATACCAGTAGGCAAAGCAACAAGGCCAATACCAGTTATTGCTATTATAGATGCTAATACCTTGCCCATAGCCGTGACAGGATATACATCCCCATACCCAACAGTAGTTAGTGTGGCTATCGACCACCAGAACGAAGCTACAATGTTTGGAAATGCTTCTGGTTGTACTCCTGACTCAATGTAATAAATCAATGTCGATGACATCACCATTATCAGTAGCATGATTGAAATAGTCGCTACCAGCTCTTCCTTCTTGTCACGAACCACTTGACCAATCAGGCTAAATGCCTTTGAATACCGATTAAGCTTCATTACCCTCAGTAGTCTAGTTATCCTAAGCATTCTAAGGAATCTCAAGTCATATGGGATAATCATGGGTATGTAGAACGGCAGTATTGCAAACAGGTCAATTAACGCCATGAATGTCACCATATACCTAAGGACAGCTACAGGTTTCGATTTGTTTGGGTACTTCAAATCAGCAGTCAATAAGCGCAAGAAGTATTCAACTGTAAACACCGTAATGGAGAACACTTCAAACACCTTAAATCCTGTTTGAAATCTGATGTACACGTCAGCAAACGACTCCATCACTATTGCAACGATTGTAAGCATTATTAGGGTAAGTATTGTATTGTCAAAGACCTTGCTGGCCCTATCACCCACTTCTGCCTTTTCGATTATCTGATATACTCTCCGCTTCACATTACCCTCCTCATCGCTTCACTCTGAGCCCTGCCACGAATAAAAACAGGATAGCATTCACACACCACACTAATCATCTTATTTTCGTGGAAGGGCAGATGCGTAGCATCTGATAAACCTCCTCAACCATGATATATATCTATTACTTTATTCCTTCTTTAAGGGAGCCCCCCGAAAAGGCTGCATTATATGGCATTATATTTCAAGATTAATCCGAGTTTCTCGGACTGATTCACCGTTCCTTACCCTATTCTCTCCAAGTTCAAGCATGTTATCAGAACGCCAGCTACTATTCATAGAGCATCCTTTTTTGTTGAGGTAAATCGAATCCCCGTCCGAAAATCCGTCCATGAAAGCATCGCCCATCACAGTCCGTCTACTGACATTCCCTTACCCAGGCGCCGAAGGATAGGCTTAAGGGCTTATTAGCTTCATAAAATGTTACCTACACGCAAAGCTTAATGCAGATAGTTACTCGCTAAAATGATACCTAGAAAGAAGCATTCCAACACATCATTTTCAGGTGTACTCAAGAGTGTACTCAAAAACTCCATTAAACTAATATCAATATCTATTCGTTAAACCATTATCCATAAGATAGTAATATGTGTTGTACATAGTCGTTTCAATTTCTATGTAGGGGTAAAAAATCTGCCAAGAATTATTGATTATTGACCAACTAACAGGATTGCCAAAAATTGCATTGTACGCATATGGCGCCGGATAGCTACTCACAAAATCACTATATATAATATCTAATACTACAGGCTCACCTAAAATTTCCTGAATCTCAAGCGCATAATTTCCAGAAGGACTAATCAAAGCAGTACTAGAGTCCATAAGAACGTTTAGCAGCTTTGAGACATTTGCGGCATTCATAGATACTGCAATATAGTTAAAACCATATTCATTTGAAGCAGAAAACTCAAGAAAATCTATCCTCACTCCACCCACGACCATATATGACTTATTCTTACTCAAATAATCTTCCAACTCATCTATTGTAAGCTTTGATGGATTGGGACCGATTAATCCAACTACATTTGATTCAATTAGTTCTTCATTGTTAACAGCTGTAACTGCAATTTCATAATATGTATCATCTGTAAAATTACTAATATACACTGAATAATAGCCTGAGGTATAAGTAAAATAGTCTGTACCATTAGTATTCATAAGTTGTATCCAATCCGAACCATTTTCTGAATACCATACAAAATATTTATTTACACCAATATCAGTCCACTGAATATATGTATATGGCTCAGCATTCCAGGCATTAACAATAAATTCTATGCTATTGTCTTCTGTGCTTTCATCTTGACTGAATAGTTCGCTTAAGGCATAGATTTTTGTTGCATCCACTGTATTGAGTTCATTTATAGGTATTGCAAACCCTAGACCTTCCGCTTCAGTCAGAACGACCTTCGCAGATGTAATACCTATAACTTCTCCCGCATCATTAAAAAGAGCTCCTCCGGATGAACCAGGACTTATTGAAGCAGATATTTGAATGAAATTATCCCGAAACGCACCAATTATCCCTTCAGAGATTGTGTTTTTTAAGCCTAGAGGACTACCTATTGCATATACATCATCTCCAACTTTAGCATTATTAGAATCTCCGAGTTTAACATAATGTGTGCTCTTAAAATCAATTTTAATTATGGCGATATCTAACGCCTCATCATATCCTTTTACAACAACTTCTTCTGAATGTTCTGTGCCATCATCATCCACTACCAAGATATCTGTTGCTCCATCAATAACGTGATAATTTGTAACAATAGTACCTGTTGAATCTATATAAAATCCACTTCCACTCCCTTTTCCTTGTGGAGTTGTAACTTCTAAGTAAACACAAGATTTTGCCAGTATAGATACATCGACAGTCTGCGTATCCTCAACTGAAGGTGTATCATTGAAAATCTGCTCTGCAACCTCACCATCAATTGACCCTTTGTCAATTAAATATTCAATGAGTGTTATCTCTGATGATTTCATCTTTATCTCTAGAGCATCATATGACGTTTTTGCTACATGGTCACGTAAAAAAGTTTTACTGCTTATCTCAAAATACATATTTTCAGAAAGTAATCCAATTTCTTTTGCATATTCTACCGCTTCAGCCCATGTAAAATCACCATAAGCATCATCATACCCTAAAGCACGAAGTAAAAAAGTTATGTATGATTTTGCTTGTAATAAGTTCTGGGAACCAAATTCAGTCGAACTAATACCTTTGGTTAGTCCGTTTCTATATGCATAAACAACATAACCATTTCCCCATGCCGGCACGTCATTAAAGGGACTAGTTTCTCCACTTAATTGTTTTGCTTCATCTTCAACCCCAAGCAAACGTATAAGCATAACCATGCCTTCCAGTCTAGTAGGTGCCCTGTCTAAATCAAAACCGTTTCCAGTCCCTACAAAGACATTTATTAACGAAAGTTTCTCAGCATATGAATCATATTTAGTTTCGGCAGCTTCAACATTAAAATTAAATAGTGTTAGAACAACAACAAGCAATAAGATAGTGCTGATTTTTTTCATAGACGTTCCTCCCATCAATAGTGTTAAATGACCACATCTAGTGAATTCAAAGAATTAGAAATCCATACTTAAGGATGAAGCAAATCCTAAATTTTGATAAACGAACTACTTTATATAGGGTCTTGATATGCAAATCCTATTTTCTGAGGCAAACAAGCAACAAAACAAGTCCCAGCTTTTTAGGAATTGCCTTATACTTTTTACAGTCACCATCATCTACCATCCTCGAACAAAAAAACACAAAGATAGTATCTACTATGTAAATATAAGTTAACGGACACCAAATATTGTTTTGCAAATTAGTGACATCAATATTAAGAGATTTATGAAAAGGTAGGATTATGAATAGAAGACCATTTCTTAATTACTATCTACTACTTAAGAAGAACATCTTTACTAATATTAATCCTCCTACATTCATCAAGAAGACCTCAAAAGCAAGTGAGCCCATTATCGAAATAAATACTGGAATATTTAAAAACATTCCAATGATTATACCAATTACAATCGAAAAAATTGCAGTTACTAAACTTTTTTGCTGTCCACTCGCTACCCCTAGCAGTTTTCAAAGATGGACGCCACACCACCAACAATAATTAATCCTGGAATACTAACGAAAATGCCTATAATTCCGACCAGACCACATAACCCCGTTACTATACTTAGCATAGTTCTCCTCCTTTATTCACCACTTGTTCATTGTATCTGATTGACGGAAAACAAAAAAGCCCTACTCAAACAGAGCAAGGGCATAATAAACGCACTTAAATCAATATGTAGTTACCCCTCGTTTACTTGCCCCCACAAATAAATCTACCTCCATTTTATCTTATGTTGCTATAGCCTGCAACGTATAAAATAAATACAAAAATTAGAACTCAGTATCTTCCAGAGCCTCACACCTTAAACAGCCACCAAATTGAATGTTTATATTTTATACAATAGACAGTGCTTCAATATATGTTATCTATATTTCGTTGTGCTATCATTATCTTGAGGGCTATAAATACAATTTAATAAGGAGGTAACGCATATGGAAAATTTTGTCGCTATTGATTTTGAAACAATCAACAAGGAAAAGGAGCCGTGTTCGGTCTCACTAGTCAACTTTGTTGACGGCAAGCCAACCGATAAATTCTATTCTCTCATTTACCAGCCAGCAGGTAACTTTGACAAGAACACTATACGTATACATGGTATTACACCAGAGGCCGTTAAAGATGCACCTAAGCTGTGTGATTTAATTCCTGATATTGCAAAAATGGTGAATGGTAAAATGGTCGTAGCACACTACGCCCCATTTGATATCGGTATACTAGCAAGAATATTGGAATCTTGTGATACCAAAGACTACCTTTTCAACTATGCCTGCACTCTCTCACTTTCAAGAAGAACATTCAAAGGTTTGGTCAATTATAGGCTTGATACACTTTGCGAGCATCTTGGTATAGATTTGCAGCATCACAATGCTGAATCAGATGCAGTATCCTGCGGCAAGCTAATGTTGGCAATTCTCACTGAGCATAACCTTGATTCATTTGAAAGCCTTTTTGATAAAGTCAAGTACAACAAGGGCTTTGTTGATTACAATACTTATACATCTGCACGTATGAACAAGGATTCCACTAATAGCCATAAAAATTACAGAAATGTTGCTGCCTCTGTAGATGTCAATGCCAATGCCGATGAGGACAATTTCTTCTTTGGCAAGACAGTTGTCATAACTGGAACCTTATCGGTTCCCAGAGCGGATGCAATGGAACTTATTGGCGAAAAAGGCGGCAAGCCAGCAGGCGATATCACTAAGAAAACGAATGTGCTTATCGTTGGCAGAGCTGATTATGGCAATTTCAAGAACGGTAACAAAAGCACAAAAATGATTAGGGCTGAGAAGTATATCGGTGAAGGACAAGATTTAGAAATCATTTCCGAGGATGACTTTTTCGAATACTTAGGGTAATTTGCTTCGATATCGAGGAGGCACTAGTATACTAACTAGTGCCTTTTTCAATGCGCCTTACACCTTGAACAGCCACCACCTGCAGCTTTCCAATTCATACTTGAGAATACAAGGAAAGTATCGGTCATCCAACTTAAACTCTGAATTGAACAAAAGCGTCTTGTTTCCAGAGAACTTGTTCTCATCCACGCCGAATACTCTTGTTATTTGACAGACTTGTTCGCTTCCGTCCTTGCGCTTTAATTGGAAACGCAGCGGATGAATCCTGCCATCCTCCTGCGTCCATAAAACCATCTTTATGGGCTTTGCTATAGTTGTCATATACATCACTCCTTACGTCAATTATAATACGAACTGGTGTTCGTGTAAATAGGCATAGAAAAAGACTCTAAAGAGAGCCTTCTTCCGATGAGGGGAGTATAAATAATTAATAAGGGGTTAGACATCCTGTGACTAATGAGAAACAGAACATCTAGGGTGTTAATATACTACATTATACAGATAGCACATGTCAATACTATTTTATCCTTAGTTGCAAAATGTTCATATTGTTCAAATTAATAAGCCAATGTCTATACTAGAGCCTTACACTTTGTATGACCAAAATCGACAGCGGCATAAGACACCATAATCTGGTGACTTATTCGCCGATGAAAACAGATAAAATTCTTCTTTTAATTCCAGACGATGCTCCAGAATTTTCGTGATATGTGTTAAGCTAATGCCACATCCGACCAAAAGGAGTTGAAATCCTGAGCTTTTTCCTTCCCCCATACTCGATATGAGCTAATAGAGGCGGTTAGTGTGGCTACCTTAAATTACAAACCACGGACGGTTTAATGACTCAGTCTTTATCCGCAATCTTCTGAAGAACAATTAATAATTCACCAAATCCATGCATCATCACATAACTTATCAAAATACCTATGAGATATGGTATAACTTCAGCAAGCGCAACCAGTATATCTCCAGTTCTTACATAAATTGGCAATGCTATGGCAAAACAGCCACATACTCCCAGTATTGCGATAATGAATGCTAGTCCTTTGATATTTCTACCTGTTTCATTCTCTTTCATGTATACTCCTTTTGTTTTATTCTCTGTCAACATCGACCCACATATTGATGTTTATGGTTACAAAGTCCCACTTATAGTTTATCTTTGATTTTTCTTCACAATGTACGTCGAAAGGGTGTCTTTGTCTAATTTACTTTCCACTCATGTAATATTTCGTCATCTGGCTTTTCATTAACAAGTTCCACATCCCAATGCCTTCCATCGCTGTCCCATACCTCTGCCTTTTCTCCAAACCACACAGGGTCGAACACATCATCTATCCAGACATAACCACCATTTGGGAAGTAGGCCTTCTTGATATTAACGCCGCTCCATCCATCATAAGCGTCTTTTGAATCATATTCAATTTCCACAATCAGTTTATAGAATTTGCTCTCCGAGTCTTCTGGCTGAAAGTTTGCATAGTAGTAGGTCGTAAACTGCTTTTTTCTAAACTCACTATCAAGATTTTCACTTCCGTATCTTGTGTATGGCAGCACAAACATTGCAACACCTATCAGAGCTGTAACACTTAGAGCCAAAGCAATATAACTTCTACTTTGCTCGCTGTATTTCGTTCCTTCTAGATGTTCCTTGAAAGTGTAATATGGATTCAGCTGTTTAAGGTTGTCATTTGACTTGCCTTCTCTTCTTATTAGTTTAGTTATACCTCTTAAGAAGCCAATTGCATATGCTACTGCTGACAGCACGCATATCCCTGATAATATCGTTTTCATATTCTCCTCTTCCTTAGCTCTACAACCATTTTGTATTTAATTGATTAATGCTGTATCTATTACTGCTAGTGATAAGTTGCCAATATATTGTTCACTTCTCAACATAAAATTACTAATTATCAATTATTGATTCAACCCCCATAACAATCGGTAACAACAGACTAGCAACAATACCAAAAACCCAAGATATACTACCATATATGAACGGGGTTGCTATTATTAATAGTATACCTCTCCAAATCTCCCCTAGCACAAAAGCATCAATTATATACCCTAACATTGCTAGGCCAATATAGAAGCTAAACACATTAGCAAAAGCGATTCCCATGTACGCTGCTGCTACTTCGTCCTTCAACTCTTTTATATGTTCCATGTACTCGATTGCTGTATACTCAGCTATTTCATAGTCGATATCATCAATACCTTTATTTCTAGCAGATATCACACGATAGTTAATGTATGCGAAAATCAAACCGAATATTTTTGTTCCCCAAGAGGGAACACTTAAGTCCCAAAATGTTACGATTAGTATAAATGGTATCATTAAAAGACAGAGGTAAAGAGTTCCTTTAGCAGTAACATAAAAACCTGACAATGGTCCTAAAACCAATCCCATAAGCACTCCTATTACCCTATTTTTTTTCTTCATTAATGTTACCTCCTTATTAGATATTATGTAACTGTTCAGTCGGCTCGCATTTTCCATTGATTTTGTGACATTCGCTGAATTTGAAAAAGTTTTAACTGCATCTGCTGCCTGTTGATAGTTTCTACTTTTTATTGGCTGGCAAAATCATCGTACTATTGGCATATAAATCATCTTTGGCCTTGATTTCAGTGGATAACTTCCATGTGCCACTTGGTCGGCTTATGATTTGCTCCAATAAACCAAGAGTTGTCAACACGTCATAATGACGAAGGTCTTTTGTGGCACATTCGCCTTTGCCTGCCGTTTTCACTATAATATTAGTAGAGAAAACGAGAGAAGGTGAACCTGTGACTCACGAAGAATTACTCAAAGAAAACGAAGAACAAAAACAGCAAATTGCATCTATGAGCAAGACCATTGATACCATGTCAAAAACCCTGGAAGCAATGGCTGCTTCTTCTGAGAAGCAGGTTCAAACCAATGAGGAATTGAACCACACGATTGCCCAACTGGTGAAAACCATTGAATCTTTGAAAGAGCAAATAGGCAAGAATTCCAAAAACAGTTCCAAGCCGCCGTCTTCTGATGGCCTTGCCAAGCCAAGCCCCAAAAGTCTTCGGAAACCTTCCGGCAGAAAACCCGGTGGGCAAAAAGGTCATAAAGGCAGCGGACTCACGCTGATGGCAACCTCTGATGACCCGATAGTACACAGACCCAAAGCCTGTAAAGGCTGTCCTTATGAGAATGAATGTGTGAGCTGCGGCCGGTCTGCCATCAGGAACGTTATTGATGTCGAAATAAAAACAACCATAGTTCCCCATTACACAGAATCGTATGTATGTCCACTTGAGAAACATCAAGTCATCAGTGGTGAATTTCCGGATTCAATCAACTCGAGCATGCAATACGGCACCAACGTCCAAGCACTTGCTATAGCTCTCAACACCGAAGGGATGGTGGGCGTGCAACGGACACATGATATCTTGTCCTCTGTATTGGGGTTGCCGATCAGTGTCGGAACCGTCAATGCCATGGTCAGCAGGTTTGCCAATAAAGTGGAAGACACGGTTGAGAGTATTCGAACTGCATTGCTTAACAAATCGGTTATCCATTGTGATGAAACCGGTCTGCGTACAGCAGGAAGTCTTCACTGGGTCCATAGTGCCTGTGATAAGGACTATACCTATCTCGGGATAAACAAAAAGCGAGGCAAAGAAGGTATGGATGCCATAGGCTTTCTTCCTGATTTCGATGGGCTGATAATCCATGACTTTTGGGCTTCCTACTGGATGTATAATCTCCAACATGCCGTGTGTGCAGCTCACTTGCTCCGAGAGTTAAATGGGGTTATTGACCACCATAAGGAGCAAAAAGAGTGGCCGGAAGCTTTCCAAAAGCTGCTGCTGAAGATGAACAAAGCGAAGAACAAAGCTATGGAAAAAAGGAAAACCTCAATCAGCTATTATCATAGCCGTAAATTCAGTGATGAATACGACCGGATAATGGCAGTGGCAAAGGAGCAGAATCCAACTCCTGAGAGAGTTCCTGGAAAGAAAGGACGAATCAAAAAAGGTACCGTTCTTGCCCTCATCGATAGGTTAATCGACCACAAGGGAGAAGTCTGCCAATTTATTCATGATTTCAATGTTCCCTTTACGAACAACATTGCAGAGCAAAGTATTCGGATGATAAAAATCAAAGCAAAAGTCAGTGGCTGCTTCAGAACGTTAAAAGGTGCAGACACATTCATGACGATAAAGTCATATCTTGGAACAGCCAAGAAACATGGCATCAATACACATGAAGCAATTAAAGCAGCTCTTGAAGGCGACGATTATAGGTTGCTATTTGAGGCTGACTGAATAGATACGATATTATTTAGTAACTGCTCGTTTGTGCTCTTCTCAATAAACAATTAACTCTACTTCTAATATAAAAAACCCCTACTCAAACAGAGCAAGGGCATAATAAACGCACTTAAATTAATATGAAGTTACCCCTCATTTATTTGCCCCCACAAATAAATCTACCTCCATTTTATCGTATGTTACTATAGCCTGCAATGTATAAAATAAATACAGGAGAAAAGATACCAGGCGCAGGTGTCTTTCATCTCTTTTACAAGAAAGAAGGGAGTACCCTCTCGGATACTCCCCAATCAAATCTAACGAGCTCTTTGTGACAGCGCACTACCTGCCGCTGCTTTTGAAGCTTTACTTGTTCGACCATCTCGTAAAGTCTTTGATGCTGCAGTAGCTGCCTTTTTACTTGTACTCTTTTTAGGAGCATTGGTTTGAGACAAAGCACTACCTGCCGCTGCCTTTGATTTTTTAGCTGTGCTTCCACTTCGTAATGTCTTTGAAGCTGCGGATGCTGCTTTCTTACTAGTTACTCTTTTCGCCATATAAATCCTTTCTTAATTTAGGAGGTGTGGCGACTCGTCTCTTGCCTTAGGATACCTTTGTGATTGACTTGATGCTTCCTTACATTGTCATTCCAATGTTTCTGAAAGTCGTATACGCTCATAACCCTCTGGACCTCTCTTGGTGGTATGTTAAGGCTTTTAATTAAATCCGAAATCATACAACACTGCTCATACAGATTACCAGAACCACATCTGCATTTTCCTTTTGGTTGTATCAAAGGGAAATACACATCTCGCGCCATCTCATCTTTATCTTTTGCAATAAAGTTCGCATCAGTATAGTTTGCTTGTACTGATGGACCAATCCATGGTTCTATGGTGCATTCATCATCTTTAATCATAATCTTCCAAATCTGATGTCGGAGCAACCATATACTTGCATAATCCAATATTGAAAGAATACGTCCTACTCTGTTATTTTGTGGAAGTGTTTGATAATCATCCAAAAAACACAGTGAGTTTAAATGGGTCGTATCCCAGTTGAGATGCGGGTGATATGGATAGTTATACATGCTAATTTCAGGTTGTATTACAAAGACATCAGGTCTGTGTATCTCAGCATCGTCTGAAGTGAATCTATCAAAGATTGCAATTTTAAAACTAACCGGATTGATTAGGTCCAAATACTTCTTGTATGGCGTTTGCCCACTATGATGCTCCGTACAATCCTTAGAATGATACACTCCACCGTTGACGACCGTCACAATATTGTTTGAGTTAATGTCATCAATGATGGCAGACAGATTCTCTCTGTCCGCCATCGGTGTGAGTTCAACACTGTACCATTCAGTTGCACCATCCATCTCAGTGTAATGAACACTGAAGGATAGATACTCTGTTTGGATTTCTTTGACTTCAGATGCACTAAGCATCTACATCAACAAAGATAGAATGACTTGTTCCAGGCTTTGTATTGCGACCCTTAGGTCCTTGCGGACCATTGTGACCGTGTTGATTGTCTTTACCATGTTCTGGCGTTGGGTCTACATGCTTCTGTTTATCGTTCACAGGCTTTCCTCCTTCCCTTAATACTAAGGAAGGATTCGCCGATTTCAGCAAAATATTTGTTGTTTTTCTCCGAAGATTCTATATGAAGCTCTTTGAAATGTTATCAAATTGTCTTGAAATGTCCTGAGCGTTATGTTATAGTAGTTTCACGTTTTGTTAACAACCAGTTCTAATCAAGTTTACACTGAGTTCGGATGAATCCCTTATGTCATATGCCACTATGACAATCCTCGGGTATAGTATACCGAACATTCATTCCCATGTCAATATGCATGGGTTTTTCTAGTGGAAAAACCATAAACAACTTCCTGCGTGGTTTAATCAACCTCTTCTTTAATATGCATCATAAAAATTCGTATTGTGTGTATGAAGCAACCTACTGGCCATTTCACCAAACATCATTTTTCTGAGATGAAAAGGTAGGGGGGCTCTATCCTAATCCCCACAGCTACTGCGACATCAAAAGGAATGCCGAAGACTACTTGTTTGCTGAGGTCTTCAAAAATACTTGAATGCAAATTGTTATTCAAGTATTTTTACTGCACCATTATCTAGAAAATCAAATAAGATTGTTTTCCTTTTTCTATCTGTGCTACAAGCTTGAGCATATAACAGTTCGTAATAAAAATGTGTAGGATATGATATTCCCTGTAGAGAAACTCCACTTACATCTTCTCTGTCAATTTTAAACAAGTGAACCGCCCACCCTCGAGTATACATCCTATAGATATCAACCCCAAAGGATTCCGATATACTCATAATATCCTCAAGGTAGCGCTCTTCAAAATCTTCACCTAAAATTATTGCTTCGAGAGCACCATCCATTTCTACATAGTACTCTTCGTCTTCATTGTCACTAAAAATAACATATCTAAACTCTTTCTCGTCTCGCCAAAGGTAATGTTTTAAAAAGAACAGCTCTTTGCTAAATCGACTTACATGGTTATTCATATAACTACTTATCCCTTGGCTTAAGAATGCCTCAAATTGAAGCATGTAGGGGTCTTCTCTGTTAGACATATCATACATATTACTATTTGTATAAGTTATACTATCCGCAAAAATCATTTTGCTACTATGAGTAGCTTTGATTTTGCTATCTATCGTGTCCCTATTAAATACAAGACAAAGACCTTTGTGGTTGTCCCCGTAGTGCGCCCACATTCGATGGTTACTCCATCCTTCTTGTAGTTCAGCATTAACTTCTTGAGAATCAACAATAGAATTATTCAAAGTAAAGCAAAGCACACTTGCTCTGCTGGCAATAAAATCATGAACTTGATTAAAAAAATCCATTTCAAAATAAGGTTTAGCATCAGCCTTTAAGCAATAGAATTTGAAAGGCCATGTTTTCGATTCGCGTGGGTCATTGACTTCTTTAAAGTTACCAAATTTCAGCATTCCACTGTTGAATATTTTGTCTATAGCAGTATTGGCTTTGGTATAGTGGGTAAACAACGTTATCAAACATCGTATCTCCCCTTTTTAAATCTATATGTCTATTACCTAAAAAGTATAGCACATTGTCATTACTGTACACAAAAGAACTCATGATGCATATCACCGTTTCATTATCCCCTCTACACATCATCAGAAGGTATACCCTGATGAGGGTAGTATTAGGTAGGTGCGACAATCCTCATTTGACCCAAAATCTGCAATTTGATTTACATGCATCTCAAGTTTTAGTAATAAGAGTAACAACACAGTTTCCCTGCATTTTATTTGCAGTTTTTGGTTTAACCTCACCCCACTTGTGTATCCCGATTATGAATAATGTTGTAACTACTATGCGAATGCTCAATTTGCTTTTTCTCAATGGTTTTTGCTACTGTAACATCGTAAGGGTAGATGTATTTGACGACATTAAAGCGAAATTGATTCTTACCAAACCTATTGTACTCGTTCAGAAGATATTTATTCGCTTTTGACATCTGCTCTGGTTTGTTGAGCTGAGTAATATGCTGACCAATTCTCTTAAAAAAACTCTGAGTAGCACCATAGTAACCTCTATGTGATTTTGTGCAACCAATTCTGTAAACACCACCAACATACTTGTGAACAAAATCTGTATAACTAATTTTCCCAACATCTAATTTGATGTTGTTTCTAAGGCAATATTTCATGAAATCCTTGTAAAGGAAATGCCTGCATATCCCTTTCGACATACTAGGATTATACATACTCATAATTGTATAAGCGCTGACATTATTCTCAACAAAGAACTTATATGTCTCATAATCACAACCATTGTGAATTGCTGCATTGAATTTACTCCTCGTTGGATTCCATAGTTCACTACGTATACACCTAAGGTTATAGAGAGATATCCTATTAGCTACGAGTGCCCTGAATATATGATGACTCAATCTTAATTCCAAGCAAAAGTCGTAAATATCCTCCTCAGAACACCCTGTTAATCCTAAATTTAAAGTTTCCATTACATTTAACCACCTTTCATATTTTGCCATTTTTCACTATGAGTTTTGATTGCTAATGTAATTATGTCACTTCCTATCACAATAAAAAAGTCTGTTAATAAATGCAATTTAGTAGTACACTGTATATGAGAACAATTCTCATAAGGCAATAATTAAAAATATAGCTTCTTCTATCTACATTTCTATGTAATAACCCGCATTCAGATTTGTATATCTCAAATCAACTCTTTTTCTCCAGACAGAATATACACCACTATTACAAGGCACTTGCGCAGTAGTTATGTTCGAACAAAACAAAAGAGCACTACTGTGCTCCTATTTCTCAGCGATTCATTTTGCCCTTTTTGCTCTAATCAACGTCGACTTGCTTATCCGCGTCATCCGCTCAACTTCCTTATAGCTATGCCCCTCCAGAAGCCCTATAGCATGGTCTAGCTGCTCATCTGTATATTTCTTAGGCCTTCCCTCTTTAAAGCCGTCCTTGGTCCTTGCAATGGCTTTACCTTCCTGTGTACGCTCTACAATCATGTCACGCTCAAACTCGCTGAAGGCGAAGAATATATGCCTTATCAACTTACTTGATGGAGTATTATCCATAATACCAACATTAAGGATATTTATTTTCACACCTTCATCGATTAACTCCTGCACAATTTTAGCACCATCAATAAAGCTTCTAGCAAATCTATCCAACTTCGTTACAAGTAAGGTATCTCCATTCTTAAGGGTGCTCAACAACTTTTTGAACTGCGGTCTATCTGCTTTTGTCCCAGTGAATGAATCAATATATATTTTCGTTGCCCCATTCTCTCTGAGCTTTAACTCTTGTTCCTCAAGACTGTTACCATTCATTGCCTGCCCTTTTGTTGACACTCTTGCATAACCATAAATCATGTCATTTCCCCCTCTAGTTTTGACCCTATGATTTGACACTTAGTTTTTATTGATTATACGTCAAAATAAAATCGGTGTCAATACTTTTAAGTTTTGACACCATATTGATGAGAGTATCTACCAGATATAATCTGAATACAAGCCACAGCTACTCCATCATTGACCGTCGCTTCATGAAACTCGAAGATAGAGCAAGCTAAAAATTGAGCATCCCATAATGGGGTGCTCAATTTGCAATGTAACATATACAATTTCGTACCAAATTACCACATAAGTTCCCATAGTACAATTTTTGCCCAAAACAGCTAAATTTTGTACTATCGAGAAAACGTCCATTATTGGGCCATTATTCAGCCTAATCATATTCTTCCCAATTAATGCGCTCTTTTACGACGACCATACGATGACCACATTACAACCTCTATTATCACCCAATTTTTGCGATGTTAAAATATAGCAGTTTTTGGGGTGATAATCGAAACAGGGTAACAGCCGAATATGCACAGCAGTCCTTATCATCGAACCATATACTATACCGCAGCATTCTTCTGACGTTTCTGTTTGTATTCTTCCATTTTCTTACTCAATATCTCTAAATTACGTTGCATTTCCTCCTGAGCTTTCATCTCGGCTTTCAAACGTGCTGCTTCCGCTTCCTGCAGCTCCCGTTTGTACTCCATATACTCCTCTGAAGCGACCCCAATACTTTTATTCTTCCTATTCGGTGTAGGCAAAAGAGCATCTATCTCATCAAGAATTTCATCTCTCGCACCAAACTTAGCAAGATAATTCTCCTCATCAACTTCATGGTTCTTTTTTACCAGCTCAATTGTAACTTCATCAGCCATCAGTATATCCAAGCAGAACGACAAGGCAATGTCTTTTCCATATTTTTCCCGTACCCCATTGTATACGGTAGCTCTGACTTTAGCTTTTAATTCAACGAGTGAGTTATCGGCGCTTTCCACAGGCATATCAGTTAAACTTCTAAACATATATCCTTGAAATACTTTATCGCAGGAAAGTTCACATGGTACTTTTCTGTACAGCTTTGAATACAAGTTTTTTCTTAGTACATCTCTGCTCATCACATATTGCTCAGCGTGTTCAGTATTGATATTTGCCGGAATAGCCCCTTTAGCCTTTAGCAAACTAAAATCCTCTTTAGCTATAGCGCTTCTGTGCTTATTAATCAACTCCTCTTCCTCAAGAGTAGCCACTCTGCATCCAATACCATCATTTACCTCCGTGTAGTTTTTTTCATCTTCATCATCCGCTATACGTTTTGATAAGACATATCCTAAATACCCTTCAACAGCACCAAGATTCTTAAGTCGGTCAAAACTAGAATTTATGGTATCTCCCAGAATTTTCATGGTTTTTGCCTCAATTAGTGGATAAAAAGATGACACAGTTTCAAACAATTTATTATGGACAAGCGCTGCTTTGTGCCTATTTATTTCCCACTCATAGTTGACAAGGTTGATGATATTTAGTTCCTTCAACAGTACCCGTTTGCTTTTGAAATGCTTCTTATGGCTATCTATATTGCTCAGATAATCCTTGAAAACCTCATCTAGTTCAAATGCATACTTAGAGTTATTGTTTCTAGACCCATCTGATTTTCCGCGTTTGTCTACCTTTGGCTCAACTGATGCTTTTACTTCTGTAATGTGAATCTTGTGTCCAATCTTCTCATAGTTACAAACCCTTTTTAGTTCTTCCATTTGAAGCTGTTTGGATTTTCCAGTTTTACATACAATCCCCAAATCCTTACACAGAGCTATGTAATTATCGTATACTGTACCCTTTTTCAGCTTCATTCTTATTACTTCTAAATCCACTCTGCCTCCTACCTAATTCTCAAAAATTATTTTGTCACCTTTCAAACACATTATAAATACGTATTTATATGCATTCTGAAAAGTGACAAATTTTCACTTTGCCTATCGTCTATTTCTTATGTAATTGCTAGTTGCATCATTATGTTGAAACAGGGACATATCGCCCCCGTTTTTGAAATACCATTGAATAATGGGCTCAAATACAATCGAATCGATAATCTATCATATATAGGGATATCTTCACAACACAGCTGCACACTTTTATGGTCGATGTTGCAGTATGAGCACATTAGCAGATGTGACATTACGTATATTGCTTCTCACCAGTGTTGTTTATACTACTGACAATTGGCAAGTGCTTGTATTCTTCTGCATCGAGATATTTTTCCGCTATACTGACATGAGTATTTGGCTCCATACCATTCCCTATCGCAAGGTATGGATTTGCCTGATGTTTTTCGATGTATTCATCACCACGCTTGTTGAAATAATAGGTCTCTAACCGTTCCAGTTCAGCTATTAGTTTAGGGGAGTTTTTACCTCCAAGTTTTTGCACAAGTTCATCAGGCATTTTGTACAATATGTTATACTGCAACATATCATATGCAGCCTCTCCATAAATCTCATGTAGATGAAAAAAATTATTAAACCAATGATGTTTCGTTCTAGGTTTTTTCCTATCTTTCAGTGCCTCTAATTGCTCTTTAGTCAAAGGAACTATCTTTTTTAGTTCAACCTTCAAATCACTTTTATGGATATCTAACCTTGCATCCCAGCATTGAGAATAACCTACTTTTGACAAACGTCTTGATTCTCTTTCGATATCAGAATAATGTGGAAGTGTCAATTCGTAAATGACAACATCCATGGGTTCTCTTTTTGCTGACTGGTATTTTATATTACAATTCCTACAGTAACTTTGTTTACCATCATAGAACCTGCCAAATTCCTCAAGTGGTTTCCATTTTGTGCATCTGGGACACCACTTTTCTTCCAAATCTGTTCCGTTATCTGTACTTACTACTCTATTCTTTTCCATGGTTTTGGTTCTTACCTCCTTGATATTTTTTATATTCGCCTCATCCCATGTTTTCAATGTTATCATCTATCATTCCATTCTCATTACCTCCTAATTGTCATATGTTATTGGTTGGAGCTTTCTTCATTGTTTTTGGTTTCAAGGGATTCGATAATCTCTTGTTCATCACGTTCCCACTGTTCTTCTATCCGATTTATTTCAGCATCATACTTTGAATATGCTGTTTCAATATCCTCTATAAATCTTCCTTCCGGTGTATCATCCTCCTTCCCCGAAGTCCCTTGTAGTGCTTCAACAAACATATTGAGCACATTAACAGTTACTTTTTTCTTTTCAATAGCGTCAATCAGTTTTGGTATGTTGTAGGAATCTATCCCGCTCTCTTTATCGAACAAAGCGTTAAATTTATACTGGAGCCTCATAAAATCTATCTCAGCATCTGATTCTTGCACTGCCTCAGACAACCTTCTATCAAGATGCCCCGTTTCTTTATAGAGTGAATCTAATTCACTATTCAAGAACAGATTTTTCAAAACTGCGATGTCATTTTCTGACAACTCTTTGTTTATATAATCCCTTGGCAGTGCATTGAATTCATGAAGGCACAATATTTCATCAATAGCTTTTTCAGGTATATTTCCTCTACGTTTCCACATAGTTAACACCTGACGTGTCTTCCCTAACCTATCCGCAACCTTTGCATTGTTGTAGCCATTGAATTTACAGAACAACTCGAATCCATTCATATAAACACAACCTCCAACCGTGCGTTTACAATTGTTAACATACCCATTTTAACAGGCCCTGCAGCTTATGTCAATAGTATCGTTAACATTTGTAAACGTGTTTTTTGTTTTTCTAGCAGTTCTTGTTCTAACTCTTTATATCTGCTTCCACATCGTATTAATATAACCATCTCCTGAAATAAGCTCTTAACTGAATCCCCGTCAATCAATTCAACATTTATCAGCGAACATCAAAACATCTAAGTAACTAATATATACGGTACGGTTGCCGCCACTTTTGAAAATAATATACGATTGCATAACAGAAGGCCTCTTCCGAGGCCTTCTGTTGATGAGGGGAGTTAAATAATTGGAGATAACCCAGCCATTGCTATGTAAAGACATAAGAAGGGGTGGCTGAGCCCTGAAAAGATAGTAACATATATTATTATATTACGCAATACATCAAAATATTCCATTTTTTACATATGTTTCCATAACTGTAAAAACCTGTAAAACTGTTGAGTGGGATGTTACAACTTGATGTGTGTGGTGCTGTTTAAATATCTCTATAACCCTTTCTCGCGCTTCAAACTAGCCTTTAAACCTGTCCAAAACTCCTTTGTGTACATTTCTTGAACTGTACTGTTAAAGACCTCTATTAGCCTCCTAGCGCCTTTAGAAGCTAATGTTGACCTTAATGCCTACAAAGATTTTTTTGCTTTAAGGAAGAGGCTTTGACCATGTTATGTGGGCTGCCATCATGCAGCCATGTTATATCCCTATTCAAGCTCATATAACGACATTTTGGAGTATATCAACCTTTGAGTAGCGTATTGCTTTTAACGGCGGCTGAGAGCGTCACACCGCCCCCATATTGAGTATAAATAGTTATGTAACGGTTAATTAATCCCCCTTGAACCACAGGCATTCTTCACACAAATTCTTGAGTCTACAGTGCCATTATGATAGAATTATAGAATCAGTAATCTAACGCCATATTTAATGGTGGAATCTTACGCGTACGTAACAAAGCCAGTAAAATCAAGGGTTCACAAGGACATGGCGGAATAGGCAGACGCATCAGACTCAAAATCTGACGCCGGTGACGGTGTGTGGGTTCGACTCCCACTGTCCGCATGATTTAAGGAACGAAGTTAATCTTCGTTCCTTTTTCTATTGTAGGGATATATGATCTGAACATCAAAAACGGCTTGACCGAAGTCAAACCGCTTTTTCTAAAGATATTTTTTGTTTCCCCACATATTGCAGCGTTTCAGTTCTAGGTACTCACTGTACGCTTTCTCCAATATGTGTCTTTCGTTAGGGAATTTCACTAGGTGGATGGCTTCATGATATTTGTAGTAGCCTGAATCCACAAAGTACTCTTCCTTCTGTGGCTTGCTATAGTAGTTATTCGCCTTCATCAAGTACCAGTGAACATCTTTCACCACTTGTTCATGCGCTACCATAAAGGAATACTGGCTTTTACCAACATACTTTATGATATTGCCAGCGACACCAGCTTCCTCGCTAACTTCACGCAAAGCGGTGTCTTTGTATTCTTCATCCTTTTCTACCGTGCCTTTGGGCAATACCCAGCCTTCGTAACGGTTCCTGAAATTCTTATACAACAAAAGAATTTTTCCTCTATGGATGACCACCCCGCCACAACTCACAGCCTGAACCATTGAATCATCCTCCTGCCTGGTCTATCGGGGCCATTTAATCTTGAAACAAGTATAACGGTTTTAGAGGTATGTGTCAAAGAGTTCTTTTGCAATAGGTACCGCTGCGGCGGAACCGCTTTTTCCGTGTTCAATGATAACTGCCAATGCGATCTGCGGATTGTCTAACGGTGCATAGCCTATGAACCATGCATGGGCTGCACCTGATGGATTTTCAGCTGACCCGGTTTTTCCTGCGGACAGATAATTTTCATTCTTCAGGCCATATGCCGTTCCGGCTTCTACCGCATATGACATCATCGATGCAAGCTCAGCGGCTTGGTCTGTTGTCATGGGCTGGCTGCCCAGGACAGGCATGAAAGTTTCGATTAAGTTGCCGTCATGGGCGATGACCGAGTCGACAATATAGGGTTCCATCATGCGTCCGCCATTAGCTATTGCTGCTGCAATCATGGCATTGTGAAGCGGTGATATCATAGTCTTGCCCTGACCAATGAGTGTTTCCGCCCACTCTGCACTTCCGGGACCGCTTTCCGCACCGAACCGTGAAACAGAAGAAACCGGAAGATAAGGCAATTCCCTGTTGAAGCCGAATGCGTCGGCAACCGAGTTCATCGTCTCCATGGAGAGGCTCTTGCTGATACTGGCATATGAAGTGTTGCATGAATAGGCGAAAGCCGATATTAAATCCAGCTCACCATGGGCAGTATTGCCATAGCAGTGTATTTCCTTGCCGTCTACCGATATGAAACCGTCGCAGTCATATGTAAAGTCGTCAATACGATTGTCCATCATATAGGCCAGCGTCGTTAGTACTTTGAACGTCGAACCTGGAGGATACAGACCCTGGCTGGCGCGGTTAAGCAGCCTGGCATTCTCTTTATCAGCAAGAATGCTTTCATATGCCTCTTCGACTGTGTTTGGATCAAAGGACGGTCTTGACACGAGGGCGAGTATCCGTCCCGTGGAGGGCTCTATGGCCGCGACAGCTCCTTTCTGTCCTTCCAGCAGCTCGAAAGCCTTAAGCTGAAGGCTGCTGTCCAACGTCAGCTTGAGGCCGTCACCGTATTTGTATTTGCCAGTCAAATCCGCTTTGAACTTCTCCCACAGGTTTTCATGAGATGCAAGAAGATTTAGATTGTATGTGTCCTCAATACCCGCTTTTCCCTTCCCCACGAAACCAACTGTATGGGCAAAGGCAGCTGCATAAGGATAGTATCGTGACATGCCGTTTTCATTCAACATGGTTTCGGCCAATACAACACCATTCCTGTCTGTAATCGTCCCTCTCACTGTATTGCCTTCTATGGCGCCGAGTCTCGGGTTGTAGGCGTTCATTGAAACAGTTGGGCCTAGAACCAGAACATCATAGACCAGATAGCAGGAAACTGCTAGAAACAAGACAAAAAACAGGGCGCGCAGTCTGGATATGGACTTGGCTCTGCGGCTCATCCTCTTACTCATGATGCTTCCCCCTCTTTGCAGAGTTGCCGGTATATTTCAAATGAATACCCTGGACAATACCGACCATGGCCAAAGACATCACGATGGATGTGCCGCCAGCACTGACGAATGGCAGAGTTACACCTGTTAAAGGTGTCATTTTTATAACACCACCGATAATTAAAAGGCTCTGCATAGCCAATGCCATCGCTATGCCGCTTGCAAGCATAAAATCGAAATCATTTCCTGCAATCAACACAGTACGTATCATAGCCATGAAGATCTTCCCTATCATGAAAATCACCATAAGCCCCATAAAAAGTCCCAACGTTTCAATGACAGCAGCAAAAACAAAGTCTGTTGAAACGACAGGTATTTTCTCCGGTCTGCCGCCCGTAATTCCTGCACCAAAGAAACTGCCATTCGATATGGCAAACAGCGACTGGGTAATCTGATATCCTGCTCCGCTTATGTCCGACCATGGATCCAGCCAGGATGTGATTCTCACCTTGACATGAGGGAAAAAGTGGTAGGCAGGCAACCCAGCTGCCAATGAGGCACCCAAGCCATAGAATATATATTTTCTTTTAGATGTCTCTATGTAGAGGGCCAATATATAAATGGCGAAAAATATCAGCGCAGAGCCCAGATCGCGTTTGTAAACAAGCAATCCGCAGAGTATCGCCACTGCGACAGCTGAAAGGATCAGGGCGTGTTTTTCCTTGTAATGGCTCAGCTGACTGCTCAAATACAATATGAAAAGCAACTTTACAATCTCGGAAGGCTGGAATGAGAAATCACCTATGCGCATCCAATTTGTCGCTCCATTGATAGTCTGGTTGGATAAGGCTGTCAGCAACAAAGCCGCAATGAAATAGAGCCACGTCAGCTTGTTCAAGCCCTTCAACTTCGGATACAGCCATGCAGCGACTGCCATCATGACAATGCCGATAGCAGCCATTTCAAGCTGTTTAAGGCCACCGGCAAAGGCCAACCTTGTCTGTATGAGGAGACCAACCGAGAGCAAAAATCTTAACGGTACGGCAATATCTTCACATCCTTTGATCATGACAAGTCTACTGACTGCAAGCAGGACAAGCTGGCCTATGCCAAGAAGCATCAGTATTCCTGTGTTATGACTTCTATAAGCCATAAGCGCAACGCCTGTAAAATGGAACAACAACAAGACACCCAACGCGTACCTTGCCGGCTTGATGTTTTTCAAGTATAGAATTATGTACAGCAAGGCAGACAGCAACATCAAATACTTGCCGGAGGACAATGCTATTTGTGCCATGTACTTCACATCCTTATTACAAGATTCCCCTGGAATAGTGGCCGCGTGTATATTCCGTAACGCTCGCCATATCCCAATCAAGTATGCTTTTGATCGAATCGGGGCTTTCGTCGGTAAATCTCAGCCTGAACCTGCTTAGGCCAAGTGATATCAGTTCGGTTTTCTTATCCATCAGCATCATCGGCTGTGGATTGTATATGTTGTTCTGGCAGAATCTGCAGTACCTCTCCACTTTCAGCTGATTGTTCATTCTGTCGACAAGCACTGTCTTGGCAGACGAAGCGGGATTGCATTCTTCCAGTGTTGCTAATACACATTGCTGGCTTGTCATCACCTGATAATAGCCGTAAACAAGCATTTCAGCATCGTTGAGCATCATATCGCCGATTTCGCGCCTGTTAAGTTCAAGGGACGGATGATAACCGGCAAAGTCAGGCATCGCTTTAATGAAAGCCAAAGCTTCATTGTTTAAAATATTGACTGTATGGTCGAATATCACCTTCTTGCCTTCTGAAGGACGCTGCAGATAGCCGTCCATGCTTCGGACAAGGTAACCATCATACAGGCTGTCCAATCCGTCAAGGTCGTCTGCTAAAAGTTCAGCATCTTTCTCACGCAAAATCCTGGGCAGCGCAAGGAAAGCTTCAATACCTGCTGACTTGCATTTCTGCAAATGGCTTGAAAGCATGTACCGCTCATACGATCCCGTTTCAAAATAGATTCTTTCAACGCCATGATTAAATACTGGCTCAAATTGATAGGCTTTACTTATGACCGCGCTGACGCTGCTCATGTAATCCGCTTCTTCGGCAACAAAGTCCGATGGCTTCTGGTCGGCGATCGCCACATGTTTTCTTGTGTATCTTGAAAGAATGGCCTTTTCCAGTTCCTCTACACCGTTCCGACGGAGTTCATTCAGCTGGCTTACAGGCATGAAAACGCCCTCATCCATATGGATGGCAAGCTCCTCCAGGCTAAAGACTGTATTCCCAAGCTTGCTCATCGGCTTTGTCAGTTTCTTCCTGTCCATCCCCTGACCGGTAGCGGCCATGACGGTTTCTCCGGCCACTTCGACAGTAATGTCGCCGGATGTCAAGGTCAGCCGGGCAGCCTGACCGATTTTCATATCCAGAAGCATACGAACAGGTTTTGTTCTGGCGGTGCTGTTTAGCAAATCTGTTATTCTGTTTTCCAGATCAACGTCTTTCAACCTGTAGACTTCCATTCCGGTTTTTATATCCTTGATGTTCATTTTCAGAACGGCTTGGTTGGTGTGGTTCTGTCGGCAGAGATAGGTGGTGTCGCCCAACAAAAGAGCATCACCATGTCTGATAGGCTTGAAAAAGTCTACATGTACGCCTTTGCCGGACACGCTTGTCACCCTTCCAACAAACACACCTTGATGATTGGGCCTTTTTGTCGCCATCATGGCTTGACCATTCTTCTGTTTGTAGTACCCTTCTGAAAAGCCTCCGCGGTTGTACAACTGCAGCATCGCTTCGAGGTCAACTTTCCTGAGTGTCTCTGGATTGCCTGCCGCAGCGAGATCCAGGTAATGCCGATATACTTTTGTATTCCATGCTACATATTCTGGAGATTTCATTCTGCCCTCTATTTTATAGGACTTGACACCTGCGCGTATCATATCCGGCAGGAGGTCGACAGTCTGGATATCCTTAGGACTGAGAACATACTGCTTTGCACGAATATCTCCATCGATGACGACCTGATACGGCAGCCTGCACGGCTGGGCGCACCTGCCCCTGTTTCCGCTTCTGCCGCCTATCATGGAGCTCATCAGGCATTGGCCGGAAAAACAATAGCACAGAGCGCCGTGAACAAAAGTTTCAAGCTCAATATCTACCTGTTCATGGATGCTTTCAATCTGTGCCAGTGATAGTTCCCTGCTAAGTACCACCCGGGAAAAGCCTTGATTTTTCAAGAACGCGGCGTATGCCGGGCTATGGCAGTTCATCTGCGTACTGGCATGAATCTCCGCTTCGGGGAACAGAGTTTTCATCATGCCTATCAACCCGAAATCCTGGATGATAAATGCATCGATACCCATCTTATAGACATCTGCAAGCAGCTTCTTTAAATCATGAAGTTCACTGTTCTTGAACAGTGTATTGACTGTCAGAAACACTTTAACATCCAGCAAGTGGGCTTCACGGATGGCCTTTGTCAATTCCTCGCGGGTGAAGTTTTGCGCATATGCCCTGGCACCGAAATCCTTGCAGCCTAGATACACTGCATCGCAGCCGCTTATTACCGCTGCTCTGAACGCCTCATAGGAGCCGGCCGGTGACAGCAGTTCTATGGTTTGCTCCATAAATCCAATTCCTTTCAAAAGCTTAAAGAAAGCTATCCAACTATGGCAGTGGATAGCTCTTGAGCTGCATTGTTCTCAACCGTTCAATTGCTTGTAGGCTTCAAGTTTTGAAACCTGTCCTTTCAATTCATCGATCAGTATTTGCTGTTCCAGCATTTCTTCTTCTAGGTTGCCAATCTGTTCTTCCTTCAGCTTAATCAGCTTGTGCGCCTCTTCGTTCTTTTCACGTTCCTTGAACAGGTCGTCTGCAATGTTAAGTGCCAGCAGAACCGAAAAAAGGCGGGTATTGAGCTGTTTGCCGTTGACAGACTCCTTCATTTCTTCCATCTTGTTGTTGATATACAGCGCAACCCGCTGGATATACTCTTCGCTTTCATAACCCGACAACGTGTATACATTGCCGCCTATCAATACCTTTGTATCGTTCTTATTGGTCATTTCAACACCCCGTAAATTATTATAGTAGTATATTGGCTGCATATTCTGAACAGCCAGTGTTCTTCGATTCCCAGATTAAGACTGCATGGTTTCTGTCGCCGCTGATCTCATCCAAAGACTCGATGTCGGCATATAAAATATCCTTCTCAAGGGACATTTCAATCAAAGTCATTTTGGCTATCCTGTAAAGCGCATCCTGGGTACCGTACAGATAAAACTGACGGACCCCCTCATCCACCTTGTTGTGTATAACTTTGCGGGTATTCGCCCTGGCATCATCAACTAAAGCGATAGCCTGATTTGTATAGATGTGGAGCAGTTCACTGTAATACAGCTGACCTTTATCTGTAATCTCATAGTGGAAAAGGCGGGCGTTCTCACGCTGGAATGCAATATAGTCCTGATCCAGCAGTTCATGGATCCGTGCGTTGACAGTACCTACAGCTTTGTTGGTCAGTTTTGCCAGCTTTCTATTGCTGGTATTCGGATTTTTTGAAATCTCGTGCAGGATTGCGAATTTATCATCCAACGATGCCACCCCCCCATTATAAATCATCGACAGTTATCTGTTCATTGTCGCTTCCTCTGTATTCATAGCCGAAATGCCTGTAGCAGAACGGCGTAGCCATTCTTCCCCTAGGTGTTCTGTTGATGAATCCTAGCTGCATCAGATAGGGCTCGTACACGTCTTCGACGGTACCCGACTCCTCTCCTATCGTTGCAGCCAATGTATCAAGCCCTACCGGACCGCCGTCATACTTCTCTATAAGCGTCATGAGGATTCGCCTGTCGTTTTTATCCAGGCCATGCGAATCCACATCGAGGGCATCGAGGGCATAGGCAGCCGCCTCTTCAGTGATCTTCCCGTCATATTTTACCTGGGCGAAATCCCTGACCCTTTTCAGCAATCGGTTTGCAAGTCTGGGTGTGCCCCTCGATCTAAGTGCGATTTCCCTTGCACCAGCCAGATCGATAGCCACTTCCAGGACTTTTGAGGATCTAAGAACTATCTGAACAAGTTCGTCAACGGTATAGAATTCGAGCTTGTGTATCACGCCAAACCTGTCCCTTAGTGGGGATGACAATGAACCGACCCTGGTTGTAGCGCCGACGAGGGTGAACTTGGGCAGATCCAGTCGAATGGAACGCGCTGATGGACCTTTGCCGATCAATATGTCAATGACAAAATCCTCCATGGCCGGGTACATGACTTCTTCCACCTGTCTGTTCAAGCGATGGATTTCATCGATGAAAAGGATGTCCCCTTCCTGGAGGTTGTTAAGTATCGCTGCCATGTCGCCGGGTTTCTCGATTGCCGGCCCCGATGTGATCTTCACATTGACATGCATTTCATGGGCGATGATATTGGCAAGGGTTGTCTTGCCAAGTCCCGGCGGTCCATAAAAGAGGACATGGTCAAGCGTTTCATGCCGCATCTTGGCCGCATCGATAAATATCCTGATGTTCTCCTTGGCCTTTTCTTGTCCGATGTAATCTTCAAGTAATTGGGGACGTAAAGGCTTTTCTATTGCTATATCCTCTTCTGCGAATGAGGTGTTGATCATTCTGTTCGTCATGGACAGACTCCTGTCTTAAAATATTGCTAGTGTAGTCCGCGGCCTATACTAATTGTTTCAAAGCTGCCTTAATAAGGGATTCAACATCCTCTGCACTGCTGTGGGCGCTTGATATGGCCGAAACAGCCTCGGTTTGTGAGTAGCCAAGGGATACAAGAGCCTCGACAGCCTCTCCGCGGATGTCATTGCCCGGTTGAAGAACAGGCATGTTCGACTCCAAGCTGACAACCTTGACCCATTCTTCTATTTTCAGTTTGTCCTTCATGTCAAGGATAAGCTTTTGGGCCGTCTTTTTGCCGACACCAGGCGCCTTGCATATGGCACTGACATCATCTGCCATGACAGCGAACCTCAAGTCGTCTGCAGACAGGACGGACAGTATGCCTAGGGCGGCTTTTGGTCCAATGCCGTTGACTGTAAGCAATTTTTTGAAGACAAACAGGTCATCCTTGGCCAGAAAACCGAAGAGCTGCATGGCGTCCTCTCTTACATGAAGGTATGTATGTAGTTTGATTTTTTCTCCGATTGAAGGCAGCAGCGGAAGAACTGAAGCAGGTGTATGGATTTCCCATGCGATGCCACCCATGTCAATTACGACGTTGTCTTCACCCGTTTCTTCCAGCCGGCCGTTTATATATGCTATCATGTAATAATCATACAAAAAGGGGTATTTAAAGTCAAGCGTGTATGCTATAATGAAACCCACAATCAACACTGATAACAAAAGGAGATTTTTATGACAGATAAAGACATGGAAATGGATCAAGGATGTTGTGGAGACGGCAGCTGCGATTGCGGCCATGACCATGATCATGAGCACGGTCACCATCATAACCATATGATTACATTGACACTTGACGATGATACAGAACTTGAATGTGTCGTTCTTGGCATCTTCGATGTGGATGACAAGGAGTACATTGCCTTGCTTCCGGAAGAAGGTGACGATGTTTTCATTTATCAATATAATGAGCTTGAAGATGGCGAGATCGACCTTCAGAATATTGAAAGCCAGGATGAATTCGACAACGTGGCCGAAGTGTTCAATACCCTGATTGAAGCTGAATAATCATAAGACAAATGCCGGTATTGGGTTGACTACCCAAACCGGCATTTTTACTTCGTATCGATTCTATGGACAGCTGAAGGCGTTACAACCATGTCAACAGGCTGGTCATGGGCTTCGTGAGGCAGCGTATTCAGAAGGTTTTCATCATATGCAAGACCTGCCTTGATCACCGACTTGCCTTTCAGGTAATTGTCATAATACCCGGCACCATACCCTAATCTGAAGCCGTCTTTCGAAAATGCTATTCCCGGAAGACACATCAGGTCATTGCTTCCAGGTTCGCCCTTGTTGACCGGCGACGGCTCTTTCAAGCCGAAAGGTCCATCCATCAGCTGGTCGAAGCCGATAAACCTATAGAAAGACATGCTCTCTGCATCAATCACTTTAGGCAGGTAGACATGCTTGCCGTCTTCCACTGCCCTTTCAATGAGTCTTTTCGTGGGCAGCTCGTTATTCATATCCACATAGATGAAAACATTGGGTGCCGCCATATATTCAGGCATCCGAATCATATGGTTCAGTACAGATTCTGCCGCCGTCATCACCTGCCTGTCGGTCAGGTTCTTTCGTTTGGACAGCAGTTCCTTCCTTAGCGCCTGTTTTTGGTGCCTGCTCATTTGTTCTTAGGCTTTAAAGGCGTGATGGTGCCGTCGAGTTCCTTGATGGAGGCATTCTCCAACTGGTTTCTCAGTCCGCCGACGACATTTTTCACATATTCCTGCCTGAGAGCAGCCTGCTCCTTAAGCTCGTCATCAGTCAGACCTGTCGACTTTTGTTTTCTGGATAATTCATTGATTCTATCTATCTTCTTTTGGTTCATTCTTTTCCCTTCACTTCCTTGGTATGCCTTTGAACAGTGTGCCTATCAGTTCGCCAGACATGACCCTTTCTATCACCTGAGGTTCTGTTGCGTTGGCTATGATCATATCGATGCCTGCTTCTGTCGCTATCTTGCTTGCCATTATCTTCGTCGACATGCCGCCTGTACCTACGGCACTCTTCGAGCCAGAGGCCATGGATTCAATATCATCATTGACATCATGAACTGTATTGATTAGCGTGGCTTCTGGATTCTCGCGAGGATCCTCATCAAAAAGGCCATCAATATCCGACAGGAGTATCAACAGGTCTGCATCCACCATTTTTGCGACGATTGCAGAAAGCGTGTCATTGTCACCGAACAGTATTTCATCATAGGCAACGGAGTCGTTCTCGTTGACTATTGGAATCACGTTGTATTCGAGCAGCGCTTTGAATGTGTTGATTGCGTTCTGAAGCCTGACAGGATGGTCGACAACGTCCTTGGTAATAAGAACCTGGCCTGCGATCTGGCTGTATTCCCTGAAAAGCTTCTGATAGATCATCATGAGGGATGCTTGACCTACAGCGGCGATTGCCTGTCTTTGGTCGATTCTGTCCGGCCTTACCGGCAGATTCATCGTGCTGACCCCCACTGCCTGCGCGCCGGAAGTAACCAGCACGACCTCGCGGCCTGAATTTTTAAGGTCAGCTATCTGACGTACGTACTTTTCAAGCTTAGCCAGGCTGATATGGCCTGTTGACTCGTGTGTAATCGAAGAGGATCCAATTTTTATGACAATTCTTTTTTTGTCGCTAAGATGCGTGCGGTGCTTCATAAATTCACCTTTTCCCTAATATAATAGCCACAGCATATGGTCTGTGGCTATTTTACATCAATCATGCAGTTTTATCAAGTTGTCCTATTCCTTTTTCTCTCCGTCTCTTCTAAGCCGCTTGACAACGGCTGTCAAGACGAATATCACAACGATTGCTATGATGACCAGATACGGCGAAGCCGTCAGAAGGAATACGGTCAAGTCCACAAAGAAGTCACTGATGTTATCGATGGATTGTTTGAATCCCTGCGTAATTCTTTCGCCAAAAGTTCTGGGAGCAGGCGTCAGATCGGTTTCCTCAATGACTTCCTGCAGCCTGATTTCAACGGTGGAATAAGCGATTCTGTCCTCAAGGTTCCTCATTGTCGATTCATAACTTTCAATCTGGTATCTGACATCAGCCAGTGCCTTTTCAAGTTCAATGATGTACTGCAGGTCGTCCGCTTCCACCAATATGGCCAGAAGCCTTTCCTCCTGTACTTTCAAAGTCTTGAGCCTTGCTTCCACATCTATGAATTGGGAAGTGACGTCCTGCTCACTGTCTCTGCCGTTGACAATCTGTCCGGCATCCTCCAAAGCTTCCGTAAATGCCGTATAGGACAGCGCAGGCACTCTGACGATGAAATACGCGTTTCTTGTGTACCATTCCCTGTTGTTGATGCCGTACCCGGATTCTTCCGAATTGGACACGTAACCGTTGAACTGCTCTACAATATCCCGAATGGTCTGAATACTCTCTTCATACGCCAAGGTTTCAATGTAATAGTAACCCGTCTTAATGACCTTCTGGTTCTCCAGATTGCCTGCGAATTGCGACGAGCTGTTGTCAGATAGGCCTTTTTCATCATAATCGGGTGCTTCAGCATAGTATTCTTCTGCCGATTCTGACATTGCTGAGTCGTAGCTGACACTGCTTGAACCGGTTGACTGGGTTTCTGATTCTTTTTTACTGCCGCATGCCACCAACACGCTGATCACCAACGCCAGCACCATAAGAATCATAAACAGTTTTCTTTTTATCCTTTTCATATGCTCCCACGCTCCTTCCGTCTATCTATAAGACGAAACAACTGCCAATAAGTTCCTTTACCTGCCAAAATATTTTATCGCCAGAGCCTCTGCAGCCTTGATACCGTCGATGGCGGCGGACATAATTCCTCCGGCATAGCCGGCCCCTTCACCGCAGGGGTAAATGCCTTTGATATTTATGGATTCGCCCGATTCATCCCTGACAATCCTGACTGGCGAGCTTGTACGTGTCTCCACACCCGTCAAAACGGCATCCGGTCTGTCAAATCCCCTGATTCTTCTTCCGAATACAGGAATCGCTTCCTTTATGGATTCAGCAACATAGGCCGGCAGACACCTGTTAAGATCTGCAAAAACAGTCTCACCTTTCACCGAAGGCTTAACCGCTCCCAAGCTGTCCGATACAGTCCCTTTGAAGAAATCGTCCCACTTTTGAATCGGCAGTGCGGTTTGCCTGCTTGAAAGACCGAAGGCCAGTTCCTCGTATTTCCTTTGGAATGCTACACCTGCCAAAACATCGTCCGAGTCAAAGTCTTCTGGATAAACCGTCACGATAATGGCACTGTTTGCGTTCGGGCTGTTCCTTGCAAAATCACTCATGCCATTGCATACAACCATACCCTCTTCGGATGATGCGTTGACCACATAACCGCCCGGGCACATGCAGAAACTGTACACGCCCCTTCCTGCATCTGTCCTGTAGGTGAGTTTGTAGTCCGCCACAGGCAGGTTCTCATGGCTGTATGAAGGTCCGTACTGGCTTTCACCGATCATGCTTTGCGGATGTTCGATTCTAAGACCGATTGCAAAGGGTTTCGGCTCCATCGCTATGCCTTTAAGGGCCAGTTCCTTGAACGTATCCCTTGCGCTGTGTCCAACGGCCAGGATTATATCGTCGGTCCGGATTCTGTCTTTCCCATTCACAACAATGTACTGAACAGAACGGCTGTCTGCATCCAGCACGAATTCAGTTGCCAGGCTGCTGAAATGCACTTCTCCGCCAAGCTGAATGATTCTGTTTCTAATATTCCTGACGACTTCCACCAGGTAATCGGTGCCTATATGAGGCTTGTTGATATAGGCAATCTCTTCGGGAGCGCCTGCTGCCAGAAAAGTCTCGATGATTTTTTCTTTTCTATGTGCCTTGTCTTTGACCCCGGTATTTATTTTACCGTCAGAGAATGTGCCTGCGCCGCCTTCGCCGAACTGGATGTTTGATTCCGGGTCAAGCCTGCCGCCGCTGAAAAACGTATTCACATCAGCTAATCTATCTTCGACCGCTTTCCCTCTTTCCAGCAGGATCGGCCTGTAGCCGTTTTCAGCCAGCAGCAGAGCCGCAAAGAGACCGGCTGGTCCACTGCCTACAACGACTGGCCTGTGTTTAGGTATGCTGCCTTTTTCAGGGAAAACATAACCGGCAGCATCTTTTAATATCTCAATATTCCTATCCCGAAGCAGTTTGTTCGGCAAACCGTCTGCCTCTGCATCCACAGAGTAGACAATTTTCAAATCCCCCTTGTTTCGGGCGTCCACCGATTTGCGAGAAATAGTAAAAGACTTTGCTTCTACGCCTTTCAACCTGAGCGAGAACTGCTTTTCCAAATCCCTAACAGAATGGTCCAAAGGCATTTTAATTTGATTGATGCGTATTCTCATAGATATACCTCAGTTAAAGAAGCTTGACTCTCTTGAAAAACCTGATCAGCGCGTGGCCTTTAGGAAATGCTGCAAGTTCGTTTTCTGTCAAAGCTTTCGTTTTGATTGCTGCTATGCCATAAATCAGTATGGAAAGGCCGAGCGCTACAAGGGTCGCCCCATGGTCCATGCCTGCAACGCTGCTCAGTACAAAGTAGGATCCAAATCCGAAGGCGCCCATAACCATAGCCGCTACGCCCGGGCGTATGAATGTCTTTTTCCAATTCAATTTTAGACCGGTATGTGTGGCTACTGCCCTGAAATTAAGGAATGAAGCTATCAGCGCAAAAAGGATATTTGTTATGACAGCGCCATAGACATTTGTATCGAGTACAAAAAGAAGGATAATATTGCCGATGACCTTAAAAACCAAAGCTATGGCAGCATTCTTTACTGGTACAAAGAGTTTGTTGAATCCTTGAAGCAAGCCTATGCAGATAGTCGAAAAGCTGTAAAGGACAACTGTAATGGAACCGAGGCGCATCAAGGATGCTGCAAGCTCCAGATTCTCGACGTTGAACACGAGTGTTAGTATCGGCAGAGCCAGCACGAAAAGACCGACTGCTGCAGGTATGACCAGGATCATCGTCGTCCTTATTGCCAGACTGCTTTTATGCAGCAGCTCTTCATAGTTGTTCTTCACATGTGATGTCGTCAGGCTTGGTAGTGCTGCGGCAACCATGGCAGAGGCCACTGAAATGGGAAGCATAATGAAGATTCTGTATTTTCCCGCCAGAATGCCATAAGTTTCAGCCACAGCCGCCTGCGCGTAGCCGTGATGAAGCATAGCCTGTTGGAACATAACCATGTCGGTAAAGTTGGCAAGCTGATAGGTGGCAGCACCGATCACCATAGGAAAAGCAGTCATCAGTATTATTTTCCAGCTCTCTACAGCCGACATCTTTTCCAGCGAATTAGTATCGCTGCTGATGCGGCTTTTCATTGCCGGCCGTGTGCGGAAGAATATGATGACCAGAGTCAGAAGACCGAAAAAAGCGCCGATGCCCGTTCCGGACGTGCCGCCCATGGCGCCATACTCAAGGCCCTTATCAACAAGAAGCATAGCCATCACAATGCTGAATACGGCATTGAACACCTGCTCCACCACCTGGCTTGCAGCTGTTGGAATCATGTTCTTTGACCCCTGGAAGTAGCCCCGCAAAACCGCCATCACTGAGAAAATCAGGATGGCCGGTGCCAGGGCACGGATTGAAAGATAGGCTTTGTCGATGCCAACGGCATGTGCAATCGGCATGCTCCCAAACCATAAAACAAGAGACGTTCCTATGCCGATGACAAGGCCCATCTTGATAGCAGCCTTGAATAAGCAATCCGCCTCTTTGTATTTCCCTTCGGCAATCCTTGCAGAAGTTATTTTTGATATTGCAGCTGGCAGTCCATACGAAGATATGATAAGAAGAAAAGAATAGATTTCGAAGGAAATACTGTAATAGCCATTCCCCTCATCCTCAATCAGGTTGATCAATGGGATTCTGTAGAAGAATCCGATCAACCGGACAATCATGGATGCAGCTGCCAGAATAGATCCTTGCACTATCAGACTGTTCATATTTTTTGATTTAAGCCCCATAGCCGGTCTCCTAAAGATTGAATTTCTTTGGCAGACAATCCTTAACAGGTATTTCAGCAATCCCCTTGGTTTCGCTGTCGAACACCAAAGTCCCGTCATACATAAATTCCGCCAAAACCTGCAGACACAGCCCGCAGGGATATGTATGTTCGTTTGATGAACTCACAATAGCCATCCTGTCAAAGCTTCTCTCGCCTTCTGAGACAGCTTTTAGAATCGCTGTTCTTTCAGCACAGATGGTCGCACCATAGGAAGCGTTCTCCACATTGCAGCCTGTATAGACGTCTCCAGACGCAGTCAGAAGCGCTGCGCCTACCCTAAGCTGTGAATAAGGTGAATAAGCATTCTCCATGGTTTTTTTCGCTTTTTCAATCAGTTCTGCATTCGTCATAGCGATTACCTCTATTCTATCGTGACATTCGACTGTCCATCCAGTGGGAATATGGATATCCAGGTTTTTCCCGGATTCAAAACAAGTTTATCGCCAGATTCGTTATAATAATGGGTCGGTGATTCGTGAGAAGTCTTTTCCCATGTAATCGGAATGTATTTGCCTGCAGATATGTAATAGCCTTCTCCGGAAGAGACCAGATCCATATCCAGCCGGCCGGCAGTATCCCCGCGAATGTTCCATGTGTCAGTAAACTGTACGATAATGTTGGCAAATGCCAGCTGTTCACCGGTTTCAATATCAATCTGTTTGTTGCCATACTGGAATCGCAGGTATTTCCCGCTTTCTTCGTCATATTCAAACCAAGGTTTTGAATACCATGAATATGACAGATTTACCTTAAGGGCCGAAGCTCCGGATGCCAGAGTGGTGTTCTCTTCAGCGAAAATAAGTTTGTCCGACTTCTCCGGATTGATTTCCTGCCTATATCCGACTCTTTCAAGTCCGGCAAACAAACCGTCATAGCTTGTGTATGTCGAATGGGGGCGGACACGTTTGGGGTCCTGGTAGAACATGACTGCATCCAGATAGGACAAGCCGTCAAGATGCGCAGCATTAAGGGTGGAAAAGGCGTCTTTGGCCTGCGGGCTCTTGCCGTAATGGACATAGATCGAATCGAAATCGAAAGACATGTCAAGATAGTAATGACGTGCGCTTCTTACAGGTCCAATCTTTGTTGCTGTCTCATCGAAACTTTGGTAAACGGCCATCAGACGGTTGATTGCACCTTCCACCTGAGCCTCATAAATAATATCTGCATCTGCAATACCCGATTGCGGCATGGCTTCTTTCAAGTTGTTGATCATGACCGCAAAAGGTCTTACTGATACCTTTTCCTCATCGATCCAGAGTCCTGTAAGCGAGCTGACAGCTTCACCGTCATGGCTGGGCACTTCCTCAACCACTTCCGGCACGGCTTCCTCCAATGGCTCTTCCTGACCCGATGTCTCTTCAGCGCTGATTGCGGGTTCTGTTACAACATCGGTTTCCACTGCTTCGTTATCCTTATTGCCACACCCGGCTGCAAGCATCAGTTGAATAGCGATGACTGCTGCAAATAGCAATTGTTTTTTTCTCATTTCCGTCTCTCCTTGATTAGGTGTCTTTAATGTGTCATATGTGGTATGAATATGAACAGGCCTACTGCAACAGCCGTAAGTGATGCCAGCAATGTTGCTCCTGCTGCAATGTCTTTGGCATACTTGGCCAATTCATGATACTGGTCTCCACAAACCATGTCCACGGTGTATTCTATCGCGGTATTAAGAAGCTCAGTCACCAGGACGAAGCCGATAGTCAATAAAAGAACAGCCCATTCAGAAGGTTTTACTTTAAGCATTAATGCAACCATAAGGACAATTGCACCAATAATTGCTTCTGTTTTCAAGTTGCGTTCTGTTTTGATCCCCTGGTATATGCCGTGGGATGCATGTTTGAAGCTGTCTTTCAGATAACGGTTTTTCACCTGGTCATCCCCATTCCATCCAGAATGTCTCTCTGGAGACCCGTCATGACTTCATCGTCTTCCGGATTCATGTGGTCATAGCCGAACAGATGAAGCATGCTGTGAACCGTAAGAAATGACAGCTCCCTTTCGATGCTGTGACCGTAGTCTTCAGCCTGCTCAATAGCCCTTTCATAGCAAATGACAATGTCGCCAAGCATTATGCATGGTACTTCATGGTTGGTGTAAGTGGCGGTATGATGAATATTTTCAAAATCGCCAGGCTTGTCATAGTCTAGAAGCGGAAAGGACAATACATCCGTCACAGCATCTTTATTTCTGTATTCGGAATTGATCTGCCTTATTTCCTCTTTGCTCACCAATGTGACACTGACTTCGTAGTCTTCCGGGAATGCCATGGCTTCTACACTCTGATGCACAGCATCTTCAATCACCTTGAAATATGGCTCGGGAATTTGCTCATCCAGTCCGTTTTCTATAAGTATATTCATTTGTGTTGCTCCCTTCCCTGTCTCTTTTCATATCTGTCATAAGCGGTGACGATTTTCTGCACAAGGGGGTGTCTGACGACATCCTTGTTTGAAAGCCTGGTGATGCCTATGCCTTCAATATCATTTAAAATATTCATCGCTACTTCCAATCCTGATTTCTTGTTCTCAGGAAGGTCCTTCTGGGTAATGTCTCCTGTGATAATCGCTTTTGACCCGTACCCAATCCGTGTCAGGAACATCTTCATCTGTTCCTGGGTCGTATTTTGAGCCTCATCGAGCACTATAAAAGCATTGTCAAGTGTTCGGCCTCTCATGTAGGCAAGGGGTGCCACTTCAATCAGCCCTTTCTCCATGTTTTTCAAAAACGGTTCTGCACCCATGATTTCATATAGGGCGTCATACAGCGGCCTTAGATAGGGATCCACTTTGCTCTGAAGGTCACCCGGGAGGAAACCGAGCTTTTCTCCGGCTTCGATTGCAGGGCGGGTCAAAATGATTCTGTTCACTTCATTGTTTTTGAATGCTGTGATGGCATGGGCCATGGCAAGATAGGTCTTTCCGGTTCCTGCAGGCCCGACACTAATGACAATCATATTTTTGCGAATCAGGTCTATATACTTTTTCTGTCCGAGTGTCTTGGGCCTTATAAACTTGCCCTTCGTCGTCATGCAGATATAGTCCTGATGAAGACTGCTCATTTCCTTGCTTTTCGCGTCCTTGGCAAGGGTTATGGCGTAATCGACATTCTGGTCGTTAAGCTCGATGCCACGTTTGATAGTTTCAATCATCTGGTGGACCACTTCTTCGGCAAGTGACACCGAATGCGGCTGTCCAGATATTTTTAGCTCGTTGTCCCTGTTCACCAAAGTCACATTCAATTCTTTTTCGATTTTTTTGGCATGCATATCATAACTCCCAAAAATCTTAGCGACCATGTCAAAGGGCACTTCAATGAGTGTTTCCTTTATGTTCATATTGCCTCCTGTTAAGGCATTGATTGTTTTTTTGTTGTCAATTCATTTTATCATATAGAAAGTGATTATGAAACAGAAAAAGACGAAGCCAGGCTCCGTCTCTTTTCAATACGATTCAATTATAACTTGCATTACGAAAAGGCCATATTAATACTTGCGTTTTCTGGCCGCTTCAGACTTCTTCTTACGCTTTACGCTTGGTTTTTCGTAATGTTCCCTCTTGCGGATTTCCTGCATGATACCCGCTTTTGCACAGTTTCTCTTAAATCTTCTAAGAGCGCTGTCAAGAGATTCGTTGTCTCTAATTGTTACGTTCGACATAACCTACTCCAACCTCCCCTCCAGCTGCGAATTGTGCTCACTCAACTGTGGGTTTAATTTAGCACTATAGATGATTATATCACATTCTCTCATTTCGTCAATGTTTTTATTCATTTTTCTTGATCATTTGACCGATTATTTACTTCAAAGTATGCGCCGAATGGTGAGCCGGCGATATCCGCTTGTATGTCTGTACCCACCATTTTCTCCAGGACCTCCGACGCTGCTGTGTTCCCACTGACAGGCAGCACACAAACATCATCAGAACGTCGTGTGACAACTGTAGGCAGAAGGTAATAGCCTTTAAGCCCTGAATACTCGCCATCGACAGTTTCGAACGACAGTGTCAGGATAGCACCGGTATCAGTCGCCGCACCGCCGTAAAGTACGAGGTTTGTCTGAGAGGAAAGAAAGTTCCCGAGAGAATAGGCAATCAGATCTCCAGTGCCATCAGCAGGGATTACAATCGGCTGCAGAACATGGGGATGGCTTCCGATAATTACGTCTGCTCCCGCGTCAAGAATGGCATTGCCAAGAGGGACTTGATAATAGTGTTCGGGTTGATCCTGGTATTCATTTCCCCAATGGAGAAAAACAATCACCGCATCTGCGCCTGACAGCTTTGCAGATGCCACATCCTCAAGCAGCATTTCAACATTTTCTTCACTGTACATATTGAGGGTGTTGATTGATAAATCGCCTGCACTCTCAAGGGTGAATCCATTCGTACCGTAAGTGTAATTGACGATAGCCAGTGTGACACCCTTCACTTCAACAAGTTCAAAAGGAGCACGCTCCCCGAAAAAAGTACCGGTATGACGAATGCCCTTTTCATCCAGCACTTTTAACGTGTTTTTCATACCGGCATCCCCTGTGTCGAGGGCGTGGTTGTTGGCAGTTGCCATAAAATCAAAGCCTGCTAATGCGAGGGCATCGGCCATCGATTCAGGTGTATTGAAACATGGAAAACCGCTGTAGCCTGCAAAACCCGTTTCTTCGTTGATTACTCTTGAACTTTCTGGCATGCCAAATGTAGTCTCCAGGTTGCCGATGGCATAATCCGCTGACTGCAGAGTGTTCTTTACATACTTAAAAGAACCGGAAAAATCGAACGTCCCGGACTTATAGTCATAGGCACGCCTCAGCTGTGCATAGTGAACCATAATGTCGCCTACAAAGGAGACTGTTACTTCCTCTTTCCGGTGCACTGGTTGTGGAAGGTTTTTGAAAACACCTGCTTGAAAGGCCGGTACAGCCAGATGAGATCTAATGATCGGCATCGCAACTGAAGCTTTGCTCTCACTGTACTGACAGCCAGTGAACAGCAAAACTGCCAGCCAAACCAAAATGCATAAATAAAGACATGCCCTTCTCATACGGTTAACTGTTCAGTTGTTCAAGAATGGTTTCTTCCGCCTTGGCCAGCGCTGCTTCGATTTTGGACGGATCCTTACCGCCGGCCTGAGCCATTGTCGGACGTCCGCCACCGCCGCCGCCAACGACTGCCGCAGCGGCTTTGACAAGATTGCCTGCATGGGCGCCTTTTGCGACTGCGTCATCAGAAGCCATGGCCACGATGTTGACCTTGCCTTCGCCGGAAGTCATAAGGACAACCACGCTTTGTTTCAGCTTCTGTTTCAAGCTGTCACCCATATCCCTAAGGCTGTTCGGGTTGGAATCCTGGATGAATGCTGCAATGTACTTCACATCACCCACCTCTTTCACCTGGGACATGATATCATCGGCAGCACCTTTTGCAACGACTGCTTTCAGTTTGTCGAGCTCTTGCTGCAGCGCTTTCTGGTCTTCAAGCATACTGTCGAGTTTTGCAAGCAGGTTCTGAGTATCGGCTTTCACTTTGCTTGATACGGACTGAAGGAGCGCCTCTTGATCTCTGTAGTACTGGATGGCAGCTTCAGAGGTCAGCGCTTCGATGCGACGCACGCCAGCGGCTACACCGCCTTCAGAGACGATCTTGAACACGCCCGCTTCGAGAGTGTTGTTAAGGTGGGTGCCACCACAAAGCTCTGTGGAATAATCCCCCATCTTGACAACACGCACACGATCGCCATACTTCTCTCCGAACAAAGCCATAGCGCCTTCCGACTTGGCTTCCTCGATATTCATCTCCTTGATGATAACAGGGAGTTCTTCCTGGATTTTTTCGTTCACTTCCAGTTCAACCTTTTCAATCTCGTCAGGTGTCATGGAAGAGAAATGGGTAAAGTCGAAACGCAAACGATCCGAGCTTACAGAGGAACCTGCCTGTTCCACATGCTCGCCCAGCACATTTTTCAATGCCCTCTGCAGCAGATGTGTCGCGGAGTGGTTCTTCATCGTCGCGTGACGGCGTTTCTTGTCTATAATCAGGTTCACTTCCTCTCCCACAGAGAAAGTGCCCTTAACAACTTTTCCAATATGCGCCCATTTGTTTCCGTTTACTTTGGCTACATCCTCTACGATCATTTCGCCTGTCTCGCTGAAGATATATCCGGTATCGTTCATCTGTCCGCCGCTTGTGGCATAGAAGGGCGTTGCCTGCACGAACATACTGACTTTCTGTCCTTCCGACACACGGTCGACAATCTCGTCATCAGTCGTTATGGCTGTAATGACGGACTGGTACTCGGGCTGGCTGTAGCCGACAAAGGTTGTATCAAGGTCAGCCGGCAGCTGGTTATAGATGGATTCCTTCTGCCCCATGTAGTTGGATTCTTCCCTGGCGTCCCTGGCTCTTTGGCGCTGGGCCTCCATAGCATCCTTGAATGCGGCCTCATCCACATTCATTCCCTGTTCTTCGAGGATTTCAAGTGTCAGGTCAATTGGGAATCCGTATGTATCGTATAGCTTGAAAGCATGTTCCCCAGACAGGGTCTTGCTTCCGCTGTCAATCAATTCTTCTATGTATTTCTTGAGAATATTAAGTCCGGCATCAATCGTCTCGGCGAAACGCTCTTCCTCAATACTGATAATCTTGTAAATGTAATGCTCTTTTTCGGAAAGCTCAGGATAGGCATCCTTCGAGGTTTCAATGACAACCTTGACCAGTTTTGCAAGGAAGGCACCTTTGATACCGAGAAGCTTGCCGTGTCTGGCCGCTCTTCTGAGCAGTCTGCGAAGCACGTAACCGCGTCCTTCGTTCGAAGGCAGGATACCGTCGGAAGTCATGAAGGTAACCGAACGGATATGGTCAGTAACCAAACGGATAGAGACATCCTTGGCATGGTCTTTGTTATAAACGACTTTGGACAGGCTGCAGACTTCGTCTCTCAGGGCTTTGATCGTATCCACATCAAAAATGGAGTCGACGCCCTGCATCATGACGGCAAGACGCTCAAGGCCCATCCCCGTATCGATATTGGGGAATTCCAGTGGCAGATACCGGCCGTCGTCGGTCTTTTCAAATTGTGTGAAGACAAGGTTCCACACTTCAACATACCTGTCACAGTCACACCCTACACCGCATGTCGGGCTGTCACAGCCGAATGCTTCACCACGGTCGACATAAATCTCGGAACATGGGCCGCAGGGACCTGTGCCGTGTTCCCAGAAGTTGTCGGCTTTGCCAAGCCTCACGATTCTTTCTGCTGGCACCTTTTCCTGGTGATGCCAGATGTCTGCTGCCTCATCATCATCTTCATAGACGGACACATAGAGTTTGTCTGTTGGAATATCAAGTACTTCCGTAAAGAACTCCCACGCCCAGGCAATCGCTTCCTTTTTGAAATAATCTCCAAAAGAGAAGTTTCCGAGCATCTCAAAAAACGTACCGTGACGTGATGTTTTTCCTACGTTTTCAATGTCACCTGTACGGATACATTTTTGGCATGTGGTCATCCTTTTGTTCGGGGGTGTCTCCTGGCCTGTAAAATAAGCCTTCAAAGGCGCCATGCCTGAATTGATCAACAAAAGGGAGTTGTCGTTTTTCGGAATAAGTGGGAAACTATTGGCTCGCAAATGGTCCTTTTTCTCAAAAAAGTCCAGATACATCTCCCGCAGTTCGTTTACTCCATAGCTCTTCACATCTATGTCCTCCTAAAATCAACTTTTCATATTATTTACAGATTATAGTCTTGTCCAAAATCTTTGTCAAGGAAACGGCTATTCCATTCCCTTGATCTCAAGAAAGCCGCGCTCATACATCACCTGCAGCGCCTTCACAACACCGTACTTAGCATGGTAATAGGTCAATCCACCCTGGAAATAGGCGGCATAGGGCTCCTTGATCGGCGCATCGGCACTTAGTTCAATAGATGAACCCTGGACAAATGCCCCAGCTGCCATAATAACTGGCGCATCATAGCCTGGCATATCCCACGGAACAGGCGCTACGTGGCTGTCCACCGGCGCTGCCGCCTGAATGCCCTGGCAGAATGCAATCACATTCTCCTCGTTCTCAAGCAGAATTGCCTGGATGATATCATATCGATCCTGCGTGCTTTCAGGGATGACTGAATAACCGAGGGATTCAAATACGGCGGCAGCAAAGATAGCGCCTTTGACAGCGCCTGCCACAACGGTCGGCGCCATGAATAGCCCCTGGAAAAGCGATTGGTTGATGCCAAGCGTGGCTCCTACCTCTTTTCCAAGGCCTGGTGCTGTCAGTCTATAGGATGCCATATCGACGTACTTTTCTTTCCCTGCGATGTATCCACCGATAGGAGCAAGACCGCCACCAGGATTTTTGATCAAGGATCCTACAATAAGGTCAGCGCCCCATTCGCCGGGCTCGGTTTCTTCAACGAATTCACCATAACAGTTGTCTACCATGACAATGACTTCAGGCTTAATGGATCGAATATAGGCTATCAAGTTGCCGATTTGTTCATTGGAGAATGTCGGGCGCCAGTCATATCCCTTGGATTTTTGGATTGCAACTAGCTTGGTTCTGTCGCTGATCGCATTGCCAATGGCATTATAATCGAATTCTCCCCCATCAAGAAGGTCCACTTGGGCATAAGTAATGCCGAACTCCTTTAGAGAGCCGGCAGTTTCACGGATGCCTATGACTTCTTGAAGCGTATCATAAAGTTTCCCGGCGGGAGACAGAATCTCATCGCCGGGTCTCAGATTTCCTGACAGGGCCACGGTCAGGGCATGTGTACCCGATATGAGCTGGGGCCTTACCAATGCTGCTTCTGTCTTGAATACAGATGCGTACACCGATTCAAGGGTCTCCCTTCCCAAGTCATTGTAGCCATAGCCTGTCGTAGCCATGAAGTGTATATCACTAACTTTATTATCCTGCATCGCTTTCAGCACTTTCATCTGATTAGCTTCTGCGACCGCATCAATGCACCTGAACCGTTCGTTCAGGGATATTTCTATTTTCCTGCAGTAGGCAGCAACCATGCTGTCAATGCCCATGCCGGCGTACACCGTGTCCAACAAAATGTGTCCAACCTTTCAAAAAAACGATTATGCCTCTTCAGTCAACAAATGCACTTCCCTTGAAGGAATCATTGTCGATACGGCATGTTTGTAAATCATCTGCTGCTTTCCTTCAGATTCCAGCAGAATGATGAAATTGTCGAAACCTTTTACCAGTCCCTTAAGTTGGAACCCGTTGGTAAGATAAATCAGTACCGGAATCTTCTCTTTTCTTACCTGATTCAAAAAAACGTCCTGTAAATTAATTGGTTTGCTCATATGCCCGCCCCTTTTCTTTTTTTATATCTAATTTCAATTGTATTACAAAATATGCCTTTCTTCAATATCTTTCACAATATATTCCGCAACAGCCTCCAAATTGAAATCGAAGGATTCAAGCCGGATCCAGCTGGCTTCTTCCTCCCTTTTGAACCAGGTCAGCTGTCTCTTGGCGAAACGACGTGTGTCACGCTTAAGTATTTCGACAGCTGTTTCAATATCATAACTGCCATCAAGATAGTCGATTATTTCTTTGTAGCCAAGCCCCTGCATGGAAACAAGGCTTTTGTCAAAGCCTTTGTCAAGGAGAGTTTTCACTTCCGAAACAAGGCCTTCTTCAACCATCGCGTCGACCCTCTCGTTTATTCTTTTATACAGTGTATCTCTTTCCATATCCAATACATAGAAGGCCAAATCATAGGCGGCGGGTTTTTGTTTCTCCCTGTCATTGTGTGCAGATATTGTTTCGCCTGTTTGATGGTAGTATTCCAGCGCCCTGATAACCCTTTTGATATTGTTCGGGTGGATATTGACGCCGCTGACAGGGTCGATTTCTTTCAGTTGCTCGTGCAGCTGTTCTCTGGCTTCATCGCCGCCTTTTTCAACAAAAGCCTCTAGTGAGAATCTGTATGTTTTGTCTTCATCATTTTCGGCAAAATCCACATCCCTTGTGACCGACTGGATATAGAAACCAGTTCCCCCAGCCAAAATAGGCACCTGTCCCCTGGCGTGGATTTCATCAACAGCCTTTTTCGCATATTCCTGGAAACGCGCAATGCTGAATGGCTCGTCCGGTTCAATAATATTCAGCAGATAATGGTCGACACCCTTCATTTCTTCTTTTTTTATCTTGGCAGTGCCAATATCCATGTTCCTGTATACCTGCATGGAATCTCCAGATACAATAGCGCCATTGATTCTCTTTGCAAGCGCGACAGCCACACCGCTCTTGCCTGATGCTGTCGGTCCTGCTATTACAATGAGCGGTTTCATGCTGTCCCCTCCTTAAACAATTCTCTTGAATTTCTTTTCCAAGTCGTATTTTGTCATTGAAATTATGACCGGCCTGCCGTGAGGACAGTGGAACGGGTCCTCCAATGCCATCAGACGGTCGATCAGATGCCTGTACTCAAGTTCGCTCAGTCGGTCGTTGGCTTTGATGGCAGCTTTGCATGACATGCTTGCAATATCATGTAGAAGCCTCTCATACTTGTCAGACATATAGACGTCTGACAGCCTGTCCAGAATCAGGATGAAGTCCTCTTCCCCGATGGTCTTGTCGAAAATGTATGGGACACTCTTGATGATAAGGTCCTTGGTTCCGAATGGTTCGACCTTGTAGCCTAGATCCTCGAAAAGCTTTTCATGGCTGATGTATCTCTCGTATTCACTCGATGTGAGGGTTACGACAACAGGCTCCAGCAGCCGTTGACCATAACCGACCTTTTCACCCAGTTTATTCAGCATCTCCTCGTAGAGAACTTTTTCATGGGCAGCATGCTGATCGATCATGTAATACTTGTCCTCAAGTTCCACAATCCAATACGTATCAAAAAGCTGTCCAATTATTTTATGGAAGGCAGCAGCCTTCTTGTCCAAAAAGAGGTCTTTTTTATATTCTATCTGCTCACCCTGAAGATAATCCTGCTTTTCCCTTACCGTTTCTACAGGCTTCGTTTCCACTTTCTTTTCAAAACTGATGGGAACGAAAACATCCGGATCCGGCTCCAAAAGCGGCTTCGAAAGCGGCTCCGAAACCGGCTGTGAAGCCGGTGCCGTTCTGGGAATCACTACTTCTTCAGGCTTTTCAGTCACTACGGGAATCTGCTCACTGTGTGTTGCAGCATATTTCACACCGCGATGCAGCTTTTCATAGACCGCCTGTTCCTCATGGAAACGCACTTCCATCTTGGAAGGATGCACATTCACATCGACAGTTTCAAGATCGTTGTCCAAATGCAAGACACAGAAAGGGAACCTGCCCGTCATCATTTGAGGTGCGACAGCGTCCTCGACGGCCTTTTCCAGCAAGGTGCTCTTGATATAGCGCCCATGCAGGAAAAAGTGTTCATATGATCTGTTGCCCCTTCCAAGAGAAGGCTTCCCAAGATAACCGCTCACATGCAACTTGTCGTCATCGTCACGGAAATCTATTGCAATCAGATCCCTGGCATACTGGATGCCGTATATCTGCAGAATTGCTTCCTTGAGTTTACCTGATCCAGTCGTATGCAATCTCTGCTTGCTGTCCACAATCAGCCTGAATGATATCTCAGGTCTGCTGAGAGCAAGCCTTTCGATGATGTCAGAGACTGCAGAGGCTTCTGCCCTTGATGATTTGAGGAATTTTCTCCTGGCAGGCGTGTTGAAAAACAGGTTGCGCGCGATGAAAGTCGTGCCATCGGGTGTGGCGATATCCTGGAAGATTTTCTCGGAACCGCCTTCAATGACATACCTGCAACCGACCAATGCATCCTGTGGCTTTGTCATCAGCTCGACCTGGGAAACGGCTGCGATGCTGGCAAGCGCTTCGCCCCTGAAACCCAGCGAATGGATGCCTACCAGATCACTGGTGTCCTTAATCTTGCTGGTGGCATGGCGCAAGAAGGCATTCCTTATATCTTCTTTCAGGAATCCCAAGCCATTGTCAGTGACACGCAGCATACCGATACCGCCTTCTTTGATTTCGACGGTTATTCTGTCTGCCATGGCGTCGATAGCGTTCTCAACCAGTTCTTTTGCTACCGAAGCCGGTCTTTCCACGACTTCCCCTGCCGCTATGTGATTGATTGTATTTTCATCGAGTATATGAATCCTGCCCATCTATGCCTCCCTGATCAGATTTCCTTAACCAATTCCGCAAGCAGATTCAATGCGTCTATCGGTGTCATGCTGTTGATGTCGACGGCTTTCAGTCTTTCAACTGCCGGATGCGTGCGGTTGTCAAACAGATTCAGCTGTTCATCCTCGAAAGTCTCATAACTGCTGTCAGGATAGTTTCGTTCCGCATTCTTTGTGATGTCGGCCTCCGTCAGTTCGTCAAGCAGGATGCGTGCCCTTTGGATCACATTCCTGGGTACGCCGGCCAGTCTTGCAACTTGAATGCCATAGCTTTTGTCGGCACCGCCCGGCACTATTTTCCGCAGGAAAATCAGGTCCTCTTTTGCTTCCTTGACTGTGATGCAGTAGTTCTGAACGCCTTCAACGGTACCTTCAAGTTCCGTCAGCTCATGGTAATGGGTTGCAAAGAGTGTTTTGGCACCGATATGGGTTTTGCTCGCGATGTGTTCCACCACTGCCCAGGCGATGCTTAAACCGTCGAAGGTCGACGTTCCCCTGCCGATTTCATCCAGTATGACAAGGCTCTTGCCGGTCGCATATCGAAGTATGTTGGCTACCTCGGTCATTTCCACCATAAAGGTACTTTGTCCCGATGCCAGGTCGTCAGAAGCCCCGACCCGAGTGAAAATCCTGTCGCTGATGCAGATGTCCGCCGTTTCTGCAGGCACAAAGCTTCCAATCTGTGCCATCAGGCATATGAGCGCAACCTGTCTCATGTAGGTGGATTTGCCGGCCATGTTGGGTCCGGTGATAATCGAAAATCGGTGGCTATCGACGTCCAGATAAGTGTCGTTAGCAATGAATGCGTCATAATCAAGCATACGCTCTACAACCGGATGCCTGCCGTCTTTTATATCAATTTTTCCTTCTTCGTTCAGGTTGGGCCTCTGGTAACCGCTCTTCGATGCCGTTTCGGCAAGGGACAGCAATGCATCCAGCATGGAAAGGTTCATGGCGCTCGACTTGACCCTTGCCGTATGGCTGTTCAGCATCTCCCTGATCTCTGAAAAAAGCTCGTATTCAAGGGCAATGACCTTTTCTTCAGCGCCGAGAATCTTGTTTTCCATCTCCTTGAGTTCGGGCGTGATGTATCTTTCGGCATTTGCCATGGTCTGTTTGCGTGTGTAGTGTTCAGGCACAAGGTTCTGATACGAATTGGTTACTTCGATGTGGTAGCCGAATACTTTGTTGTACTTTATTTTAAGGTTCTTGATACCGGTAGCTTCACGTTCCTGCATTTCCAGATTGGCCAGCCAGTTCTTGCCGTCTTTGGAAGCGCTCCTGAGCTGATCCACCTCTTCATTATAGCCTTCTTTGATGATGCCGCCTTCCCGGAGTCCCAAAGGTGGTTCTTCGTTGATGCTTGACTCAATCAGGGCAATCAGGTCATCAAGGGTATCGAGTCCCTGTTCAATCTCCCCGGCCAAAGACGATTTAAAGCTGCTCATGAGACCTTTGATCGGCGCTATCATGGCGATGGACTGCTTGAAAGACAGCAGGTCCCGCGCGTTGGCCGTTTTACAGCTGATTTTCCCCATCAGACGTTCAATGTCATAGACGGGTGCAAGGTATTCCCTGGCTTCAGCTCTGGACAGTCCGTCAGATGCCATTTCCTCTACAGCATCCAGCCTGGCGTTTATTGCTTCCAAATCGGTAAGCGGCTGTTCAACCATACGCCGCAGCATCCTCCCGCCCATGGCTGTCTTTGTTTTGTCCAGAACCCACAGAAGCGAACCTCTTTTCTGCTTGTCACGAATCGTTTCGACCAGCTCAAGGTTGCGCCTCGTGCCCATATCAAGATGCATATAATCCGATGCAGCGTAATACTGAATGCTGTCCAGATGCCCTAGCCTGCTCTTTTGGGTGTCACTGACATAGGCAATCAGGGCGCCGGCAGCCACAACCGCTTCCGGATAGTCCTTGACACCGATTCCTTCAAGGGAAAGAATGGCGAACTGGTCCATGATACGTTTCGCAGCGAGTTCCTTATCGAACAGCCCAGGGCCTTCGACCGAAACAGCCGCATTGAACCTCTGTACGAGCTCTTCCCTAATCCCAGTTTCCTCGGCCATGTTTTCGTTGATGATGATTTCCTTTGGGCCTACTTTTGCTATCTCGTCCAACACCTTGTTTTTGCCCGAAACCTGGGTGGTATAGAAGGCACCCGTCGTAATGTCCACATAGCTGATGCCGTAATTGGCAATGTTCCTGTATACCGACATCAGGAAGTTGTTTCTGTCCGCTTCAAGGCTTCCGGTGTTAAGGTTTGTCCCAGGTGTGACAACCCTTACCACATCACGCTTGACAATCCCCTTCACTTCCTTGGGATCCTCGACCTGCTCACCAATCGCTACCTTGTAGCCCTTCTCTATGAGCTTGTTGATATAGCCTTCTGCAGAATGGTGTGGCACACCGCACATGGGTGCACGCTCTTTCTGCCCACAATCCCTTCCGGTCAGTGTGATTTCAAGTTCCCTGGACGCAGTCAGCGCATCCTCAAAAAACATCTCATAGAAATCCCCCAGCCTGAAAAGAAGGATGCAGTCACTGTATTGCTTTTTCAACTCCATATATTGCTGCATCATCGGCGTGAGTGGTTTGCTCATACAATCTCTCCTACCAGGTAATAGGTTTTGGCACCTGTGATTCTAACATCGACCGTTCTTCCGACAAACGACGTGTCAGCTTCCACATGGACGATGCTGTTGCGTTCTGTTCGTCCCGACAGCAATTCTGGATTCTGCTGGTTCTGTTCTTCAAGCAGCACTTTGAAGACCGAGCCTATATGACCGTTGTGGAACCTCGCACTGTATTCGTCTACAACTTCAAGCAGACGGTTGAATCGTTCCTTGACAGCCTCGGCATCCACTTGATCCTCCATCATTGCAGCAGGTGTGCCTGTCCGTTTGGAATAGATAAATGTGAAAGCCGAAGAATAACCTGCCTGCCTGTATACATCCAGGGTGTCTTCGAAATCGGCATCCGACTCTCCAGGAAATCCGACTATGATATCAGTGGAAAGGGAAATGTCCGGCATTTTCGTTTTTATTCTTCCGAGAAGCTCAATATAGCTGTCTTTCGAATAGTGGCGGTTCATCTTCTTTAGGATCTCCGTACTCCCGGACTGCAGTGGCAGATGCAGGTATTTGCATATTTTGGGTTCGCTTGCCATTGTTTCAATCAGTTCGTCAGAAAGGTCTTTTGGAATGGGACGTCATGAACCTGATTCTTTCTATGCCATCGACTTTCGCCACACGTTCCAGAAGCGCGGCAAATGAAACAGGAGAGTCCAGCGTCTTGCCGTATGAATTCACATTCTGCCCCAAAAGCATGATTTCTTTCACGCCGTCATTAGCCAGCTGTTTCACTTCAGCCAGAATATCTTCCGGCATTCGGCTCCGCTCCCTGCCTCTGACATAGGGGACAATGCAGTAAGTACAGAAATTGTTGCAGCCGTACATGATGTTGACCGACGCCTTGAACGGATGCTGTCTGATTGTCGGAAGGTCCTCGACGATGTCCTTGTGCGAATCCCAGATATCGAAGACGGTGCCGTCTGAATCAAGACGCGTTTCAATCAGTTCAGCAAGCTTATATAGATTATGGGTACCAAAAACAAGGTCCAGATGTTTATAGCTCTTCTTGATCTTCTCAATCGTATTTTCCTGCTGCATCATGCAGCCGCAGACAGCAATCATCTTGTCCGGCTGCCTTTTTTTTTACACCTTTAAGATATCCAAGCCTGCCATACACCTTGAGCTCTGCGTTTTCTCTGACACAGCATGTGTTATAGAGAATGAAGTCGGCCTGATCCTCTTTCGAAGCTTCGGAAAATCCGATTTCCCTCAAGGATGCCCTTCAGTTTCTCGGAGTCATGGGCATTCATCTGACATCCAAAAGTCGTAATGAAATACGACCTGTTTATTGTGCCGAGCCTTCGTCTTAAACGCTCGATTATTTTTCTCTGTCTAACAGATTCTTCATGGTTTATTTTGTTTTCTCTTTTCATAGGAACTCCTTGGAATGGCTAAATCTTACAATACCTAATTCTAACTGATAAGGGAGTGTTAATCAAGACGATTGACACCTTTTGGGCGTTGCACTAGAATTGTGGTAGAAAGAAGGTAATCGCTATGCTCATAATAGACAACGACTACAGCTGGGACGAAAGTACAAAAAAACTATATATCGAACATACACCTGACAGTGTCTACATAGACATTGAAACGACAGGGCTGTCTGCACGTCTCAACCGTATTTACATGGTGGGATGCCTGTATGCATCAAACGAAGGTTTTTCAATAAGGCAGTGGATGACCGAAAAGCTTGAAGATGAGTATGAACTTCTTTACAGCCTGTCAAACTGGCTTAAAGACAAACAGCTGGTGGTCCATTACAACGGATCCAGCTTCGATATCCCGTTTATCAGGAAAAGAATGGTTTCATATGGCATTCCCTTCCCCAACGTGCGTCAACTTGATATTATGCGAATCCTTTCACCCTATAAGTCGGCATTCAACTTAAGCGACATGAAATTAAAGACGGTCGAGAAGGCGGTTGGACATGACCGCGAGGACACGTTCAGCGGCAGGGACCTTATAGCTGAGTACAAGGCTTTTGAAAAGCTGCCTTCAGAAAGCACGAAAAAAAAACTGCTGATGCACAACAGCGAAGACCTGTCAGGTCTGCTGCTTCTGCTGCCCCTGTTATTCAAGGTATCCCTTCATAAACGTTTTGCTGAAGGCGGACTCCCCTTGGTCAACTTTGAAGCTTCAGCTTCGCATAAGGCAGTCAGGTATTGTTTTAACATCGAATATTTGCCTGATTCCTTTGATGGTCTCAGCAGTCCACAGATAGATATGAAAATCAAGAAAACGGATGGTAGCTGTCATGTTGACATGACAGTTAAATTGTATCATGGTGAGTTGAAGCATTACCTTACACCTGTTCAACAATACAGATATGTGCCTGGAAGAGACAACGCCTACCATAAAGATACCGTCAGATTTCTCGACGGCGAGGAAAGTGTTAAGGCAACCAAAGAAACCGCCTATATAAGGATACAGGATACATTTATCAGTGTACCGTTTTCATTGCCGCTGCAAGCCATGCTGTTTAGAAAATCACTCGATGACAGCAGTGGCTATTACCGTCTGAAAGACCTTGAAAGCGCTGATGACCACAAACAACTTGTCAAAGCTATATTGACCGGACTTTCCGATAGAAGAAAGAGTACATGGACTCAAAACCGAAATCGGAGGCTTTGATAATCTGTTCTGTGCTTCCTACAAAAAGTATGCCGTCATCCCTGAGAGACCGGTTGAACTTTCTGTACAGTTCATTTTTTGCCTCATCCGTAAAGTAGATCAAAACGTTTCTACAGACAATCAGGTCCAGATTCTGGGGGAAGTTGTTTTCAAGCAGGTTAAGCTGTCTGAAGGATACTTCCTTTTTTATTTTATCCGATATGGCATACTCATTCCCGATTTTCGTGAAGAACCTGTCCTTCATTTCCTCTGGCAGGTCCTTAAGACTCTTTTCGTTGAAAACACCTTTGCCAGCCTTGTCCAATGCTTTCAAATCAATATCCGTCGCGAGGATTTCAAATTTATGAAAAGGCATGTGCCCCGCTAGAAGCATTGCAAGGGAATATGGCTCATCACCGGTAGAACATGCTGTGCTCCAGACCTTAAGCGAAGTGTGACCGATGCTTTTGGCGCCAGTCAGGTAAGGAATGATTTTGGAATCCCAGCACTTCCCACTGGCTCCTGTTGCGATAGAATTCTGAAACATTGATAGTCAGATAATTGATGAACTCATTATAGGCATTGGAATCCCTTTTTATCAATCGGACATACTCACTGAACCCTTCACAGTCGTTTCTTTTAACAAGGGACTCAATCCGCCTCTTCATCTGGCGCTCTTTGTAAGCATTTAGGTCAATACCAGTCAAATGCATGATTTCGGCTTTGAATTGCACGTAATCCAACCTGACCACACTCCAATCCTAAACTTAAGAAAAGGAAAGCAGTCCCGAGAATCTACACGGAACGCTTTCCTGACTTTTGTTTTTACTCTTTACTGGATGAGATTATTCTTCTGTTGATTCAGATGCCTCATTTTCAAGCTCAAGAGCTTTGACTGAAAGGCTGATTTTCTTCTCATCAAGGTTCAAATCAGTAACTTTGGCTTCAACTTCTGCACCAACACTGAGAACATCCGATGGCTTTTCGACGTGTTTGATGGAGATTTGAGAAACGTGAAGCAATGCATCGACGCCTTGCTCAAGCTCAACGAAAGCACCAAAATCAGTCATTCTGGCTACTTTGCCTTTTACCACGTTGCCAACAGCATACTTGACTTCTGCGTTATTCCATGGGTTCTCATCGTCAAACTTCATGGACAGGGAGATTTTCTTCTTCTCTTCATTGATGTTGATGACGCGAACTTTAACTTCATCGCCAACTTTAACAACATCTTTAGGTGTTCTGACACGTCCCCATGAAAGTTCGGAGATGTGTACAAGACCGTCTACGCCGCCAAGATTGACGAACACACCGTAGTCAGTGATGTTTTTGACATTACCGACAATAACATCACCAACACTCATTTCCTTGAAGAATTCAGCAAGCTTTTCATTCTTCTCTTTTTCGATCAGAATTCGGCGGTTACCGATGATACGGCCTTTCTTTGTGTTGAATTCAGTGATGACGAAGGTGATATCTTGATCCTTGAACTCTGACAGATCGTTGACATAAGTGTCGGAAACCAATGAAGCGGGGATGAAAACACGCACTTCAATCAATGATGACAACAAGGCCGCCGGCTAGAACCAGTGAAACTTTAGCAGTGACTTCTTCTCCCGATTTATATATTTCTTCCACACGCTTCAAGCCTTCTTCAGACTTGAGACGTTTATAGGTCAACAGAACCTGCCCTTCGCCGTCATTCACTCTCAAAACTTTAGCTCTGATTGTTTCCCCTGCTTTGACTACGTCTGCAAGGTTGACTGTAGGGTCGTTGGAATATTCGCTCTTTTGGATGATACCGTCTGATTTGTAGCCGATGTTGACATAAATCTCATCACCGCTTACGCCAATGACAGTACCTTCAACGACTTCACCTCTGTGTATTGAGACCAGAGATTCCTCCAGCATTTCCTCAAAGCTTTGTTCATTTTGCATTTCTGACATGTGAAATGACCTCCTCAATTATATACTTAGGAGTTGATGCTCCAGCAGTTATACCTATAATAGCATTACCATCTAAAACATTCAACTCTAAATCTTCTTTAGTTTCTATGTGATACGTTTTTTTACATCGTGCCAGGCATATCTCGAAAAGTTTTCTCGTATTGGAACTGTGCTTTCCGCCGATGACAATCATAATATCCGCTTTTTCAGCCAGTTCGGCAGCTTCTCTCTGCCTTTCCTCCGTCGCATTGCAGATGGTATCATCTATTTCAATCATAAAGCCATCCTCTGCAAGCTTATGAACGAGTTTGCTGTAAAGCTCCTGATTAAAGGTCGTCTGTGCGACCAGATGATAGGAATAATTCTTGTCGAGCCTGTCTATACCATCCAGATCTTTGACAACGACATAATCCGCACCTGACCAACCGATGATGCCTTTGACTTCGGCATGGTTTTCATCTCCGAGGATAAGCAGTCTTTCATTATCCCCATGAGGCCTGTCAACTAGGCTGTGAATCTTTTTTACATACGGACAGGTTGCATCAACATCTTGAAACCCAGCTCCCTCAGCTTATCCACTTCGCTTTTGGCAGCGCCATGGCTTCTCAGGATTACTGTTCCCTTTTCCAAATGTTCAAAGTCCCTGATATTGTTGATTGTCTTCACACCCCTCTTTTCAAGATCGTCAACCACTTGGTCGTTATGAATGATCGGGCCGTATGTGTACAGTTTTTCAACATCCAGATTATCATACACTTTTTTTAAGGCCCTGTCTACACCGAAACAAAACCCTGCAGTTTGTGCAAGAATAATTTCCAAACTCAATCTCTCCTTGTATTGAACAGTTTCAGGATATGTTCAACTGTTTCATCAATGCTTAGCTTGCTGGAATCCACAACCACTGCGTCCTCAGCCTGAACAAGCGGCGCAAAATCTCTGGACATATCAGCCCGGTCCCTTGCCTCTATGTCCTTCTTTACTTCTTCGAAAGAAACAACCGAGCCTTGAGCGGCCAGATCTGCAAGACGGCGCTTGGCTCTTTCATCCGATGACGCCGTGAGATATATTTTAAGATCGGCATCAGGGAGTACATGCGTGCCTATGTCACGGCCATCCATAATGACATTCTTAGAAGCAGCCAGTCTCTGCTGAGCTGTGACCATGTGTTCTCTGACAGACCGGTGTACCGATACGGCTGAAGCACCCAGTCCAATCTCCCCTGTTCTTATTACTTCGGAGACATCGGCTCCATCAAGAAAAACGTGTTGCAATCCGTCGATGTATTCGATATCGATTTTAACATTGTTCAATACATCCGCTACTGCAGATTCGTCATTCCAATCAACATCCTCAATGACGCAGCCATAAGCCAGCGTTCTGTACATGGCGCCGGTATCGATATAGACAGCACCTAGATGTTCGGCAATCCTTTTTGCTATGGTACTCTTACCCGCGCCTGCAGGGCCATCCAGCGCAATGCTGAAGCTTGCAAGGTCCGGTCGCAGCACTTTTGCCCCCTTTAAATAGCTGTGGCGCATGGTTCTTTGATGTGCACTGCGGTCAACCAGCATAAGGATGCGGACGCACATTCTCAGGCTTCCAACAACGTTCATTTCTTGAACGCATATCAGGCTGGCTTCCTTGATACCCTGCTCTCTTGCTGCTACGGCCGGATAAGCTGCATCCAAATCATCAGTCGCCGTAAATGTTATTGCGACTATCTCATGATCTTTAAGCTGATTGCTTTGAATAATGTCGTGCAAAAGTTCGGATGTTGCCGACAATATGGCTTCTTTCGTGTTCTCCTCAACCGTTATGGCTCCTCTGATTGATCTCATATCATTTAAGTCCTTTCTCATCTATTGAAATGGCCGCCAGTACAGCCGTGGAATATGCAACTTGAAGGTTGAAGCCGCCTGTAAGCGCATCGACATCAATAACTTCTCCGGCAAAATAGAGGTTATCAACGAGTTTCGATTCCATTGTGTTGGGATTGATTTCCTTTGTGTTGATGCCGCCTCGGGTTATTACAGCTTCCTTGAACGAACGTTTGCCGGAAATGCTGAAAGTTAGATGCTTGAGTAGATCTACAATTTTGAGCCGTTCCTCTTTAGTGATCTGGTGGACAAGTTTTTCAGAATCGATGCCCGAAAGCGTAATTACTGCATCTATCAGTCGATTGGGCAGGAGCGCATCCAGACTGTTTTTAAAATGTTTGTTCGCGTTCTTTTCGAAATCCCTAAGCAGTCGCTTGTCCAGTTTATCCTTGTCAAGCCCAGGCTTAAGGTCAATCTCTCCGCGAAGGCCCTTCGAACCCTTTATAAAACTGCTGGCACTCAGCACCAGAGGCCCTGTAATCCCGAAATGGGTAAACAGCATCTCGCCAATATCCGAATAGACCGCCTTGCCGCCTTCAAACAGTGTGAAGCGGACATTTTTCAGAGAGAGCCCCTGTAGGCCCTGAACCCATGGCAAGTCCACATTAAGAGGTACGAGTGCCGGTACCGGCTGAACAACCGTATGTCCGAAGGATTTTGCAAAATCATAGCCTTCTCCTGTCGATCCGGTGGATGGGTACGACAATCCCCCTGTTGCCAGAACGACATAGGTGCCTGCCACTTCGCCTTTTGAAGTATCAACAATGAAACTGCCGTCGGTCTTCTTAATGCCGTTGACTTGACAGCCCAGTCTTACGTCTACGCTCTGCCTTTTCAACTCACTGTATAAGGCTGCAATAACATCTGAGGATTTGTCGGAAGCCGGAAAGACCCGGTGACCTCTCTCAACTTTAAGCGGCAGCCCTATCGATTCGAAAAAAGAGATGGCCTGCCAGCTGTCAAAAGTGTAATAGGCACTGTACATAAATTTGGGATTGGAAACTGTTTGACCTATCAAGGATTCAGTATCGGTTTCATTGGTCACATTGCAGCGGCCTTTCCCTGTTATATATAGTTTTTTGCCCAGCTTTTCGTTCTTCTCGAGAAGAACAGTCCTGTGCCCTGCCCGGGCAGAAAAAATGGCAGCCAGCATGCCTGCTGGTCCACCACCAATAACAACAACTTCAGTCATTTATAGTTTGTCTCCGTTAAATTCAAGATCAAGGTTGTAGTCAATGTCGGAATCGTTTTCATTTTCATAAACCTGGTACTCGGTCCATATCTGTTCCAGATTTTCCAGAGCCTCAAGCACGGTATCTTTCTTCTTCATGCATAACGCCACAATAATAGCATTGATCAGGCTTAGCGGCGCTACAAGCGAATCGACAAATGATGCCATATCGCTTCGGGCTATCAGCGAACAGTCAGCATGCTGAATCATAGGTGACTGTGGACTGTCAGTAATCGTGATTACATGCGCAGACCTGGATTTGGCAAATTCCATCGCCTTGAGTGTCCTCTTTGAATATCTTGGGAAACTGATGCCGATAACAACGTCTTTTTCGTCCACCCTGTAAATCTGTTCAAACATCTCGCTGACACTGTTCGTATGGATCAGCCTGACATTGTCAAACACAAGATTGAAATAAAACGCCATGAAATTGGCAAGTGCTGCACTGCTTCGAACACCGAGTATATAGATATTTCTGGCCCCGAGGATCATATCGATTGCCTGGTCGAAAACTGCTTCGTCAATTTCTTCAAGTGTCGTCTTGATCTTCTCTGCATCGGACTGTAAGACAGACTTCAATATATGGCTTTTGTCGATGCGGTCAGACGTGACCTCCACTCTTTGAATCGAAGTCAGTTTCATTTTCACAAGTTCTTCCAATGCGCGCTGCAGCTTGGGATAGCCGTCGTAGCCCAGTTCATTGGCGAATCTTACGACTGTAGACTCACTCACACCGACTATTTTCCCAAGTTTTGCTGCCGTCAGGAAAACAGCCTTTTCATAGTGCTCGGTTATATAATTGGCCAGAAGCCTCTGTCCTTTGCTAAAATGTTTGTAATTGTCATTTATTCTTCGAATAAGATCGTTTTGTCGGTGCATACATAACCCTTTCATTTAATATGCTTTAATCCGTTAATTATATCTCATCCGTGGTGCTTTTTCAAGAATTATGCAAGATTCGTCTCTGGAAATTGCAAAAACTATCTAAAAACTATTCCGTTAAAAACTCAAGGGCGCTGCAATGCAACGCCCTGATAATATGTTTCTCATACTGGATATACTTTGTTTTCCGTATCTGCGAGTTTAGGATCCACTTTGGTATTCTGTGCTTCTCTGTGCTCAAAGAATTCAGTAGCAACCTGCGGGAACATCGCATATGTAAGTGTATCCTCATCCTGTGTCTTCCAGCGAGCTACTTCCTTTTCAAGCCTTGGCAGCTCGGCAGGAATGTCGTCTGCCGGACGATGGTCGATGATCTTCTCGTCGCCGATAATCTTCTTTCTGACATCATCAGCGATAGGTACAGGCGTGCGGCCGTATTCACCACGCACTATGGCTTTGGACTCTTTTGTCACCATCTTGTACCTTTCGCCACCCAGAACGTTGAATACTGCTTGCGTACCGACAATCTGTGACGAAGGTGTTACAAGCGGAACATAACCGAAATCAGCACGCACTTTCGGGATTTCCTTCAGCACATCGTAAAACTTGTCTTCTGCATTCTGATTCTGCAGCTGTGAAACCAAGTTGGACAGCATACCACCCGGCACTTGATACAGAAGCGTCTTGATATCGACACCAAGGGACTTTTCATTCATAAGGCCCGAAGCAAGCGCTTTTTCCCTAATCGGTCTGAAATAGTCTGCAATCTCGGCTAAAAGCGCATCATCATAACCGGTATCATATGGCGTTCCTTTGAATGTTTCAACCATAACTTCTGTCGCTGGCTGTGCTGTACCCATGGCGAATGGGGATATGGCACAGTCGATGATATCCACGCCGGCTTCCACGGCTTTCAGATATGTCATCGCAGCAACACCCGACGTATAGTGTGCATGCAGCTGAATCGGCAGGTCAATAGCTTCTTTAAGGGCTGTGACCAGCTTTGTCGCTTCATAGGGCACAAGCAGACCAGCCATATCCTTGATGCAGAGGGAGTCTGCTCCCATATCAGCAATGTTTTTAGCTATCTTTGTATAGTAGTCCAAGGTATGGACTTCGGACAGCGTATAGGAAATGGCGATTTGTGCGTGTCCGCCTTCTTTCTTGGTTGCTTTTACAGAAGTCTCGAGATTTCTAAGATCGTTCAGCGCATCAAAGATACGGATAATGTCAATACCGTTTGCGATGGATTTCTGAACGAAATACTCGACCACATCATCAGCGTAATGACGATAGCCAACCAGGTTCTGCCCTCTCAGGAGCATCTGCATTTTCGTGTTTTTGAAGCCTTCCCTCAGCACTCTTAATCTATGCCATGGGTCTTCTTTAAGGAAACGGATGCATGAATCAAATGTGGCGCCTCCCCACATTTCAACGGAATGGTAACCGACCTTGTCAAGTTTATCGACGATCGGAAGCATTTCCTCAGTCTTCATTCTTGTAGCGATGAGAGACTGGTGCGCATCCCTAAGTATTGTATCTGTAATTTTTACAGGTCTTTTTGCAATCTCAGACATGTGAACCTCCTTCTATTGTTTACAGGTATAGGGACAGGAATACACCGGCAGCGACTGCTGAACCGATAACGCCGGCCACGTTCGGGCCCATCGCGTGCATCAGCAGGAAGTTGCTTGGGTTCTCCTGTTGTCCCACCTTCTGTGAGACACGGGCCGCCATAGGTACGGCAGATACGCCCGCAGATCCGATCAGCGGATTCATCGGTTCCTTGGTCAGCTTGTTCATCAGCTTCGCAAGCAGGACACCGGCAGCCGTTCCGAATGCAAAGGCCAGAAGACCGAGTGCAAGGATCTTGAGCGTGTCCGTGTTCAGGAACGCTTCTGCGCTCGTCGTCGCGCCGACGGTCAGTCCCAGGAAGATTGTGATGGTGTACATCAGCGCATTCGACGCTGTCTCGGCAAGCTTCTCTGTGACACCCGACACTTTGATCAGGTTACCGAACATCAGCATACCGATCAGCGGTGCTGTCGCCGGAAGGATCATGATGACAAGGATTGTAACGATGATCGGGAAAAGAATCTTCTCAACCTGGCTGACAGGACGAAGCTGCGCCATCTTGATTACTCTTTCCTCTTTCGTTGTCAGCGCCCTCATGATCGGCGGCTGGATAATCGGTACAAGTGACATGTACGAGTAGGCAGCAACGGCGATCGGTCCCAAAAGATGGGGCGCCAGTTTGATTGTCGTAAAGATGGCCGTCGGTCCGTCAGCGCCACCGATGATGGCGATGGATGCAGCTTCAGGATTCGAAAATCCGAGCCACAGCGATCCGAAGAACGCAAGGAAAATACCGAACTGCGCAGCGGCACCCAGAAGGAAACTCTTGGGATTCGCAAGCAGCGGGCCAAAGTCTGTCAGGACACCGACACCCATGAAGATGAGCGGCGGGAAGATGCCCAGTTCGTCACCAAAGTACAGATAGTGCAGCAGGCCGCCCGGGATTTCCTTCGCTACTTCGAAGTAGTCAACACCGAACTGCTGGTAGACATAGCCGGCATACTTGATGCCGTTCTCTAGAAGGCCGCCTTCCAGAAGCTGGGTCTGACCGTTGACAGTAAGCTGCGTCGTAGCTCCACCCATGATGCCGCTGATCGGCAGGTTGACCAGCAGCATGCCGAAGGCTATCGGCAGAAGCAGCAGAGGCTCGTACTCTTTCTTGATGGCAAGGTACAAAAGTACGAGCGCCACCACAATCATAATCAGATTCTTGTATCCGCCCTCGGTGAAGTTGGCCACGATCCAGTAAATGCCTGAATCGGTGATAAACTTGCCAAAGGCGTCAATTAACGTAGCTAACATTTTCTTACCTCCCTACTTAGTTTAGAGAAGCGATCAGGTCTCCTGCTTCGACAGTCTGCCCAGCCGCCACGTTGACGGATGCTACCGTGCCGGCTTGTGGAGCAACGATTTCGTTTTCCATCTTCATCGCTTCAAGGACTGCGATCACATCGCCTTCTTTAACTGCCTGTCCGGCAGATACTTTGACAGCAACAATCTTGCCTTGCATCGGTGCTTCAAGCTTAAGTCCGCCTGTCGCTCCGCCTGCTGCAGGTGCTGGTGCTGCTGCGGGAGCCGCTGCTGGCGCTGCCACTGGTGCTGCTGCCGGAGCTGCTGCTGGTGCACTTGCTGTTGATGCGCCGCCTTGAAGTTCTTGAACTTCTACTTCATATGTATTTCCATTAACTGTAACTTGAAATTTTCTCATGATTAAAGTCCTCCTATCTGTTTTTCCACTTCAGGTTGCTGCTGCCGATACGTCTGAGAGAGCGCACCTGCAAACGATCAGTTGTCGTATTTAGTGATGCAGCAACCGCTGCTGCAATTATTGCGACAAGCTCATTCTCATCCTGCTTTGGCTCTGCCGTTTCCGCAACTTCTACGACAGCCGCAAGATGCAGCTTGTTGTCATGCAAACCGTCCTCAACATGCACAATCTCTTTCTTCGTAATATTGACGTGCTTAATCATGCTGATGACAAAGGAAATAATGATCAAAATGATGAACACTGTTCCCATGCCTGCAATAAGGGCTTTTACACCTTCAAATACCCAGTCTTGCATTCAATCACCGCCTTAAATCGTTGAGTGTTTTTTTGCTGGTTGAGTTACATACTTGCTGTAAAGCATTTCAAGTACGGCAACAAGTCGCTTGCGTGTCGCAGCCGGCTCGATAATATCATCGATATAGCCTCTGCTTGCCGCAGTAAACGGATCACCTTGTTCAGCTTCGTATTGGGCAGTCTTTTCAGCAATGCCTGCTGCATCAAGCGTACCGGCTGCGATTTCATCAGTGTACATGATTTTAACCGCTGAAGCTGCATCCATAGTCAGGATTTTCGCTGTCGGCCACGCATAAACGAAATCAGCACCGATATGTTTGCTGTTGCTTGCTACATATGCCGTGCCGTAAGCTCTGTTAACAATGACAGCTACCTTGGCAGTTGTCGCATTGGCAAAAGCACTGGTCATTTTTGCTGCAGTCTTGGACAGTCCAGCTTTTTCTTCAGCCAATGTAGCTGCAAAGCCTGTTGTGTCCACAAAGTTGATGACAGGAATATCGAAAGAATCCAATAGATTTACGAAATCTGCGATTTTTTCCATACCAGCTGCTGTCAGTCTGCCATCGCCAGAAGTAGTCTGGTTAGCAATCATGCCGACAGAGAAACCGCCAAGATGCGCGATTGCTGTTACAACATCCGTTGCATATCCGGCCCTAAGTTCGACAATTGTCTTGTCGTCCGCAATTTCACTGATGAGAGCACGTCCGTCAAGGCCTTCACCAATCACTTGATCAAGGCTTTCACTGATCCTGTTGATGTCATCATGGGGTTCGACCATTGGTGCTTCTTCCTGATTGTTGGATGGAAGCAAGTCGATCAGGTTGCGGATAGCTGCGAGGCAATCATCGTCAGTGTCGCAGACAATATCAACAATACCGGTTGTCTCAGCATGAAAAGCAGCTGAAGTCAACTCACCTGCATCTTCATCTGCACCTGCAAGTGCATTCGGGCTGTTTACGAACAGCTTGCCGTTTGCTGAAGACATAAGCGTAATGTCCGAAAGGGATGGGAGAAGTGTTGCGCCGCCGCCGCACGTGCCAAGCACTGCGGAAATCTGCGGAATCACACCCGAAGCTGTGGATTGTTTAAAGAAAATGTCACCAAAGCCTTCAAGTGCGTCAGTGGACTCCTGCAGCCTTACGCCGGCAGAATCCAACAGGGCGATAACCGGCGCGCCCATTTTCAATGCCATGTCATAGATGGTTGAGATTTTTTTAGCGTGCATTTCACCTAAAGCACCGCCAAGAACAGTCTCATCCTGACTGTACACGTACACCAATCTGCCGTTGATCGTACCGTATCCGGTGACAACTCCGTCTGCGGGGGCGTCCTTGGATACAAGGTTGAAGTTCGTAGAACGCGGCTTGACAAATGCGCCTACTTCTACAAATGAAGCTTCATCGAGAAGCTTGTTAACCCTTACCCTTGCAGGAGCGGCATCGCCAGCTCCCTGTTCGATCGTTGCACGGCGGTTAGTGAGTTCGTTAATCTTGTTTTGTATACTCATACAATAACCCTCCAAATATTCTTTATTTATAACAATGCAATTATACCAAAACTAATTTTACTAGATTCTACTTCTTTAGACAAGTTAATTGTCAAAAAAAATACAAATTAGATTTTTTTCATCAAAATGATGTGTGGCGGATCCTTTGGACGGTTGGGCCATGACATTTCAACTATATTGAATCGCCGGTGATCAAGGCTTTTTATGTAGGCCATCACAGAGCTGAATTCACTCTTTCCCCCAACATGACCAGTGTAGGCTGCGATGCCAATAAGACCACCGCTTCTTAGACACTTAGCAAGTCCATCGATAGCAGCGACCGTCGTATCGTCCTTCGTAGTTATCGACTTGTCCCCTTTAGGCAAGTAACCAAGATTGAACATGGCTACATCTATTCCGCCGTCTACATACTTTTCAATGTTTTCGTGACCATCATGGATCAGGTGGACTTTATTCATCGCATAGCCTTTATCCAAAAAGAGCCGCCGTGTGTTATCGATTGCTTCTTCCTGCACATCAAAAGCATAGAGGGCAGCGAGCCCTCCACCTAAAAGCGTATAAAGAAAAAGGGAATCGTTACCGTTCCCCATTGTTGCATCAACTGCCCTGCTCCAGCTGCACGATCCTTTTTCTGCCAAAATCATGGCCTGGAGCACTTTTGTAATCTGTTCAAAATACATTGCTGCCTACAGTCCTTTCAGATAATCTACTTCGCTGACGGTCAGTTCTCTGTATCCTCCGTATTTAAGTCCTTTGAGAGTAAGCTTCCCGATGGAAACCCGTTCAAGGTTCAATACCTTGACCCCCGCATATTCGAACATCTTTCTTATCTGCCTGTTCTTGCCTTCTTTCAACACGATTGAATAGCTAACCCAATCCGGACCATGCCCGATGGACTTGATCACGCATGGGGATGTTTCGTATTCAGTCAGTTTTACACCATTTCTTATTTCATCCAGTTTGATATCATCCGGTTTGGGTGTTACTTTTGCGATATATGTCTTGGCCACCTCATGCTTTGGGTGTGTCAGTTTGTATGTCAGATCACCATCGTTTGTCATTATGATCAAGCCGCTTGTCATGAAGTCCAGTCTTCCTACAGGAAACAGCCTGTGTTTGGAAGGAATCATGTCAACGACCGTATCCCTGCCCTGGTCGTCAGAAGCTGTCGAAACCACCCGTACAGGTTTGTACAGCATATAGTAGACGAGCTTTTCGTCGATACTGATCCGTTCGCCATTGTATTCAACTGAGTCCCTGGATGGATCCACTTTGGTACCGAGTTCAGTTACCACAAAGCCGTTCACTGTTACTTTGCCATCCAGAATCAGTTTCTCTGATGCCCGCCTTGAGGCAATACCTGCCTCTGCCATATATTTCTGAAGTCTTATTTCCATAATATATCCTTCCGCTATCAATCCAGCAAGCTAAGCTGCACTTCCTGTTCAACTTCGCTCTTTATCAGTGTCAACTGGTCCTCAGCCAGCTCAGGAAGCTCGTCGACAGAATGCATGCCAAAGGAACGAAGAAACTCTTTGGTCGTGCCAAACAAGATCGGACGTCCCGGCGCATTCATTCGGCCGACTTCGCACACCAGGTTGTACTCCACCAATTTGTTGACCGCATGATTGGAGTTGACACCCCTGATGCTTTCAATATGTGTTTTTGTAATCGGCTGCTTGTAAGCAATGATTGAAAGCGTTTCTATCAGAACATCAGTCAAAGCGAACTCCCTCAGTTTATTGGTCACCGCTTTCACTTGGTCGTAATATGCGCTGTTCGTGCACATTTGGAAACTGTCTTCAAGCTTGATGATGCGAACACCTCTGCCTTCGAGATCGAATTTTTCAGACATAATGTCTATGATCCTGCTGCATGGTTCCGGTTCCAGACCGACTGCTTCTGCTATTTTCTTTAGCGGCACTGCTTCTCCTACAGAGAACAGTATGGCTTCTATTGCTGCTTCTATTGGGCTAAACTGCATCTTCCCGCTCCTTAAATAAATTCAATGGCAATGTCATCATATATTGTCTCCTGAATGATTTGAACCATACCGGATTTCATAAGTTCAAGTATAGCAAGAAAAATTACAATCATCTCGATTTTCGTACGCTGTTCTTTCAACAGTTCGGTAAACATGAATCTGCTTGCTATCTTTCTCAGTGTCAGCAGTTCATTCACCTTGTCCTGTATTGTAAAATGCTCTCTCTTTATTTCGCCAAATCCACTTCTAACCTTATCCACCTTATCCACCTGTCTTCGCATGACTGTTCTGAACACACGATAGAGCCTGTTAAAGTCTATATCGGCAAGCAATGCTTCAGGATCTGCTTCAGGAATGAAATTCAGAACCTCTTCCGGAATGGATGCTCCCTTGAAAACGATCTTCCCGGCAGACGCCTGCAGCCCTTTCAATTGGCTGCCGATGAGCTTGAATTTCTTGTATTCCAGGAGTTTGTCGACAAGTTCCTGCCTTGGATCATCAGGTTCATCTTCAGATTCCACGATCTTTGGAAGCAGCATCTTGGATTTGATCTGAATCAGTGTCGCGGCCATATCGATAAATTCAGACATGACATCCATCTTCTCAGAACCAAGCATCTTTATATACGCCAGGTACTGGTCTGTTATGACGGCAATTGGAATATCGTAAATATTTAGTTTGTTTTTGTCTAATAGATGAAGCAAAAGGTCCAGCGGTCCTTCAAAAGCATCCAATTTCAACGTCAAAAGCATATAATCACCTAGATGTAGATCTGATATAACGGCAGCAGGATCGTTGCTGAAAATATTTGAAGTACTTCAATAGCTACTAAAATGATAAAAACAAGGTGGAAAAGTCTCTGGTTCTGAGAAATTCTGAAATATGTATTCGGAGAAAAAGCGTATATCATCTTCGACATGTCAAAAGGCGGTATCGGCAGCAGATTGACTATGAAAATGACAAAACTGAAAACCATGAGCGACCATACAAATTCAAGTACGAATATGTTGTTGATTGTTCTGTTCAGTATGTTGAAAATAGGTATTGTAAGGAAGACCGTCATCAAACTCGACAGTTGCCCTGCCAATGTTATATAGAGCAGTGATTTTTCCTTATCCCGGAATCTGGTCGGATTGTATTCATATGGTTTTTGCCAGCCTACTGCGTAAAAGGAATAAAAGCTCAACGCACCTTGGGAAAGCCCGGAGAATCCAAAAGTAAAAAGAATCAGGCCAATCGGATCGATGTATTTCCTTAGCGGCACCTGAAACAGTTTCTTTGTTCTGTATATAGGATGTATAAGCCAGAAGGCAGCCATCTTCTTGGGGTATTCATGTACAATCATGACAATGACACCCGCGGCAAAATGTATAATGAGAAACAATAGTATTCTTAATGCAGTCATAAGTCACCTCTTCAGTCAATTATCTTATCTTATGCCAACCGTCCTTGTCAACAATTCCCTTAATCAGTGGCTCAACAGCAACCGGTTTCTTTGAGATGTTGACGGCTTCCATCATTTTCTCTTTTGCAATGAGAGTTTTCTCATCGTCATTGCTGTGTATTTCGCATATGACCTCGCCTTTTCTGACTGGGTCGCCAACTTTCTTCTTTAGAACGATACCGACGCTGTGGTCTATCTCGCTGTCTTTTGTAACTCGTCCGCCGCCGAGAGCCATCGCGGCAATTCCGATGGTTTGAGAGGCCATCGAAGCAATATAACCATCTTCATTGGCCTGCACCGGCACGAGATAACGCGCCCGGGGCAATTCGTGCATATTGTCCACTTGGTCTGGGTTGCCGCCTTGCTTCTCAACGAATGCCTTGAATTTTTCCAGAGCTGAACCGCTGCGGATCGATGCTGAGAGAAGCGCTTGGGCACCTTCCAGACTGTCCGTTGCTTTGGCTGCTACCAGCATTCTGGAACCCAGTGCAACACACAGCTCCATCAGATCTGAAGGCCCTTCCCCTTGCAGCGCCGAAATGACTTCCTTCACTTCAAGCGCATTTCCCACCGCATAACCAAGAGGTTGGTTCATATCAGAAATGACGGCTATCGTTTCCCTACCCAGGCCATTACCGATTTCCACCATTTCTTTTGCCAGTGCAATTGCATCCGCTTCCGTCTTCATAAAAGCCCCATTGCCTGTCTTTACGTCCAGGATGATCGCATCCGCTCCTGAAGCTATCTTCTTGCTCATGATGCTGCTGGCAATCAGTGAAATGTTATCCACGGTAGCAGTCACATCCCTTAGTGCATACAGTTTCTTGTCTGCCGGTGCCAGGTTGGCTGTTTGTCCGACAATTGCCATGTTTATTTCTTTCACGTTGTCCAGAAACGCTTCCATACTTATGTTGGTCGTGAAGCCTTTGAAAGACTCAAGTTTATCGATGGTGCCACCGGTATGTCCAAGCCCCCTGCCTGACATTTTCGCGACCGGCACACCAAGCGAAGCAACCATTGGCGCGAGTACAAGCGATGTCTTGTCTCCAACACCGCCCGTTGAATGTTTATCCACTTTCATTCCAGGAATTGAAGAGAGGTCCAGCATGTCCCCGCTTTCGGCCATTGCCATCGTTAGATGTCTGGTTTCCTCGCCATCCATACCATTGAAATAGATGGCCATCATCAGCGCAGACGCCTGGTAATCCGGAATGCTGCCGTTTGTAAATCCTTGAATGAAAAAGCGTATCTCTTCTTCTGAAAGGGACATATCCAGTTTCTTTTTTTCAATGATGTCATACATTCTCATGTCTTGTCATCTCCTGTTATTGATTAGATCATAAAATCCTTCACCGCTTGAAGTAGCCTTGACTCCGAACATTTGAGCAATGGTCTGGGCAATATCTGCAAAGCTGGGCCTGGTACCAATAGAGACACCCTGTTTCAATGTCTTCCCATATGCAAGAAATGGAATGTATTCCCGCGTATGATCAGTGCCAGGCGTCGTCGGATCACAGCCGTGGTCGGCCGTTATTATAAGCACATCATCGTCTCTCATCGCGTCTATAATCTCCGGTATGCGTTTGTCAAACTCCACAAGCCCTTGGCCATACGCCTCCACGTTGTTCCTATGCCCCCACTTGGCATCGAAATCCACTAGGTTTGTATAGATAATGCCTTTGTTGCTTTTTAGAATGTAATCAACCGTCAGGTCAACCCCCTGCTTGTTGTCCTTTGTATGGACGGCTTCAGTGATGCCTTTTCCATTGAATATATCCTCAATCTTCCCAACGGCTATGACATCAAATCCGTTGTCTTTCATTATGTCGAGAATCGTCTCCTCGGGAGATACGGAAAAATCTCTGCGGTTGGCTGTGCGGGAAAAGTCCCCTGCCTTGCCAATATAAGGCCTTGCAATGACTCTGGCCACCTCATGCTCTCCGGATAGAAGTGCGCGGGCCGTCCTGCACGCATCATACAGCTCTTCAAGCGGAATGATATCCTCATGGGCCGCGATTTGAAAGACGCTGTCTGCCGAAGTATAGACAATCCAGTCGCCGGTTTCCATTTGATGCGGTCCGAGCTCCTCAAGAATCACGGTACCGGACATTGGTACGTTGCCGACCACCCGCCTTCCTGTTGATTCCTCGAATTTCATGATAATTTCAGAAGGAAAGCCGTTAGGATAGACCGGGAACGCTGATGGCCTGCTGTATCCAGCCATTTCCCAGTGGCCGATGGTCGTATCCTTACCGTTGGCAGTTTCGCCGCATCGTCCGTATACACCAATTATGTCTTTTGGAATACTCACGCCGCTAACGGATTCTATGGCACCCAATCCCAGGCGAGCCATATTCGGCAATGAGATGCCAGTGTGTTCCACCACATGAGTTAATGTATTGCACCCCTCATCGCCAAACAATGCTGCATCTGGCAGTGATCCGATACCCACACTGTCGAGTACAATCCATATAACGCGATTAACCACTTTCAGCACCTCTTTCTTAAGAAAATGAGAAAATTACAAAAAGTTATAATATCCTGTTGACATATAGTCATTTACTGATATAATTGACATCGTAAGTAATAATAATTGTCATTTAATAACAATTACACGGAGGTATTTTATAATGAAAAAATATGTATGTACAGTATGCGGTTACATTTTTGAAGGTGATGCTGCCCCGGAAAAATGTCCACAGTGTGGCGCTCCCGCTTCAAAATTCGATGAAATGTCAAGCGGAGAAAGAGTCTGGGCTGACGAGCACAGAATCGGCGTTGCACAAGGTGTCGACGAAGAGATCCTTGAAGGCCTTCGCATGAACTTCACCGGTGAATGCACAGAAGTCGGTATGTATCTCGCAATGTCCCGCCAGGCTGACCGAGAAGGTTACCCCGAAGTCGCTGAAGCATACAAGCGTATCGCCTTTGAAGAAGCCGAACATGCTGCCCGATTCGCTGAACTCCTTGGCGAAGTTGTTTTTGCTGACACCAAGAAAAACCTTGAGCTGCGCGTGGAAGCTGAGTATGGTGCAACAGCCGGCAAGAAAGACATAGCTACCAAAGCCAAGCAACTGGGTCTAGATGCAATCCATGATACTGTACATGAAATGTGCAAGGATGAAGCCAGGCACGGCAAGGCTTTCCTCGGCCTTTTAAATAGATACTTCAAGTAATTGATACTTTGTTTGATTATACCATAAAAGATGCGCGTTACCGCGCATCTTTTTACTTTTTCAGCTTATGTCTCACGCTCTGGGGTGAGTCTTGATATAGACATCCCGCAACTTATCCTTGCTGCCTTTCAGGTACATTTGAGTCGTCGTAATGCTTGCATGTCCCAGCATTTCCTGTACCGACCGCAGGTCTGCTCCGTTGTCGACCAAATGGGCCGCAAAGGAATGCCTTAGCATATGCGGTGTTATGGAACCTTCAATACCAGCCGTCTTGGCATAGGCTTTCACTATTTTCCAAAAACCCTGTCTGCTCATCTTGGTGCCATTGCAATTTAAGAACAGCGCTGTTTCATTCTGGTTCTTAAGAAATTCACTTCTTGCACCATGTACGTATTTGTATAAGGAAAATTGAGCAACCTGACCAATAGGGATAATTCTCGAACGTTTCCCATCCCTGCACTCCACATAGCCAACGGTAATGTTAAGGTCGCTCTCTTCCAGATTGACCAGCTCGGATACACGTATACCTGTCGCATACAGGACTTCAAGCATCGCCTTGTCCCTAATGCCTTTGGCATCCATATCTTTGGGTTGATTGAGCAATGCATTGATTTCATCCGGTGTCAGGATTTGTGGATCAAGCGGCTTGCGTTTGGGAGGCTGGACATTCTCAAAAGGGTGTTTGTCTGTGTAGCCGGCAGTTCTTGCATAATGAAAGAATGCCTTGCATGAGGCAATAGATCTGGATATGGTAGACGCAGCTTTACCCTCATTCTGAAGGTGGCGTATATATTTGTTGATATGGGCCGCCTCTACCTCATTCAGGGTTTGCACGTCGTTATCCTTCAAAAAGCCAACATATCTTCTTGCATCCCGCTCATATGATTGAATTGTATTGTTGGAGACTCTTTTCACGTCCGCTAGATAGACTGTGAATTCGTCAAGTATTCCATACATAAGACCGACTTCCTTGCATCAGATTTTCTTCTTATCTTTCATATAGCTATAGGCAAGTAAACTTGATATTGTCTTGTTGTCCATTATGTCACCTTCAAAAACCATATCCAGCAACCCTTCCAGACTATGGCGTTCTACGCTTACAAATTCATCCTCATCTAGGTTTTGCTGCGTTTCGCGCAGGTTTTTGGCTACATACACGTGTATCACTTCATCACATATACCAATGCTGCTGTAGAACTTGAAAAGGTATTCAATATCACTTGAAAAGTAGCCTGTTTCCTCTTCCAGCTCACGCTTGGCACATTCATAGGGGTCTTCATCCGGACTGTCAAGGCATCCCGCCGGGATTTCCAATGTGTAATCATCTGCCGCCAACCGGTACTGCCTCACCATAAGTATGTTGCCGTCATCATCAACGGGTATGACAGCAGCAGCACCTGGATGCATGATCAACTCCCATTCGGCTTGATTACCGTTTGGCAGCGCCAGTTTTTCCTTTACCAGGTGCACTCTGATCCCGTCGTATATTTCTGTTCTTCCTACTCTCTTAATCTCATCACGCATTTTATGACCTCATTCACCAAATGACTTGGCTTTCTTATAGCACGCATCCATTGCATCAATCAACGCACTTCTGAATCCTTTGCTTTCAAGTACTTTCACTGCCTCAATCGTTGTGCCGCCAGGCGAAGTGACTCTGTCCTTCAACACCGCCGGATGCTCACCTGTTTCAAGGACCATCTGCGCCGCCCCTGCTACAGTTTGCGCCGCCAGTTCATAGGCGATATCCCTCGACAAACCGGCTAACACACCTGCATCAGCCATCGCTTCAATCATCATGTACACATAAGCCGGCGCACTGCCAGAAATCGGCACCACCATATCCATCTGCTTTTCCTCGATAACAACAGTTTTGCCGAAGGAATCAAAAAATCTGATTACAGCTTTTTTCTCATCATGAGTGAACGGATCGTCAGAAAGCGCAATCGCGCTGATGCCTTTTCCGATCAGCGCCGGTGTATTCGGCATGCATCTTACTACCTTAACGAAATCCGGCAGAATCTTTTTGAGATAGGAGATTGTAACACCCGGTGCCGGTGATATGAAAAGCTGTCCTGGCCTTGCTACAGTTGCTACTTCTTCGAGTATGGAAGGCATATACTGAGGCTTGACTGCCAACACGACAACATCGGCGAAGTTAACACAGTCAATATTGCTGGCGGCATAATTCAGACCCGTCAGGTTTTTGACCTCGTCGCACCGTTTCTTGTTGTGATCAGTATAAGCAATCGATTCCACATCCAAATATGTCATGGCACCCTTCATCATGGCATAACCCATGTTGCCGATACCAATAAAACCAAGTTTCATTCTGGTAACCCCCTTCAGTCAATATATTCAGTCTATACGTTCAATTCCGCCGATTTGCCAAGTACATCCTTATTGGATGCCAATACAGGTGATACATAATCGGCGATAAACTCATCAACCTGCTCGGGAGCACGTCCCACGAAATTTTCAGGAGACAAAATGCTTAACAGTTCTTCTTCCGACATATTAAAGTTGTCATCAGCGATGATGCGTTCGATCAGGTCATTTGGTTTGCCTTCTATCTTGACCTGTTTTCCTGCCTCCATGGAATGTACCCTGATCTGCTCATGAAGCTCCTGTCTGTCACCACCACGCTTGACACCTTCCATCATGATCATTTCGGTTGCCATAAATGGAAGTTCGCTCATCACACGCTGACGAATGACCTTTGGATAGACAACAAGTCCGTCGACGACGTTCATGTATATCTCAAGAACTGCGTCTATGCCAAGGAAAGCCTCTGGCACGGAGAGCCTTTTGTTGGCACTGTCGTCAAGTGTCCTTTCGAACCATTGGGTAGAAGCAGTAATGGCTGGATTCAGTGCATTGATAATCACATGTCTTGCAAGAGAGCTGATACGTTCGCTTCTCATTGGATTCCTTTTATAGGCCATTGCAGATGAACCAATCTGACTTTTCTCGAAGGGCTCTTCTATTTCCTTTAGATTCTGAAGCAGCCTGATATCATTGCTGAACTTATATGCCGACTGAGCCACACCGCTAAGCACGCTGAGGAACTGGGAATCCAGCTTCCTTGGATAAGTCTGTCCCGTGACAGGGAAAGAATTTTGATAGCCCATCTTTTCAGCAACGAGCTTGTCAAGGGCCTTCACTTTGCTGTGGTCACCCTCAAAAAGACTCAGAAACGTCGCTTGTGTACCTGTTGTTCCTTTGACGCCTCTAAGTTCTCTTTTTGAAAGCTGATGCTCAATGTCCTTAAGATCCATCAGAAGGTCCTCAATCCAAAGCGTCGCTCTTTTTCCAACAGTGGTCAACTGGGCTGGCTGATAGTGGGTAAATCCCAGTGTAGGCATATCCTTGTATTCCAATGCAAACTTTGACAGCTTGTCGATGATATTGATAAGCTTGTCCTTCACAAGTTGAAGGGCCTCATTCATTATGATAATGTCGGTGTTGTCGCCCACATAGCAGCTTGTAGCACCGAGGTGGATGATCGGCTTGGCTTTTGTCGCTTGCTCACCATAAGCAAAGACGTGGCTCATGACATCGTGGCGCACTTTCTTTTCCTGTGCTCTTGCCACATCATAGTTGATATCGTCTGCGAATTTCTTAAGGTCTTCGATTTGTTCGTCACTTATATCAAGGCCCAGTTCTTTTTCACCTTCGGCCAGCGCAATCCACAGTTTTCTCCAAGTTTTAAATTTCTTGTCCGGCGAAAACAGATAAAGCATCTCTTCACTTGCATACCTGGATCCCAACGGTGTCTCATAAGTCGTATTCAAAATTTTCATCCTCTCTAAATTCAAAAGCTACCTTCCATTTTAACTTATACCACAACAGAGTGCAATATGACGACATGCAGAAATTATAAAAGGCAGCGGTTTTATCCGCTGCCTATTATTACTTAGCATATTCTACTGCTCTGGTTTCTCGAATTACATTAACTTTGATCTGGCCTGGGTACTCCATGTCGGCCTCGATCTTTTTAGCAACATCTCTGGCAAGCAGGACCGCTTCCTCATCGTTAGTCTGGTCCGGTATTACCATAATCCTTATCTCTCTACCCGCTTGGATAGCAAAAGATTTTTCTACACCTTTGAATTCATCAGCAATTTCTTCCAGTTTTTGAAGTCTTTGAATATAAGTTTCCAACGTTTCTCTTCTTGCTCCAGGTCTTGCTGCGGAAATCGTATCAGCTGCCTGTACGATAACTGCAATAATGGATGTTGGTTCAACATCACCATGGTGGGCTTCAAGAGCATTGATAACAACGGCATTCTCCTTGTATTTACGAAGCAGATCCGCACCAATGGAAATATGAGAGCCTTCAATGTCATGATCGACAGCTTTTCCGATGTCATGTAGCAAGCCGGCTCTTTTAGCCATCTTGATATCGACACCCAGCTCAGCAGCAATCAAACCACTCAAATGAGAAACTTCAATGGAATGTTTCAGCACGTTTTGTCCATAGCTAGTTCTAAATTTCATTTTACCCAGCAACCTAACCAATTCAGGATGTACACCATGTACATTTGCATCAAAGGTGGCATTTTCACCCTCTTCGCGAATCATGGTTTCAACTTCCTTCTTGGCTTTTTCAACCATTTCTTCGATTCTTGCAGGGTGGATACGACCATCAACAATGAGTTTTTCAAGGGCAACCCTTGCAATCTCTCTTCTGATAGGATCAAATCCTGAAAGAATAACAGCTTCCGGCGTGTCATCGATGATAAGGTCAATACCCGTCAAAGTCTCAAGTGTGCGGATATTACGTCCTTCCCGGCCGATAATGCGGCCTTTCATGTCATCGCTCGGAAGTTGAACGACAGATACTGTCGATTCTGCAACGTGATCGGCTGCGCATCTTTGGATTGCTGTGCCAAGGATATGCTGTGCCCTCTTCGTCGCTTCTTCTTTTGCTTTTGTTTCAAGTTCTTTCACTAGCAGTGCTGTTTCATGTTTTACATCTTCTTCAACTGATTTCAAAAGGTATTCTTTTGCTTGTTCGGTAGTGAGGCCAGAAATCTTTTCGAGTTCTGATAGGTGTTGCTCTTTTAGTTGTTCCACGCTTTGCCTTAATTTTGTGAGTTTTTCGTCCTTTTGCTGTACAAGCGCTTCCTTGCGTTCGAGGTTATCTGACTTCTTATCAATCGTCTCCTCTTTTTGCATGATACGCTTTTCCATTTTGGATATCTCGTTTCGACGTTCTTTGATCTCTTTTTCAGCTTCCTGCCTGATTTTAAAGATTTCTTCCTTTAATTCAAGCTTGGCTTCTCTTTTAATGTTCTCACCGTCTTTTATTGCATCATCAACGATTTTCCTAGCCTTTTGCTCAGCTGAGCCAAATTGCTTTTCTGCAACGTTCTTACGGTAAAGAGTGCCGACATAGAACATGACAACACCGACGAGGATAGCCACTACCAGGACAATAATCACGATAGCGAATGGTGCCAACTAAAACACCTCCTCCGTATTAAATTTTCATTGTACATCAAGTTAATTGGAATACAACAAGTAAATTCTATACTTTTTTATACAATATGTCAAGTTGAGTGGCTCTTATCTTTGTCTTCTTTAATCAATTCCGACACAATGGCATATTCATAACCTTTTCGCATAAGATAATCGCCAATTTTTTTGTAATCGACTTCACCATACCTTCTTTGCATGGCGTCTCTTTTCTTATCAAAGTGCCTTCTTGCGCTGCCTTCATCATTGACCGGCGCCTCATTCAATGCGTCTTCAAGCGATTCTCGGCTGATGCCCTTCTGCGCAAGTTGATATCTGATCTGTTTCAGGCTTTTCGTTTGGCTGTAAGTGCGGATAAATCTTGATGCATAAACCGCATCATCAAGGTAACCCAAATCTTTAAAGTAGACTATAGCAGCATCGACCAGCGTGTCGTCCAGCTCATTCTTTTCCAGCTTGCCTCTTATCTCATGTATCGTATAATCCCTTTTGGCAAGCAGATGAAAGACATATTTCTTCGCTCTTACAAGCATGATGCCATATAGCTCATTCAAAGTATTTTCATCTATCTCGGCGTCCTCCTGCAAGCTGTACTTTTTCAGTTCGCTTGCATAGAGCAGGCCTATCTTCTTACCATCCACTACAAGAAGGTACCTGTTGCTTTTGCTTTTTTTCAAGGCTGTTATGACCAAAGCGCACCTTCCCTATTCTTCTTCAACCACCACTTTTGCAGGTTCGGTTTTAAGACCGAAATGCTCTCTGACTTTCATCTCTATTTCCGTAAGCAATACTTCGTTTTCCTTGAGGAACTGCTTGGCATTCTCTCTGCCCTGTCCGAGACGCGTCTCATCATATGAATACCATGCGCCGCTTTTCTGGACAATATTGTTGTCGGCGGCCAGATCCAAAATGTCTCCCTCTTTTGATATACCTTCACCAAACATAATATCGAACTCGGCATCCTTAAACGGAGGTGCTATTTTATTCTTTACGACTTTAACACGAACCCTGTTTCCCACCATATTGTTGCTCTGCTTGAGCGTCTCTATTCTGCGGACGTCCAGACGAACGGAAGAATAGAATTTGAGTGCTCTGCCGCCGGTAGTTGTTTCAGGGCTTCCGAACATGACACCAACCTTTTCACGCAACTGGTTGATGAACACGACGATACAACTGGATTTGCTTACAATGCCAGTCAGCTTCCGGAGCGCCTGTGACATCAGACGGGCCTGGAGTCCCACATGGGAATCTCCCATATCGCCTTCGATCTCTGCACGCGGTACCAAAGCCGCAACCGAATCAACGATAACTATGTCGATGGCACCCGACCGGACCATCGTCTCGGTGATTTCCAGTGCCTGCTCTCCGTTGTCAGGCTGGGATATATACAAATTATCCGTGTCGACACCTATCTTTTGTGCATAAGACGGATCCAAAGCATGCTCCGCATCGACGAAACCTGCAATACCCCCTCGCTTCTGGACTTCTGCTACCATGTGCAGGGCAACAGTCGTCTTACCACTGGACTCAGGGCCGTAAACCTCCACAATTCTTCCTCTTGGCACCCCACCAGCTCCAAGAGCAATATCAAGACTCAACGCACCCGTTGGTATTGTTTTGACGTCCATATTCCCCATGGAATCGCCGAGTTTCATAATTGATCCTTTACCGTATTGCCTTTCAATCTGCGTAATCGCAGCATCCAAAGCCTTCAATTTGTCGTTGCTGTTAGAATTCCTAGTCACCCAGGTATCCCCCTTTCTTGGCATGCGAACTAACGTTCGGTTTATGTTCATTATAGAACACGCGTTCTGGTACGTCAAGGGATTTTATTCGAAAATTATACTTCATCCAGAACTTTCATCAATTCGATCAAGGCGTATTTTACAGCATTTTCCCGTACCTTGCTTCTGTTTCCAGGCAAGTGATACTCTGCCACGGATTTCTTTCCGTTCACGCAGACGCCAATATAGACAAGCCCGACAGGCTTCAGATCTGTCCCCCCGCCTGGTCCCGCGATTCCTGTAATGGCTACAGCTGCTTCAGCCCCGGACAGGGATGCAGCGTTTTCAGCCATGATTGAAGCCGTCTCCTCACTGACAGCGCCAACCGATTCAAGGATTTCTACAGGAACACCCAGCATCTTCGCTTTCGCCTCGTTTGAATACGTCACCCAACCGTTGATGAATACATCCGAAACACCGGCTTTGTCAACAAAAGCGCTTGACAGCATGCCGCCCGTACAGGACTCCGCTGTTGCAACCGTCATCTTCCTGTCTCGCAGCTTATCGATGATAACATCTGTCAGCTCCCTGTCATCTTCACAGTAAATGTACGTACCCACTTTTTCCTTTACCTGTTTCTCGAAGGCATCTATCAACTTCATTGCCTCGGCCTTGGTTTCGCCCTTTGCTGTCATTCTGAGGTGCACTTCAGCGGTTTTTGCATAGGGAGCCAATGTCGGATTTTCACTTTCCTCCATCAGGTCTTTAAGCATATCTGCCGCCGAACTTTCGCCAATGCCAATCAGCTTCAAGGTCTTTGAAGCGATTGTGTGATTCGTATGGACTTCGAAATATGGTTTGACATAGTCTTCAAACATCAGCTTCATTTCAACTGGCGGTCCCGGCACCGTCATATAAACGATTTCAGGCGTTTCCAGACACATGCCGGGGGCGGTGCCGTTCGGATTGTCCCATAAAACAGCGCCTTCCGGCATATATGCCTGCTTTTCGTTGTTCGATGTTCTTCTGGTTATTTTTCTCTTGGTGAAATACCGATTCAAAACAGCCATCGCCTCGGCATCCAGATACATCTTTCTTCCGGCGTGTTTGGCAACGGTTTCCTTCGTAATGTCGTCAGGTGTAGGTCCCAGTCCGCCGCTGAGTATGACAACATCCGCGCGTTTTTTGGCCTGATCCAGGCAGGACAACAATCTTTCCTCGTTATCGCCCACTGTTGTAATGAAATAAATCGAAATGCCAAGATCTGCCAATCCTTTGCTTATGTATTGGGCGTTCGTGTTGACAATATCGCCCAGGAGCAGTTCAGTCCCGACAAATATCAGTTCAGCTACCATTTACAGTTCCCCCTATTCTTTAAGAACATCCTTGTTTCTAACAAAGTAATCGACAGCCGATATAATTGTCAGTATGACCGAGGCATAAATAAGAATGCCATCAAGCCAAGGTTTCCATGTCCAGCCAAACGGCAGTAGAACGGCTACAATCATAATCATTGTCACGAATGTCTTGACTTTCCCCCAATATCCGGCAGCGATGACACGGCCGTTCAATGATGCTACAAGCCTGAACGCGCTGACCGCGAACTCCCTGCTGATAATAACAATTGTCATCCAGGCAGCCAGGTATCCTGCCTCCACCATATAAACAAGCGCAGATGCAACTAGAAGCTTGTCTGCCAGCGGGTCCATGAATTTCCCGAATTCAGTGACAAGATTTCTGCTTCTGGCAATATACCCATCAACAAAATCAGTCAGAGAGGCTACGATGAAAATCACAGCCGCAATATATCTGCCGTTATCTCCCGGAATCAAGTAAATCGCGAGCAAAAAGAAGGGTATCATGATTACCCTTGCTATCGTTAGTTGGTTAGCTAAGTTCATCTTTCACCTCTCCAATCAAATCATATTCTGTGCATTCAGTTACAGTGGCCTTTACAATCTGGCCGGACATCATAGCATAAGGTGCGTGAAGGAAAACCATACCGTCCACTTTCGGTGCATCCTTGTAGCTTCTGGCCACGTGGACATCCTCTTCGGGAAGGTAGCCTTCCACGATGCACATGATTTCTTTGCCTACCATTGCCTGGTTTTTTTCGGTTGAGATGCCTTGCTGGATCAGCATCAATATGTCACGTCTCTTTTCCTTGATGTTCTCATCAATCTGACCGTCCATTTCTGCCGCCTTCGTCCCTTCCTCCAGGGAATAGGTGAAAACACCGAGTCTGTCCAGCTTGTAGGTTCCCACAAATGCTTTCAGTTCTTCAAATTCCTCTTCCGTTTCGCCAGGAAAGCCGACAATCAGGGAAGATCTGATGCAGATATCCGGCATGGCCTTCCTGAGCCTCTCAATAGCGCCTCTGATAGTGCTGCTGTTGCTCTTTCTTGCCATTCTGCCTAGTACTGCGTTGCTGTAATGCTGAATCGGCATATCGATGTAATGAAGGATTTTCTCCTCTCTCGCCATCGTTTCGATCAGTTCATCACTGACCCCTTCGGGATAGCAGTACAAGAGACGTATCCATTCGATGCCCTCCACGCCGCACAGCTTCTGAAGCAGTTCCGGCAGCGCCTTTTTCCCGTACAGGTCCACGCCGTACTGGGTTGTGTCCTGGGCTACGATAATCAGTTCGTTCTTCCCTTGCCCGGCCAGATACGCAGCTTCCTCTACCAGGCTGTCTATCGTACGGCTTCTGTTTCTTCCTCTCAGGCTTGGGATGATGCAGTATGTACAGCGGTTGTCGCAGCCTTCAGATATCTTCAGATAGGCATAGCTGCTCGTCTGGTCGCTGACCCTTCTGTAGTAAGCTTCCGGTGTCCTATGGATATCTGCATAGGCAGAGAATCTTTCGTTACGGTCTATGACGCTGTCAATCGTATCCATGATTCTGTCGTAGTTGGTTGTCCCCAGGGCGCCATCCAGCTCAGGAATCGCTTCCATAAGCTCCTCCTGATACCGCTGCGTCAGGCACCCGGTTGCTATCAGGCATTCGCATTTGCCTGTCCCCTTGAGTTGAGCCATTTCCAGAATGGCCTCGATGCTCTCTTCTTTGGCATCATGAATAAATGCACATGTATTGACGACGACGACTTGCGCCTCTTCTTCATCGTTGACAAGCTGATAGCCCCTGTCCCTCAACTGGCCAAGCATGACCTCGGTATCAACCAGGTTTTTGTCACATCCAAGCGATACAAAAAAAACATTCCTTTTCTCCAAGTTGTCCTCCAGTTCTATTCTACCGACCTTTTTGCAGAAATGACACAGTTCTTCATAAGCATCGCAATTGTCATCGGACCGACGCCGCCTGGCACCGGTGTGATGGCACCGGCCTTATCAAAGCATGCATCATAGTCGACATCCCCGCACAATTTGCCGTCTTCCCACCGGTTCATACCTACATCAATAACTGCAGCACCCTTTTTGATGAAGGAAGGCTTGACGAACTTCGCTTTGCCTATTGCCGCGACCAGAATATCGGCTTCACTGCAGACTTTTTCCAGCTTTTTGGTTCTTGAATGGCACGTTGTCACAGTGCCGTTCTCCTTCAAAAGAAGCATTGAGACCGGTTTCCCAACGATATTGCTTCTGCCGATAACCACACAGTTGGCACCTTCTATTTCAACTTTTGAACGCTTAAGCAGTTCAATAATACCTGCCGGGGTGCAGGAAACAAACCCTTCCTGACCAATGCTCAGTCGCCCGACATTCATCGGATGGAATCCGTCAACGTCTTTATCAGGAGAGATTGTCTTGATTACTTTATCCTCGTCCATGTGCGCAGGCAAAGGCAGCTGCACAAGGATGCCGTGAACATCGGCTCTGTCGTTGAGCTCCCCGACCAGGGCAAGCAGTTCCTCTTCCTTGGTTTCTTCAGGCAGCTCATAGGACAGGGAACGAATGCCTACATACTCACAGGCCCTTTTCTTGTTGCGCACATATACCTGCGAAGCCGGGTCCTCTCCAACAATGACCACCGCTAGCGTTGTCTGAATCCCCTGTTTGGTGAGCACTTCTACTTCTGCCCGCACTTCGTCCTTAATGTCCTGGGATATTTTTTTTCCATCTATTATCAAAGTCATGTTCGTTCTCCTTAAAAAAGTCCTGTTATATTTCCGTTGTCGTCAATATCAATGTTTTCAGCGGCTGGTTTCTTTGGAAGGCCCGGCATTGTCATCACCTCGCCGGTCAGGCAAACAATGAACTCGGCACCGGCTGAAATATTTATCTCTTTGACAGTTATATCAAAGTTCTCCGGACGACCCAGAAGTGAAGGGTCGTCAGAAAGAGAATACTGTGTCTTGGCTATACAGACCGGAAGTTTTCCAAGTCCGAGGTCTTCTATCTGTCTGATCGATTTCATCGCTTTGCTGGAGTAGTTGACGTTTGATGCGCCGTAAATATTGGTGGCAACCTTTTCAATCTTCTCTCGAACCGTCAAATCAAGCTCATACAACGGTTTGAAATCGGAAGGCTTTTTCTCGATCGTATCAAGGACCTTCTGCGCAAGGTTTTCTCCGCCGGCACCGCCTTTTTCCCATACTTCTGCAACGGCAAATTCAGCGCCTTTAGCTTCACAGGCTTCCTTTACAAAATCAATCTCCTGCTGGGTATCGGTTATGAATGCATTCAGTGTAACGACAACCGGCACACCATAATGCTGAAGGTTTTCAATATGTTTTTCGAGATTGACAAAACCTTTGACAAGTCCGTCAAGGTTCTCCTTGTTAAGGTCTTGCTTGGCGATTCCGCCGTTGTGCTTCAATGCTCTGATTGTGGCCACAAGCACAATGGCGTCAGGCCTGAGTCCAGCCTTGACACACTTGATGTCGAGGAACTTTTCAGCACCAAGGTCTGCCCCGAAACCAGCTTCCGTCACAGTGATGTCGCCCAGTTTCAGAGCATAATGCGTCGCTCTTACGCTGTTGCAGCCATGGGCAATATTGGCGAATGGGCCGCCATGGATAATGGCAGGTGTATTCTCGAGTGTTTGCACAAGATTGGGCTTGATCGCATCCTTAAGGAGCGCCGCCATCGCACCGTGGGCTTTCAGGTCCTTTGCACGCACAGCATTACCGTCATTGTCAAAGGCGACAATAATCTGCCCTAGCCTTTTTTTCAGATCATGAATGTCGGCGGCAAGACAAAGGATCGCCATGACTTCCGAAGCAACCGAAATCATATAGCCATCTTCACGTGGCACACCTTGCATCCTGCCGCCAAGACCGACTACCGTATGCCGCAAAGCGCGGTCGTTCATGTCGACAACTCTTTTCCAGACGATGTGCCTGGTATCGATATTCAGCTCATTGCCTTGTTGAAGATGGTTGTCCAGCATGGCTGACAGCAGGTTGTGTGCCGTACTGACAGCATGAATGTCACCGGTAAAATGCAGGTTGATGTCCTCCATCGGCACGACCTGCGAATGGCCTCCGCCAGCAGCACCGCCTTTTATTCCCATACAGGGGCCCAAGGAAGGTTCTCTTAGGGCGATGATCGCATTCACACCCAAGCGGTTCAGTGCCTGACCAAGACCGACTGTGACAGTCGTTTTCCCTTCACCGGCTGGTGTCGGATTGATGGCTGTTACCAAAACCAATTTTCCGTCTTGCTTATTTTTAACCTTTTCCCAAAGGCTGTCGGAAAGCTTCGCCTTGTATCTGCCGTAATATTCCAGATCTGCATCATTGATGTCTATTCTTTCGGCGACCTCGTGGATTGGCTTCATCAGAGCCTCGTTCGCAATGGCAATATCGCTTTTAAACATGTCATACCTCCATTATTCGTTGTCTTCTTTCAGTCTATGGTATTCTTCCCTGGAAATAAGTACATTTCTGGGTTTGCTTCCTTCCTCGTCACCGACAAATCCTGCGTCATAAAGCTGGTCGACAATCCTGGCAGCCCTGTTGTAGCCGACCCTGAAACGCCTTTGAATCATCGAGGCAGACGCTTTCTGTTTATCAACCACAAGCTCAAGGGCGTCATTGAACAGCGCATCATAGTCCGACGAATCGCCCATGCTCCCATCGCTGTCTGCTGTCTTGTTCAGCTGTTCCATAATTTCCTGGTTGTATGCAGCTTCTGCATTTTTCTTTAGGAAACCAACGACCTGTTCAACTTCTTTGTCTGATACAAATGCGCCTTGCAGGCGTACAGGCTTTTGAAGTCCTACAGGATAGAAAAGCATGTCTCCTTTGCCGAGAAGCTTTTCCGCGCCAACACCGTCTATAATTGTACGGGAATCCGTACCCGACGATACCGAAAAAGCGATTCTGCTTGGGATATTCGCTTTGATGAGGCCTGTAATGACGTCGACCGAAGGTCTCTGAGTGGCTATGATCAGGTGGATACCCGCTGCTCTTGCCATCTGAGCCAGCCTGCAAATCGCATCTTCAACTTCATTGGCCGAAGCCATCATCAGGTCAGCAAGCTCATCTACGATTATTACAATCTGAGGCATCTTCTTGCCTTCTCCAGTATCACGGATCATCTGATTGTAACCTCTGATATCACGGACATTGGCTGCTGCAAAAAGCTTGTACCTGTCTGACATTTCCTGGACAGCCCAATTGAGCGCGCCGGCAGCTTTCCTCGGCTCTGTCACAACTGGAATCATCAGATGAGGGATGCCGTTAAAAATACTGAGTTCCACAACTTTTGGATCGATCATCAGCAGTTTGACATCATCCGGTGATGATTTGTACAGAATACTCATTATCAATGTGTTGATACAGACAGATTTCCCCGATCCTGTAGCACCGGCAATAAGTAGGTGCGGCATTTTCGCAATATCCGTTACGACAACCTGGCCGCTGATATCTTTACCCAAGGCGAAGGCAACTTTAGACGGGAACTTCTTGAATGAATGGGTCTCCAGCACTTCTCTCAAAAGTACGGCAGATGTCTCCCTGTTAGGCACTTCTATGCCGACTGCCGGCTTTCCCGGTATCGGCGCTTCAATACGGATACCGTTGGCAGACAGATTGAGGGCTATGTCATCGGAAAGATTGACAATCTTGCTGACCTTCACGCCCGTTTCCGGCTGGAGTTCATATCTTGTTACGGAAGGCCCTACACTGATATCCACGACCGAGGCTTTGACGCCAAAGCTCTCAAGCGTCTGCTCGAGCTTGCGTGCATTGTCTTCAATGACTGCTTTGCTCGTTTTATGAACACCGTACTTGTTTTCCTTTAGAAGATTGATAGGCGGAAATTCGTAGACGGATTTCTTGTTTTTTTCAACCGTCTGGATCTCTTCCAGTATAGACTCTGTCGTTTCAGGAAGCACCTTTTCAGGTTTCCTGGATTTTGGTTCTACCGCTGCGTAAGGTTCAGGCATCGTGTCTGCAAATGCCATCTGTCCTGTCTCGATATCTTCTGATAAATCGACAGGTTTTGCATCCGCGGTTTCTTCGGGCAACAAAATATTATAGGCCTTTTTCTCTGGTTTGGTCTCTTTCCTGGCCTTTTTAACAGTCTTCGCTTTCTTAGGCTCTTTGGCTTTTGCAATCAGCTTTTTTGCCAGGCTGAATAGCCTTTTTGCAAATTCTATTGCTGACCGTTCCGTGGTCAGGACAAGAAGAGACACTGCAAGAAGCACCAGGACAATAAAGCTTCCTATTTTCCCCAGGAGTGTCTCAAACAGATCCGAGAGCAGGCCGCCGACAATGCCGCCGGCACCAGCTGCGAATGCGGACGTATAGTAATAGTTGGCGGTCGATGCAAAGAACGCTTTGGCTTCCCCAACAGTCTTTGTAATCTGTGGACCCTTGCTGAAGGAAAGGTGTGCAATCACGGATATGGTCACAATAAGAAGAAAGGCAAATGCCAGCCGATTGTTCAGCTTCAAATTGCCTTTGTTGAAAAGTTTTATAAAGGCCCCTGCCAGCACATAAACAGGCAGCAGATATGCACCTATACCAAAAAGACCAAATAAAAGATGCCGTGTACCGCTACCGATAATGCCGCCAATATTGAAATAGATGCTGATGACCAGGAGCAGTCCGACTGCCAAAATAGTCATCAAAGCCAGTTCATATCTAAGATTGGGGTGTTGCTTTTTCTTTCTAGCCATGGTCTCCCCCTTAAATGAAGTATGCTCCAATGACAAGGATACCAACTGCATAACAATAATAGGCAAAATAGTGCAGCTTTTTCTTTCTGATTATATCAAGCAGAAGCCTGATGCAAAGATAGCCTACAACTGCTGAAGCCACTGTTCCAAGCAGATAGGCAAACAATGTGTTGCTTGCTAGCGACATGGTTGACATGTCATTCAGTTTTAGGACTGCCGCACCAAGAACTGCCGGCAAGGACATGATGAAACTGTACTTGACAGCAAACTGCCTTTCCATTCCGGACGCCAGTCCCGCCACCATCGTCGAACCCGAACGGGATATGCCTGGGATGACGGCCAGTCCTTGCGCAATGCCTACAACGAATCCTTTTTTATATGGAAGATCGCCTTCATTCCTGGTTCCATTTTCGAATTTCAAGGATATCAGCAACAGAGAACCCGTGATCAAGAGTCCGATTCCCGGTATGATAAGGGATGAGAAAGCTGTTTCAACCATTTTCTCCAGCAGCAAGCCAATGATGACTGTCGGTATCGTGGATATGATGATAAGAAGTACGAACCGGTCATAATTGTTTCTTATGGGTGATGATTTTGTTTTGCTGAAAGGCCAGGCAGCCAGTCTTCCGATGAGCTTGATCCCTTCCCTGACAAGTTCAACGATATCAGGAAAGAATGCGATGACTATGGCAACCAGCGTACCGACGTGAAGCAGCACTTCGAATAAGATGCCATCAGTTGTATCCAGTTGAAGTATCCTGTTGAATATGGCAAGGTGACCCGAACTGCTGACTGGCAGAAATTCCGTCAACCCCTGTACAATTCCCATAATAATAGATTTAATGATTTCCATGAATTCTCCTTAAAACAAGTTTTATCTACGATATCATAACACAGCGACAAGCCACTTTCAACTTGCATTAAGGTGTCATATATCAATACCGATATAGCGCTTGATGAGGACGCCAATGAAGAAGGAAATGGCAGCGACGCCCAGTGATATGCCAGCCATCTCGAAGAACCTTTTCTTGAAATTATAATCCTTGGCAACTGAAATATAATAATTGAAACAAAAGATGATCAAGACCGCTACGGCCAGGAAAACCACAGTAAATACATAGATAGCGTTCTTTTCAGCTTTCTCAAGCAGCTTGATGCCAAAGGTCAATCCTAGAATACGGGTAATCCAGTATAAAGAAGAAAATCTTCCATTTCTGCGGTTTCAGCTCGGTCCCCGTCATTTTTTTGAGTCGGTTGTAATGTCCTATTACGTCGTGATTTCATCTTGCTGGTCTTCAAGCAGTTGATTCCTTAATTTGTTATCCATTCTTCTACTTTAACACAACATGGCAGCCTTTCATCCTTCTTTTTCAAAAAAACCTTGCATATTCTATTGGAGGATGTTATGATTACTTAGACCTTAATTTTCAGAATAAAAAGAATTTTCGTAAAATTTAGATGAAACGTCGCGTTATAACCATAACATTCGAGTCGCCGAATTTTAATTAGATTTTTTGCATCAATTTTAAGGAATAAAAAAACATTCGGAGGAAACGAATATGAAAAACGGTACAGTAAAATGGTTTGACAGCGGTAAAGGATTTGGTTTCATCACTAGCGAAGACGGTGTTGATGTCTTTGCTCACTACTCTCAAATTCAAAAGGACGGTTTCAAAAACCTTGAAGAAGGCGAAACTGTAACATTTGAGCTTGGCCAAGGACAAAAAGGTCCTCAAGCTGAGAATATCATATCAGCAAGATAACTTGCATTGCAACCAGAATGGACTGTTTCAGTAGAAACAGTCCATTTTTTATTGAAGAACTTCGGTTCAGGGATGTTGCATCTAAATACTAACAACTGTATACTTATAAGACTGAAGGAGGCGATACTATGGCACTTGACGGAAGCGTCGTGGCCTGCATTGTAAAGGAATTATCCGATACCATCGTAGGCGGCCAGATCAATAAAATAGCACAGCCGGAAAAAGACGAGCTGATTATAAATATCCGAAACAACAGAACCAACTACAGGCTGCTTTTAACAGCCCAGGCCAATATGCCCAGAATACATTTGACAGCGCTGCCCAAGAGCAACCCGCTTACCCCTCCCAACTTTTGCATGCTCATGCGAAAATACCTGAGCAGCGGAAGAATCATAGCCATTGAACAGCCCGATTTCGAAAGAATCGTCGTGCTCCATATTGAACACCTTGATGAAATGGGTGACAGACAGGTGAAGCGGCTGATTATCGAGATTATGGGAAGGCACAGCAACATAATGCTTGTCAACCATGAAGACACTGTTCTCGAGAGCGTCAGGCACGTCAGCCACCAGCAAAGTTCTGTTCGCGAGGTTTTTCCTGGAAGGCCCTACTCCATGCCGCCGGGACAAGGCAAGGCCAACCCGCTGGAAGTGGATTCCATGGAGAAGTTCAAGTCTCTCATCATGCAGCAGTTCACACTGATCAAAGGCATCTACCTGACCATGACAGGCATCAGTCCTCAGCTTGCCGAATCCATCTGCTACGATGCATCCTTGCTTGGAGACGCCGTACCCGAGGAACTGGACGATGAAGCCATGGACCGCTGCTACCTGTCCTTTTCCAGGTTCAGAGACAAGCTGCTTGAAGGGCAGTACGCTCCCACCCTTTACCTTGACGACAAATCCCAGGTCAGGGGCTTCAGTGCTTTCTCCCTGGACATCTATCCAGAGTATACTGCCAAGCCTTACAACAGCATATCAGCCCTTTTGGATGACTATTATGAGATGCAGTCCATTCAGGCACGCATGTCCCAGAAGTCATCTGATTTGCGGAGACTGATACAGAACAACCTGGACCGCTGTTACAAGAAGCTGGATCTTCAGCTTTTACAGATGAAGGACGCAGGAAATCTGGAAAAGTTCCGTATAAGAGGCGAATTGATTCACAGTCATTTGTATGAGATAAAACAAGGCATGAAGGAAGTCACTGTTTTTAACTACTATACCAATGAAAACATGACCATTCCCCTTGACGAGCAGCTGACACCCGCCAAGAACGCCGAAAGATACTACGACAAGTACAATAAGAAGAAGCGGACGTTGGAAGCGCTGGAAATCCATATTGAACATACCAAAGCCGAGATAGAATATCTGAAATCAGTACAGTACAGCCTGATTCATGCAACTGAGGAAAATGTACTGACAGATATCAGGACCGAACTGGTAGAAAGTGGTTATATGAAAGCCCGCAAGCTGAAAGGCAGGAAAGCCGAAGAAAAGACCAAACCCTACCACTATGTGTCTCCGGACGGTTTCCATATGTATGTCGGAAAAAACAACCTGCAGAACGATTATCTATCAACCAAGTTCGCTTCCGGAAACGACTGGTGGTTCCATGCAAAGGAAGTCCCCGGATCCCATGTCATCGTGAAGACGGAAGGCCGGGAGTTGACTGACAGAGCCTACGAAGAAGCTGCGGCGCTGGCAGCCTACTATTCCCAGGCATCCGAATCGCAGAAAGTTACTGTCGACTATACCTTGAAGAAGAACTTGAAAAAGCCGAACGCATCCGCGCCCGGCTATGTCATATACCATACCAACTATTCAATGCATATTGCACCGAACATAGAAGGCCTGGAACTTATTCCTTGATTGCACCCAGGTTCTTCAGTTCGACCAAGCCAGCGTCATTAAGAGCCAGTGTGCCATCCCGCTTCTCGCGTGTCTGCGGCATAATGACCTCGATGGGTTTGATCTCTTTTTTCTCCAGCAGTTCCCGTATCAGACTGCCGTCCAGCTTGATCCCATAGCTGTCAAGGCTGTTCTTCCATACCGTGAACTTGCAATCGTTCTTCCAGTTGGAACAGTAAAAGGATTTGGAGTTTTCGGTCACCTGACCATCTTTGCAGATTGGGCAGCTGCCGAAAACTTCTCCCTTGATCCTGTAATTCTTCTTCCTGCTTCTGCCTGCAGCTTCGAATTCAACCTTATTGCTCGTCGTATTCGCAGACTGAACCAAAAAGGAGACGAATCTCTTTATACTGGCCATAAACCTTTCGGGGTCAAGATCACCCTTGGAAATCTTGTTCAGACCTTTCTCCCATTTCCCGGTTGTCTCCGGAGATCTCAGCTCATCCGGCACGATGCTGATCAATTTGACGCCCTTCGGTGTCGGAGCCAAAGACTTGCCTTTTCTGGCAATGTATTCCACCTTGAGAAGCCTTTCGATAATACCTGCACGCGTTGCCGGTGTACCGAATCCCGATTCTTTCATCTGTTCCTTCAGCTCTTCATCTTCGATGTATCTGCCGGCGTTCTCCATGGCGCTAAGGAGCGTTGCCTCTGTAAAGGGCTTTGGAGGCGACGTCTGCTTCTTTAGCACTTCTGTGGCCACAACTATCGCCTTGTCGCCTTTTTTAAGCGCAGGAAGTTCCTGGTCTTCGTCTCCTTTTCGCGGCTTATACAGCGCTTTCCATCCTTTGTTCAAGACAATCTTCCCCTTCGTTGCAAACAGTTCCTCTTCCACTTCAATGACCAGCTCGCTTGTCTGGTATTCGAATGGATCATAGAAAACGGCTATAAGCCTTTTTACAATGAGGTTATAGATGTTCAGCTCGTCCTTGCCGAGGCTCTCTGTTCTTGGCCTGCTATCCGATGGGATAATGGCATGGTGGTCAGAGACTTTGCTGTTGTCGACAATTCTTTTGTCGAATTTAAGCCCCTTCTCCAAGATTGGTGAAATGGCTTTGTCATACGGCGGTATATTCAGTTTGCCCAATGTGGACTTAACAACGCTTTTCATATCGTCGCTCAGATAGCGGCTGTCCGTTCTTGGATATGTAATCAGTTTTCTTTTCTCATAAAGACCTTGGGCAATGGTCAGCACCTGCTGCGCTGTGTAGCCGTAGATCTTATTGCCGTCACGCTGAAGTTCCGTCAGATCATAAAGCTGAGGCGGCAGCTGCCTGCTTTTCTTTTTCGTCAGCGACTGGACTGTGCCTTCCTTGCCCGTTACCTTACTGGCAATGGCAGCAGCCTGTTCTTCTTTATCGATTTTCGTCTCCGAAGGCTTACCGTCAAACCATGTACCTGTGAAGCTGCCGAAATCCGCAGACACTTCGAAATAATCCTTCGGCTTGAAATCGTCTATCTCAGCCTGCCTGTTTACAATCAAGGCAAGGGTGGGTGTCTGGACCCTGCCAATGCTGAGAAGCACATCGTTCTTCGTCGTATATGCCCTTGTTGCATTGATTCCTACGAGCCAATCCGCCTCGGAGCGGCACTTCGCAGACAGGTAGAGATTATCATAGTCGCTGCCCGGTTTCAATTTGGCGAATCCGTCCTTGATAGCTTTGTCAGTCATAGAAGAGATCCACAGCCTATCGAAGGGCTTGCTGCATTTGCAGTAATCGTATATGTATCTGAATATCAGCTCCCCTTCCCGCCCTGAATCGGTAGCGCATATAAGGGATCCGACATCCTTTCGTTCCATCAGTCCCTTAATGATTTTCAATTGTTTGACTGTTTTGGAATAGGGTTTAATACCTATTTCTTCAGGAATGATAGGCAGGGACTGAAATGTCCAACGCGTCAGCTTCGCATCGTAGTCCTGCGGCTCGTTGAGCGTGACAAGGTGGCCGATTGCCCATGTGACAACATAGGCGTCTCCTTCAATAAAACCGTCCCCTTTTCTGGGACAACCCAACACTTTTCCTATATCTCTTGCAACGGAGGGCTTCTCCGCAATAATCAGAATTTTACTCATTTGTTGACTCCCAAATTAAAGATAGACCCATTATACCATAAGGCGTCTTTCCAATGAAAAAAAAGAGAGCCTCAGCTCTCTTGGCAATCATATTTGTGACCGTTCTAAATGGTCTCCTCTGGACATATCGACTTGATAGCCGGCGAAGTTGATCCGTCTTTCGATGCATCCCCGGCAGTGCGCAGCTTCGTCACCAGTACAGATCTTACCGTCGTACAGCAGGTATTTGTCCCTTACATTGGTCGGCGAAAGGTTTGGCATAACGACGTTGCCGCCGGCTTTCAATCCCTTCTCCCGGCCTTTGTTGTCCAAAGAACCCAATGCCGTCGTTGCAGGAAGCAGTACTTTCGGCAGAAGCAGGCGGACTACGGAAAGAAGTGTACACGTCATCTCCACAGTGCCTGACTTTTCATCCTTGAGCGGTGTATCCTTTTGAGGAATGAACGGCCCGATTCCAACCATATGTGGGTTCAGTTCCTTAAGGAAAGTCAAGTCGTTTACAAAATCTTCATTCGTCTGGTTGGGCAGTCCAACCATGAAACCGGCACCCACCTGGAAACCAACTTCCTTAATATCCTTAAGGCATCTGATTCGCTCGTCGTAGGACATGTCCGGATGCAGCGCCTCATAAAGATGTCTTGAATTCGTCTCATGTCTGAGAAGGTAGCGGTCAGCACCAGCTTCCTTGTATTTCGCATAGGATTCCTTGCTCTTCTCACCGATTGAAAGCGTAACTGCGCAATCAGGATGCTTTTCTTTAATGGATTTTACAATATCGATGATGTCTTCATCTTTATAAAATGGGTCTTCTCCTCCTTGAAGAACAAAGGTTCTGTATCCCAATTCATGGCCTTGTTTGCAGCAAGCCATAATCAGCTCCTTGTCGAGTCTGTAGCGCTCGGCGTTTTTGTTCGACCGTCTGATTCCGCAGTAGTTGCAGTCGTTCTTGCAGTAATTGGTGAATTCGATCAGACCGCGCATGAATACCCTGTCGCCATAATGCTCCCTGCGCTTTTTGTCCGCCTTTTCATGCAGATAGGCAGTGGATTCATCGTCAAGACCGTTGAGTAGGTCAAGCAGCTCTTCCCTGGTTAGGTTCTCATTTTCATAAAGTTTATCAATCAATTGAAACATTCGGCACACCTCATTATCGTGAATATTTTAACAAGTTCATTCTAACATAAATGTTCACAGAAGTTGTGAACATTTTGTATACATTTTATCATATGGGATAACGATTTTCAACTACTTATTACTATCCGCTTTCCCAAGCAATTCACGCGTGCCGATAAGCAGCGATCTCACGGCAATCATCAACAGAGCTATCTTGGCTTTCAAAGCATTCACCTACTATGCAGCTTCGCCAATTCTCCGGCCAGCATCGGCAGCAGACTGAAGCCAATTATAATCCCGATATAATATGGCGGAATATATACTGTATTAAAGAATGGCTGAAGGAAAGGCACATAGATAACCAGCATCAGCATGGCTGTCGCTCCTAAAACGGAAAGATTAAGAAACTTGTTTGAAAAAATCTTCATCCTGAACAGCGAATGGTTTTCCGACCTTGCTGAATAGGCCCTGAACATTTCACCGAGAATAAGTGCAGCAAAACACAGCGTCCTTGCCACTGCCAGATCTGTATCGCTATCACCCGATGAACTCAAATAGAATCCCAGACGGTATGCTGACAATACGGCAATAGCAAGTGCGATACTTTGATATGCCATCGATATTCTCATTTTTTTATTGGCAATCGGTTCCTTCGGATCTCTTGGCGGGAAGTTCATGATATCCTTCTCTCCTTCTTCAAGGCCCAGTGCGAATGCAGGCAATGAATCCGTCAGAAGGTTGATCCACAGAATCTGTATCGGAAGAAGCGGCACAGGCCATCCGATAAGCATCGCAACAAATATAACCAATATTTCACCAATATTGCATGAAAGAAGATAGCTGACGAATTTCCTGATATTGCTGTAGATAATCCTCCCTTCTTCAACTGCTGCAACAATACTTGCAAAATTGTCGTCAGTCAAGACCATATCCGCAGCTTCCTTTGATACGTCGGTACCTGTGATGCCCATAGCAACTCCGATGTCCGCCCTTTTCAATGCCGGAGCATCATTGACACCGTCGCCCGTCATTGCTGCAATCTCACCGTTTCTCTTGAAGGCATCCACGATCCGCACCTTGTGCTCTGGGGAAACCCTTGCAAATACATTCGTAACGGCTACTTTACCGGACAATGCCTCATCGCTCATCCCATCAATAGCCTTCCCTTCCAGGGCCTGTTCGCTGCTTTCTATGATCCCCAGCTCCCTGGCAATGGCCGAAGCCGTTACGATATGGTCACCGGTAATCATTATCGCACGCATGCCAGCCTTTTTGCACACTTGAATGGCGTCTTTTGCCTCGTCCCTCGGAGGATCTATCATACCGACCATACCGCAATATACAAGACCTTCCTTCTCCTCTTCAACCGGATCCGCATTGGCTGACACCTCCTTATAGGCAAGTCCCAGAACCCGAAGGGCATTTTCGGCATACAGACTGTTCTGTTCTAGCAATGCCTGTTTCATTCCTTCATCCAGAGAGCCTACTCCATTGCCCGTCAGTATATGGGAACAATGCTGTAGCAGGTTGTCCAGTGCACCTTTTGTGTACATGACATAGTCGTCTTCTGATTCGTGCATCGTGGACATCATCTTACGGGATGAATCAAAGGGGAATTCATCCACTCTTTTGTTAGCTGACTTAAACGCCTTATGGTCAATCCCGTAGCTGATACCCAATTCTGCCAGTGCGTTTTCTGTTGGTTCCCCTACAATCGTTCCATCTTCCGATACAACTGAGTCGTTACATAGCACGGCAGCTTCAATCAGCCGCGTCAACGCTTCTTTTTCTTCTTCATTGCCCGGTGTCCAGTCCTTGTTATCATAAAAGATATGTGTGACTGTCATTTTATTCTGTGTTAATGTGCCTGTTTTATCCGAACAGATAACCGTTGTCGATCCCAGTGTCTCAACAGCGCTCAGATTCTTCATGATGACATTCCGCTTAACCATACGTGTAACCCCGATAGCCAGAACAACCGTAACAACTGCAGGCATTCCTTCCGGGATGGCGGCGACAGCCAATGAGATAGCTGTCATGAATGTGAGCAGCAAAGGATCTTCCCTTACAAGCCCAAGGATGATAATGATGATACCGATCACAAGACATGCGATGCCAAGCATCTTGCCGAAGCCTGTCAGCTTTTCCTGCAGTGGCGTCTTGCTGTCTTCCTCCTCGCTCAAAAGGGTGGCTATCTTGCCGATTTCGGTTCCCATACCGATGGATGTAACGACACCTGTACCTCTCCCATAGGTTACGACAGTACTCATATGGCCCATATTCAAACGGTCTCCGACCACCGATACATCTGCAATGCTTTCACAGACTTTGTCGACAGGAACCGATTCACCGGTCAGCGCCGATTCATCAATCTTCAGGTTAACAGCTTCGATCAACCTGACATCAGCAGGCACGTAATCGCCAGCTTCGAGTTTAACGACGTCTCCCGTCACCAGTTCTGGTGCATCCACAACCTGAATACTGCCGTTTCTAATGACCTTGGCTTTGGGCGCTGAGAGCTTTTTCAGTGCTGCCAATGCCTCTCCTGCCTTCTTTTCCTGTGTGACACCCAAAATGGCATTCAGCACCACGATGAGAAGAATGACAATTCCATCAATCAGTTCCCCCACGATGATTGACAGAGCACTTGCGATAATTAGAATGATAATCATGAAATCCGCAATCTGCTCAATCACCATTTTCAAGGTGCTTTTCCCTTTCTTCTCCTCCAAGGCATTTGGACCTTGCTCCTCGTGACGCTTGTCCGCATCGCTGCTTTCAAGACCGCTGTCTCCATCCGTCTTAAATATATCAAGAACTTCCGTTATTTCCAGTTGGTAAGCATGTTTATCCATAAATAGCCTCCTTTAATAATTACATTATGTTACAATTATTATATCATATTATAGAGACAATTGATTACAAGGAGATTAAGATGGAATCCAAGAAAAAATTTTATGAAAATCAGGCTGTAACTATCATCAAAGCCATGCAAAAAAGAAACTTCGAAGGCTATTACGCTCCGGACGCCAAAGCAGCAAAAGAACTTGCCCTCTCCTTTGTGTCTGACAATAGCCTTGTGTCATTCGGTGGATCAATGACTTTGACTGACAGCGGCATTCTGGACGGTCTAAGGAACATGTCTATCGAGTTGTTGGACAGATCTATAGCTGAAACTCCAGAAGAGGTGGCAAAAATTTACCGAGGCTCTTTTAGTGCAGACACATACTTTACAAGCACGAATGCCATCACCCTTGAAGGCGAGCTTGTCAACATCGACGGCAACGGCAATAGGATTGCTGCTCTCATCTTCGGACCTAAGCAGGTTGTTGTTGTTGCAGGCATGAACAAAGTGACCATCAATGTAGACGAAGCCATCAACAGAGTCAAGAACCTCGCTTCCCCACCGAATACGGTGAGGCTTAGCAAGAACACCCCCTGCGCAAAAACAGGAAAATGCCATGACTGCTACAGCGAAGACTGTATCTGCAACAATACGGTCATCACACGAAGGACCGGTACTCCCGGCAGGATAAAAATCATCCTGGTTGGCGAGGAACTTGGTTATTGAAATGATAAGTGGTACAATTAAATTAGAGGTAATCACCGTAAACCAGTAACAACCCGACGTTAGTTTAAGGAGGTCGACACATGGATATCAAGGATATTATTCAAGATTTGCTTGCAAGAGCCGAAAGCGAAGTGGATTTCAAGAAGGAATTCTTATCAGATCCGGTGAAAACGATTAAATCAGTACTGAAGGCGGATCTGCCCGAAGGGCAGTTGCAGGAGATTGCCGATGCGGTGATTCATAAGTTGAATTTGGAAGATGCCAGCGACGTACTGGACAAATTCAAGAAGAAGTTTTAGGTTGTCCAGAAGATTATAAAGGACAAGGCTGGACTTGTTTGATTTCAAAAAAACTGTTGCACCGACTTTTTCAGTTGGTGCAACAGCTTCTCTTTTTTTACATAAATTCTATTCAGCTCTTAGTACAACGGATGCTTGCTTACAAGGGCTTTGACAATCGCTCTTGCCTCATCAGCCTTGTTGTTGAAGTCGCTAAGCGCCAGGAAGATGGCTTCAGCTACTTGATCCATTTCCTCTTCCTTGAATCCTCTTGATGTAACCGCCGGGGATCCAAGACGGATACCACTTGTTACAAATGGACTTTCAGGATCGAAAGGAATTGTATTCTTGTTGCAGGTTACGCCTACTTCATCCAGTAGTTTTTCTGCAACTTTACCTGTCAGGTTCATGTTTCTAAGATCGACAAGCATCAGGTGGTTGTCAGTACCATCGGAAACGATCTTGAATCCACGCTTTTGCAGTCCTGCAACCAAAGCTTTCGCATTCTTGATGACCTGCTCCTGATATGTTTTGAACTCAGGCTGAAGTGCTTCATGGAAGTTGACAGCCTTGGCTGCAATCACATGCATCAAAGGTCCGCCTTGAATGCCAGGGAATATCGCTTTGTCAATAGCTTTGGCATATTCTTCCTTGCAAAGAATCAAGCCGCCGCGTGGGCCGCGAAGGGTTTTATGTGTTGTGGATGTAACAAAATCAGCATATGGCACCGGATTCGGATGAAGTCCAGCAGCTACCAGTCCAGCGATATGAGCCATATCGACCATCAGATAAGCGCCGACAGCATCACAAATCTCACGGAATTTTGCGAAATCGATTGTTCGGGCATAGGCGCTTGCACCGGCAATAACCATCTTGGGTTTATGCTCTTTAGCAAGTTCCATAAGTGTATCATAGTCTATATAGCCTTCTTCGTTGACACCATATGGTACAATGTTGAAGTATGTTCCGGAAATATTGACCGGGCTGCCGTGTGTCAAGTGACCACCATGGGACAGATTCATACCAAGAATCGTATCTCCCGGCTTCAGCATTGCAAAGTAGACTGCCATGTTCGCCTGGGATCCAGAGTGAGGCTGGACGTTGGCATGGTCGGCACCAAAAATCTCCTTAGCGCGGTTGATTGCCAAATCTTCAACGACGTCAACAAATTCACAACCGCCATAGTAGCGTCTTCCAGGGTAACCTTCAGCATATTTGTTGGTCAAAGATGTACCCATGGCAGACATGACTGCTTTGGATACAAAATTTTCTGAAGCAATCAGTTCTATATTGTTTCTCTGGCGATCCAGCTCCTTGTCCATAGCTTCAGCCACGACAGGATCAAGATTTTTCACTTCATCGAATGAATACATTGATTTTCCTCCGTTATTTCATAATATCATCGCTATCATAACATAGTTGCCCATCACTTTCAACACCGGATAATGTACTTTTAACGCTTAAAGTGGTAGAATATAAGGAGAGGCACCTCTGATCCAATCAATAAGGAGGCATCCGTCATGAACAGCAGCTTGATTTATGAGTTCGATGGCTTGCTGGGAGATTCGCTAACCGTGTATATCGACCGGATAGCAGTCAAACATATGGGTGTGGCCAATATGATCGTCATGGGCAGGAACAAGGATACAATGCTCTATTATAGTGATATCGCTTCAATCCAATGCGAAACTGCAAATACTGCATGCGGTTCCATACGCATTCTTTGTCCGTCCCTAGGCGAAGCGTATACTGTCCATTTCAAGAACCTATTGAATGAAGAAGCCAAAGAAATCGCCAACCACCTAAACACCCGACTTACAAATGCACAGAAATATTCACATAATCAAAAAAACAGAGTAGGCTGAAACACCTACTCTGTTTTTTTGTTGTCTATTAATGAATCAAATATCTGCTGCTCTTTTGACCAATGTATCTGCTATTGGTCTGAACCTTCTTTTGTTGAAACGTTTGTCGTTGGCCTTAATTGTCAAAAACGTCGCAGCCAGGAAAACAAAGCCAAAAATCAGTGCTGAGATTTCCTTGTCGAGACCGACAGCACCTGCTAAGCCCGCGCCAATAGCCAATCCAATCAGCAAAGCAATCAACGGGATGATGTACATGATTCCCACAGCTTTGAGGAAATTGCTCTGGTTCAGGCTGATACCAACGATATCGCCTTCTTCAGCATCACAATCGTTAAATGCTTCAAGAAACATGTCCTTGCTTTCAAGACCTACAGTACATGCGTTGCATTTACCGCATGCATCTTTGCGTTCAAGAAGCACGACGACACTGCCGTCCTTTTTCTCTACTACTTGACCCAATTCCGACATAACATCACCTTCCCGTCAAATCTCTTACGACCTCTCCTGCAATCAGCAGGCCAGCTACAGGGGGCACAAAGCCTATGCTACCAGGCGGCCTTCTCTTGATGACAGGTTCTTCCCGGGAGTAAACGACCTTCAGACTCTTTATGCCTCTCTTCTTGAGTTCCTTCCGCATAACTTTTGCCAGCGGACACATCTTTGTCTTGTTGATGTCAGTGACCTCAAACATCGTGTTGTCAAGCTTGTTGCCGGTACCAAGACTGGAGATAATGGGTATGCCAAGCGCCTCTGCCTCTGCCACCAGCATCAGTTTGGCAGTTACATTGTCTATGGCATCGACAATATAATCACAACCGGACAAGTCTACTTGTCCTTTTGTTTCAGGGAGGTAGAACACCGCCCTTGCCTCCACTTCGATATCAGGATTGATATCTTTCAGGCGGGCTTTGGCCACATCGACCTTCAGTTGTCCAACTGTACTCGACAAGGCAATCAGCTGCCGGTTGATGTTGGTCGCATCGACAACATCCTTGTCAACGAGGAGAAGATTGCCGATACCTGAACGCCCAAGGGCTTCCACAACATAGCTGCCAACACCGCCGACACCAAAAACGGCCACTTTCGACTGGGCAAGAAGGTTCATGGTATCATCGCCAAGCAAGAGCCTTGTTCTTTGAAATCTATCCATTTCCATACTCTAATTATATCAAAAATCCGAAAATTATTCCAATTCTATTGATTCTACTTTGAGGCTGAGTTCTTCCAGCTGTTTTTCAGAAACAATACTGGGGGCATGTGTCATCGGACAGGATGCATCCTTAATCTTAGGGAATGCAATGACGTCACGGATACTGTCTGCCTGTGCCATCAGCATCGCGATTCTGTCGAGACCGTAAGCCAAACCGCCATGAGGAGGCACGCCATAACGGAAGGCATTGAGCAGGAATCCAAACTGGTCTTCAGCTTCCTCTTCAGTGAAACCAAGGGCTTCAAACATTTTCTTTTGCAGGTCTCTCTGGTGGATTCTGATGGAACCGCCTCCGATTTCATTACCGTTAAGGCAGATATCATAAGCCCTTGCACGTACTTTCTCAGGTGATGTTTCAAGCAATGCCACATCTTCTTCAATCGGGCTTGTGAATGGGTGGTGTTTTGCCACATATCTCTTGTGGTCCTCGTTCCATTCAAAGAGCGGGAACTCAGTAACCCATACGAATTTGAACTCGTCCTTCTTAAGGATATCGGTCTTTCTCGCCACTTCAAGACGCAGGTTGCCGAGCGTATCGTAGACAATGTCATTCTTATCTGCGCAGAACAGCAGAAGGTCTCCAGGCTGACCGTCCATCTTCTTGATGATGCTTTCGACAACATCGTCACCAAGGAATTTGGTGATAGCCGATTTAAGGCTGCCGTCTTCGTTGATGACAATCCATGCCATTCCCTTGGCACCCCAGATTTGCGCGAATTCTCCAAGGGCGTCGATCTGCCTTCTTGGGAAATCGCCGCAGCCTTTGGCATTGATACCGCGCACGCTTCCGCCGCTCGATACCGCACCTGTAAACACCTTGAATCCGCAGTCGGCAACCAAATCGGATACGTCTACAAGTTCCATTCCGAATCGTGTATCCGGCTTGTCAGAACCGAAACGATCCATCGCCTCTTTATATGTCAGTCTCTCGATTGGAAGCTGTACGTCCACATCCAGTACTTCCTTGAACATCTTTTTAAGCAGTTTCTCGTTGACAGCAATGACATCGTCTTCGTCTACAAATGAAAGCTCCATGTCAATCTGTGTGAATTCCGGCTGACGGTCAGCTCTAAGATCCTCATCCCTGAAGCATTTTGCAATCTGGAAATAACGGTCCATGCCAGACAGCATCAAAAGCTGCTTGAAAAGCTGAGGCGATTGTGGAAGTGCATAGAATTGGCCCTCATGGACACGGCTAGGCACGAGATAGTCTCTTGCCCCTTCTGGTGTCGACTTGGTCAGCATCGGCGTCTCTACTTCAATGAAACCGGCTTCATTCATGTAATTTCTAGTCACATTGGCAAGCTTGTGGCGCATGATCATATTCTTCTGGATGTCAGGGCGTCTAAGATCCAGGTATCTGTATTTCAGGCGCAGCTCTTCCCTTACATCGCTGTCTTCCTCGATTTGGAAAGGCGGTGTTTCGGCATCTGAAAGAATGCGCAGCTGTTCAGCCCTTACTTCGATAGTACCCGTCTCAAGGTTCTTGTTCACTGTCTCAGGGTCGCGCTTTTCTACGACACCTTCCAGTGCCATCACGTACTCGGAACGCAGCTTTTCTGCCTTCATGAAGCTTTCTTCACCCATTGTGCTGACGTCGAAAACGATCTGAAGGATGCCCGTCCTGTCTCTAAGGTCGATGAAGATAACGCCGCCAAGGTCACGTCTTCTTTGCACCCAGCCCATAACGGTTACTTTTTCACCTATATTCGCTTCTGATACCTCGGTACATCTGTGTGTTCTTTTCAAACCTGCCATTGATTCGCCAATGCTCATTGTATTTCCTCCTGTATATTCGCTTTTTCTATAAAATATTTCTTTATTTCGTCCAGCTTGACTTCTGTTTGTTCGCCTGTTGCCATTTCTTTGATGTTGGCCTTGTTTTCAACCAGCTCATTTTCACCGATAATCACCGTGTGTCTGGCATTGATCTTGTCTGCATACTTCATCTGCGCCTTGACACTTTTGCCCAGATAGTCTGTTTCAACAACGATGCCTTCGAATCTAAGGTCGGTCACGATTTTATATGCTTTCGCCTGTGCCTCATCGCCGAGAATACCCACGTACAGATCCACCGATGGCGATTCTTTTAGGGTAATGCCTTCGTTTTTGAGCGCCAGCATGATCCTCTCGATGCCGATACCGAATCCGACGGCAGGCACATCCAGTTTCCCGTCAATCTCCTTCACCAGGTTGTCGTAGCGTCCACCGCCGCATATGGTCATCCCGCCCTCGTCAATAAATTCGAAGACCGTTTTGGTATAGTAGTCAAGTCCGCGGACGATATTTGTGTCGATAACATATGGAATCTCAAGGTCCTTGAGCAGCTGCTGAAGCTTGTCGAAATGGTTCTGGCATGGCTCATCCAGGTAATCGACAGTGCGTGGCGCATCCTGAACGATCTTCTGGCATCCAGGCACTTTACAGTCCAAAACGCGCAGAGGATTCTTGACCATTCTCTCCCTGCATGTTTCGCACAGACCTGATTCGTTTTCCTTCAGGAAAGCAACCAAAGCTTTGTTGTAATCGGCTCTGCAGTCACTGCATCCTATGTTATTAATATGAAGGGAAGCACCTTTGATTCCGAGCTTTTCGAACATCCTCATCAGCACGGTAATGATTTCTATTTCAGCAAGCGCTGAATCAGAACCGAAGAACTCCACACCAAACTGATGATGCTGCCTTAATCTTCCAGCCTGAGGTTTTTCATACCTGAATGCAGGCGTTATATAAAAAAGCTTTGTAGGTTGTGGCTTTGCATACATTTTCTGCTCAAGAAAACTACGCACAACACCAGCCGTACCTTCCGGCTTCAATGTAATGCTTCTGTTCCCCTTGTCTAGAAATGTATACATCTCCTTCTGGACAATATCCGTTGTATCACCAACACTTCGCTGGAAAAGATCCGTATGCTCGAATACCGGCGTAGCAATTTCCTGGATGTTGAATTCAACACAAAGCTCACGTGCTATGCGCTCGATTTCAGTTCGCACGACCATTTCTTCGCCAAACCAGTCCTTCGTTCCTCTGGGCATTTGGGTAATCATATATTCCTCCTAAATAAAAATAAACCCCCGTCGCTGACATTGTCAGGGACGAGAGTTAATCACGCGGTGCCACCCTGTTAGGGAAATGAATCCCCACTCGGAAGCTGTTAACGGTCGCCAACCGGAACAGGCTACTGGCATTGCGTTCGCCTATTCGCTCGGAGGTGTCTTTCGCCGCTGTATCAATGAGAAAATCCCAGTCCGTACAATGTTCTTTCGTTGAGAACACTATACCCGTTTTCTCTCCCTGTGATTGAGGGACATCGGTTACTTTTCCTCTTCATCGCTTTCCATCTAATAACATAATTGTAATCATTCTATCTATTGTCAAATGTTTTGTCAAGAGGTTTGTGCTTGAAGCTTTTATTGCCGTTAGCGTAATCGGCTACTATATGGCCGTTGCCAATGACTTTGTATTTGTAGATCATAAGGCCGTCAAGGCCGACAGGCCCTCTTGCATGGATCTTGTTCGTGCTGATCCCGACTTCCGCACCGAAACCATAGCGCATGCCATCGCTGAAACGTGTGGAACAGTTCCAGAAAGCGTTGCCCGTGTCCACCAGCTCCATGAACTTGAGTGCATCTTCGCTGTTGCGGGTGATAATGGCATCTGTATGGCCCGATCCATACCTGTTGATATGGTCGATGGCTTCATCCAGGCTCTCCACCACCTTGATGGTCACTTCGTAATCCAGGTACTCCGTTGCATAATCCTCATCCGTTGCAGGGACGCAATCGATGTATTTCCTTGTTTTCTCGCAACCATGGATGATGACATTCGAACGCTCCATCAACGCCTTGGCAGGTGCAAGGAATGCTTCCGCAGCGTCTTTATGGACCAGGATCGTCTCCGTCGCATTGCATACCGCAACATACTGGGTCTTCCCGTCATTGACCAGTTTGACAGCCATATCGATGTCCGCGTCCTTGTCTACATACATATGGCAGATGCCGTCCGCATGGCCAAGTACCGGAATTCTGGAATTGTCCATGATATATCTGACGAATTCATTGGACCCCCTTGGTATGATCAGGTCAATTGATTCATCCATCTTCAGCATGCCGGTAACATCTTCCCTTGTTTCAAGCAGATGGATCCAACCGTCGACGATGCCTGCCTCTGCTGCAGCGTCCCTTATTACATCCCAAAGGGCTTTGTTGGTCAGCTTGGCCTCGGAACCACCCTTCAGCAGTACTGCATTGCCGCTTTTCAGGCATAACGTGGATATCTGAACAAAGGCGTCCGGTCTGGATTCGAAAATGACACCGATGACACCAATCGGGCAGCTGACTTTATAAAGTTCCAGACCGTCGTCCAAAAGTGTTGACATCGTCGTTTCGCCCACAGGGTCCTTCAGCCCCACAAGACTCTTGATCCCGCTTACGACGTCTTCTATTTTGGCTTCATCGAACTTAAGTCTTTTCAAAAGAGGCGCCGCAAGGTCTTCCTTCTCGCTTCTTTCAAGATCCTGTTTATTGGCTTCTATAATAAGGTCTTTTTTCTCGAGCAAAGCATCTGCAATGGCCAGAAGTGCTTTGTTTTTCAGCTCTGTTGATGTGGCGGCCAGCAGGTTTGAACTGTATTTTGCTGTTTTTGCTGCTTCTTGAATAGTCATGCTAATCACCTCTTCGTTTGTTTCCCGTTATTATAGTACAGTTGCTGTTTCTTTGCAATGATTTGGTCTATTCCGGATATATATGCATGTATGTTTTTCGGATTGTCCTGCCTGGTAATCTTTCCGCTTGTAATCTGCTTTGAAACCGTACCAGCACCAAAGGCATAGACAGGACTGGTTTCCTCGATCATATGGATATTGTAGAGACAGGGTGTTCCGCTTCTTTCAAATCCAACATTCTCAAACTGTCCAAGCATTTGCTTTTGTCTGTAAAGGTAGTATGGCTTGTAGCCAAGATCGGATAATCTGTCATATATAATCCTCAACATAGGTTCAATTTCCGAACGCGCTTCCATCGTATCATAACCGCCCGTTTCGCTGAGTTTCGCAGCCCGCTTGATTGCCAGCGTATGCACCGTCACGTTGTCGGGAAGCAGGGCGGCGACTTTATCCATCGTCTTTTCCACTTCAGCAGCAGTCTCACCCGGAAGGCCGGCTATAAGATCCATGTTGACGGAAGCGAACCCCATACCTTTTGCAGCATTGAATACCTCAACGACTTCGTTGGCTGTATGGTTCCTGCCTATTTTTTTCAGCGTTACATCATTGAATGACTGAGGATTGATTGAAATCCTTGTAACGCCGTGACGTCTCATGGCATCAAGCTTGCCTGTGGTAATCGTATCGGGTCTTCCTGCTTCCACTGTGAATTCCTTGAGTTTATCCGATACCTTTCCAGCTACATACCCCAGAAGAGTGTCCAGTTGTCCCTCGTCCAGTGTAGTCGGTGTGCCGCCTCCAATATAGACAGATTCCGCCTCCTTGAAAACATCGCTGAATCCTTCCATTTCCTTATAAAGGCAGTCCAGGTATGCAGGAATCTCGTCTCTGTATTTATCTGCCTCATAAGCAGCAAAAGAACAGTAGCTGCACCGACTGGGACAGAAGGGAATGCCGATGTAGATTTGACTTTTTCCCGCCTCTGCAACAAAAGATTTTTCAGCCTTGCAGACATCCAGCAGCAGTGTGGCCTTATCTGTATCAAGCATATATCTGTCGGTCAGCTCTGTAATAATTCTATTATTACCGTAACCCTTTTCAAGCATTTTAAAAACCAGTTTCGTAGGACGGATGCCCATCAGAATGCCCCAGGACGGCTTTGGGAAGGTAATTTCCATATAGATATCAAGCAGCATCCTCCTCAAATCGAAGGTATCACCGCTTCCTGATCGTTCATATATCGAACTGTTATGACGAACCCATACATTTAACTCTTTGCTCCCGTTGTATAGACGGACATCGGCAAGTTCGCTATCGTCGACCATCTGTACGTCTTCGAAAGGAAAGAAAATGCGCAGAAACGCTTGAATATCGCTCCTACGCCTGTCATCCTCCATCCAGAATCCAATCATCTCCACAAACCTCCACCGACAAATGGATTGTTTTTCATTTCCTTGCCTATAGTTGTCGCATTGCCATGACCGCCGTACACTTCTGTTTCCTGTGGCAGAAGCATCAGCCGATACCTGATATGGTCAACCAGCGATTCCATGGAACCTTCGTAGAAATCCGTTCTGCCAATAGTGCCTTCCATAAGCGTATCCCCAGAGAACAGGATCCCCGCTTCCTCGTTGTAATAGCATATGGATCCTGGAGAGTGGCCGCTTACTTCAATGCACTTGAAGGAAAGCCCATCTCCGAAATCAAGCACCTGGTTATGATCCACCAGCTGATCCGCCTTGGCCGTTACCTTTCTCGAAACAAACATCGAGGAAAGGTTCTTGGCGGAATCCTCCATGACAGGTCCTTCCAGACGGCCTGTGTAGACCTTGACACCCAGTCCCGCTTTTAGCGACTCACAGGCCCCTATATGGTCAAAATGTCCATGGGTCACCAGGATTGCCTTCGTAACAAGTCCCATTCCCATGATATACTCTGCAATCCGTTCGGCTTCATAGGCCGGATCAATGATGACGCAGGCCAGCGAGTCCTCATCGTAAGCAATATATGTATTGGTCTGGAACAATCCCAGTTCCATCGTTTTCACCTTCATAGCAAGCCTCCTCGTCAAAAAACTTTTTCGCTGTCCAATAGAAGTGTCACCGGGCCGTCATTGACCAGTTGCACAGCCATTTCAGCCTGGAAAATCCCCGATTCCACCTTATCGTACGCGTTCTTTGCCATACCGACAAACCTTGAGAAATAGCCTTCTGCCACTGCTGACGGCGCACCTGTGGAGTACCCGGGGCGTCTGCCCTTTCTGCAATCACCGTACAAGGTGAAGTTCGGTACAATGAGGATGCCGCCACCGGTGTCCTTGACCGACAGATTCATCTTCCCCTGTGAATCCTGGAAAATCCTGAGGTCCATCATCTTTGCCAGCATATATTCGAATGTCTTGTCGTCATCTTCCGGTGAGAAGCCCACCAATGCCATGATGCCGCCGTCGATACGTCCGACTGCTGAGCCATCCACTAAAACGCTGGCTTTACTCACTCTTTGTATTACTGCTCTCATTTATTCGTCCAATCAACTGTTGCTTCTTATGATATCGGCGACGCCGTCTATCGCATTCAATTTATTGATAATCAGGTTCAGCTGCTCCACACTTTTTACTTCCATCGTGATATTGAAGAAAGCTTTGCTTTTTTGAGACGACCTCGCGTTGAGGTTTCTTACGACAATGCCGTCTTCTGTCAATATCTTGGATATGTCTACCAAAAGCCCACTCCTATCAGAACCGATGACCTGCACTTCAGCCTGATAAACCCTGTCATGCTTATCGGGGGCCGACGACTGCCATTCGGCATCGATCAGACGATGTCTTTCATCTTCGTTCAGATTGATGATATTGACACAATCGGTTCTATGTATTGACACGCCTCTTCCACGTGTGATAAATCCTACAATTTCATCTCCAGGGAGAGGGCTGCAGCATTTTGAAAACCTGACTGCCAGGTCTTCAATTCCCTTGACGACGATGCCGCTGCCTGATTTGCGCGGCAGGTCCTTCACTGCGGTTTCTTTAACGTTGCTTAGAATCTCTTCAACCGTCACATCTTTCTTATGGACTTTTTGGAACTCATCCATGAGCCTGTTAACGACCTGGCCTTCTTTCAAACCGCCGTGGCCGACAGCCGCACATACCGAGTCCCAATCCTTGAAGCCATACTTGCGCTGGACGATCTCCATCCATTCCGGTTTCATCAGCTCTGAATGGCTGAGGCCCTTGGACTTCATGTATTTTTCGAGCATTTCCTTGCCCTTGTGGATGTTTTCTTCCTTGAATTCCTTTTTGAACCACTGGTTGATCTTGCTCTTTGCATGTGAACTCTTGATCAGCTTCAGCCAGTCGCGGCTTGGCCCTTTTGAATTCTGCGAGGTGATTATCTCAATTCTGTCGCCGTTTTTGACCTGGTAATCGAAAGTAACGATATTGCCGTTCACACGGGCACCGACCATTTTATTGCCGACTGCACTGTGAATATGGTATGCAAAGTCAATCGGTGTACTGCCAGCCGGCATGTTGATGACATCGCCTGTTGGAGTGAAAGCGTAAACCTGGTCCGTGAAGACATCAAGGTCAGACTTGAGTGCATCCATGAATTCCTTGTTGTCAGACATGTTGTTCTGCCATTCAAGGATCTGTTTGAGCCAGTTCAGCTTTTGTTCCGCACTGACCTCACTGGATACAGCACCGCTGGATCTTCCCTCTTTGTATTTCCAATGAGCTGCGATACCGTATTCCGCCGTCTTATGCATTTCTTCCGTTCTAATCTGTATTTCAAAAGGCTTGCCTTCTGGACCCATCAGCGTCGTATGGAGCGACTGGTACATGTTAGGCTTAGGCATGGCGATATAGTCCTTGAACCTGCCCGGCATCGGCGTATAAAGCTCATGGATGATACCAAGCACACCGTAGCAATCCTTGACATTCTCAACAATTGCCCTTACCGCAAAAAGATCATAAATGCTGTCAAGTGTCTTGTCCTGGTTTCGCATCTTCTTGTATATACTGAAGAAATGTTTGGGTCTTCCTTCGACAGTTGCCTTGATGCCGACCTTATCCAAATGCTGCTTGATTTCTTCAATTATTTCCAGTATATGTTTTTCCCTGTCATCCCTGCGAAGCTCGATCTTCTTCACAAGGTCATAGTAGGCTTCGGGATCCAGGTATTTCAAGGAAAGGTCTTCCAGTTCAGTCTTGATCTTGGAAATACCCAAACGGTGGGCCAAAGGTGCATATATGCTGAGTGTTTCCTTTGCCTTCTCTTTCTGCTTGTGCTCAGGCATATATTTCAAGGTCCGCATATTGTGCAGCCTATCGGCCAGCTTGATCAGTATGACCCTGATATCCTTCGCCATGGCCAGGAACATCTTTCTGTAGTTCTCTGCCTGTATGTCCTCTTTGTCACCTGTGTATGACAGCAGTGTAAGCTTCGTAACGCCTTCAACCAGCAGCGCTATTTCATCATTGAATTCCCTGGCTATGTCCTCTTTTGTAAAAATTGTATCTTCTACTACGTCATGCAGGATTCCAGCAATGATTGACTCTTTGTCAAGTTCGAGGTCAGCCAGGATATCCGCAACAGCCAACGGATGGACAATATAAGGCTCTCCTGATTTTCTGACCTGCTCAAGATGAGCAGATTTCGCAAGATTGTAAGCTTTCTCTATTAATGTAAAATCATCCGACGGATGATATTTCCTCATTTTTTCAATGAGTTTTTCATAACTCTTGTCAGGCATTTCATCACCTACTTCTATGATATGAAACATTTTAAATCATCATACCACAGCAGTTAGGTAGTTTCAATATTTTGTGAATTATCTGTTATATGACCTCGAATATAACCAGCCCCATCAGAACAATCGCTATATCTGCACATATGTGTACAAACCAGCTGTTCAGGAAGGTTTCCTGCCGATCATCCATGCCATTGAAAATCAAACCACCAATAAACAGACCTGACAGTGCCAGTGTAATCACACCGAGATTAAGCCAATTCTGAAAATTGGCAATATGATAGACCGCAAATAGTGATGCACTGATGAGATACGCTGTCTTTCTGAAACCCAATCTCTTGATGCCAAGAAAGACAAATCCTCTGAAAAAGAATTCCTCGAGGAACGAATTCAAAAACACCAGATAGATGCTGTAGTAGATGATGTTGCTTTGATTGATTCTATATTTCTCATCGAATTCCGTAATCAATTGATTCGTGTCAATGAAGGGCATCACAAAGTACTGTGCAATCATCAGTACGACGAAGGTTAAAATACCCAGCGTTATAGCGATATTGATCCGTCTCTTTTTCGGCACCCTGTTCATGCTGTTCACAAAAGACAGCCTTAGTATGTTTTCACCTGTTCTTATTCTGTACAGCACAGGAAATGCAGCGAATAATATTATCTTAATCAAGACTTTATGAAAATAACGCATCGCCAATACCTGATCACAGATATACAAAGCAGTCACGGTCATGAACGAAGCGGTTATCAAGTATATTAAGTTCGCTTTCTTCATCTATACCTACCTTCCAGTGCCTGGCACGTGAATGTTCTAAGTATTATATTAACATAACGAAAGTTATTAGTCGCAAGACTGCAGTTCAAAGGAATAACTTGTCACAAAATCATCTTCGAATTCTATTCCCAATCTAACGAAAGAGCCTTCTAATGCTATCTCTCCTAAATATTACCATCTATGCTTTCCTTATATTGCATCATTAGAAAATGACTTCATCCCAACTTCAACCAATAAAAATCTCATAGTTTCATCCTTCTCTTTTCACAGCTCCCCTAATACGTCCCCAGACTATCATTCCCAACAAGATCCTGGAAAGCAGAATCGCATTTCCTGAAAGGTAAATTGAATTCAGCGGAATAGATAGATGACGAAGAGCCTGGTACGGGTTGTAATATAGAAGTGGCAATAAAGCTATGTATAGCACGGGCAAGAGAACCGTAAAGAATAGATACACTTCTTCGGAAACCAAATTGACATTAAACAAGATACTGAAAAGCACACCAAATATGAGGTAATATGTAAACTCAAATGCCATGAAAAGATACATGCTATGTGATGTCGAATCAGCATCGTTGAAGATCATGCCTCCAGCCGCAATATATATTACCATCAAGGCTAGGATCAATCTACAATCGGCATGAAGAAACCCATTGATTAACCCTCCAATTCAATGCAGTTAACTTCCTGCCTCTTTGATATCTTCAATCAATATGATTCTCCCGTTAAGAACAATGTATTCTATATCCTTGTCAATCATATCAATTTCGACATATTTATTTGTCGCTTTGTGGTTTTCAGCATAGACAACCTTGATGTTCAGTCCTTTCTTTTTAAGGGGCGATGTCTCTATTCTATCATATCCGTATTTCTCGCTTCCTGTAGTGTATGTAGCAACTCTCAGATAAATGGTAATACCGCTATCGCTAGTCACTTTCGTACAAGACACCTTATTCATTTGCCTACGCAGTGATATGGCTACATGAGTTGGAAGTTCATGTACACCAAGAAAGCCAGTACTGTAGTCAATTCTGGAACTACATCCTGACATTGTTAGAATTGATAGTATGGCAGCAAACTGGCACATAAAAAAGCGACATCTGTCTTTTGAATGAATTATACTTTCCCTCATTACATCCCCTCGGTGAATCTGTCCAGAATCTTTGGTCTAAGCACCCTTAACAATTACTTTTCGACATAAAGCAAAAGAGCCCTTTGGCTCCTTTATGTTGAATGAAATTTGGTCTTATGTGAATCTATCAGTCAATTCCCAAGATTCTTCTAATCTCCGATCTATCCGCCTTTTTCCTGTAAATATTCGAAATGAGAGCGTGTTGTGTCCAATCGAAAACAGCTGCGAAAACCTTATAGTTTTCCATGTAATCCTCGGCAAAAGTAATGCTCTCCGCAAGCATATTTTCAGCGGCCTCTTCTTTTGTATGCCCTACTCCATTGAAATGAGGGACGATATCATTAAAAATTGTATAAATCTGCATTTTTTCATCAAACTCTACTTTGATTTTCACATCCTCACTCCTTTCTTTATACGCTCTGTTTGTTTTCGAACGCATTGTAGCACAGTATCCCTAAATATTGGTTCATTTGTAAAAAACCATTTGAAAAATGCAAAAAACTAAGATTGAATAGTACAAAACCTCCCGGTTGCACACTTCATACAATGAAGACGCACTCGGGAGGTAATTTGTTGAAGTAATTCCAATATTTTTTATTTTTTAACATAATTCAGCGAGAATTCCCCCTCCTCCATAGGTGGCGGGATGAATCGCCTTTTCCTAAAAAATACGTAAAAAAGCCATTCCATTTGAGCCCAAAAGCTTATAAAATAAGCCTTTGCATGATACAATAGAACATATGTTCCCTATTAATGTGGGAGGTGTGTTCTATGGTAAAACAAAAGGGTTACCGGTATCGGCTAAAGCCTACAACCAAGCAGAGGCAGTACTTGAATCAGGCTTTTGGCTGTGCCAGGAAGCTCTACAACTTCTACGTGGACGACCTGTACCGGCAATTGGAAGCCCGTGGTTATGAGTCCGGGAGGATAGACAATGTATCCGTGAAGGAAGCCTCGGCGGTAAAGCAACTGTTTCCCTACATGAAGGATGTGGACAGCCTCGCCTTTGCCAATGTGAAGCAGAACTTCACCAAAGCCATCAGCCAATTCAACAACAAGCACGGCAGCACCTATAAGAAGCGGTCTCGGAAGTGGGTCAAGACCAAAGGGCATGTACTGACATTCAGTGACCCTGAAGGACCGAAAGGCCTATATCAAGATACCGAAACTGAAAACGCCGATACATATTGTCATGCATCGTGCTCCGATAGCAGGTTCGGTGATCAAGTCTGCGACCATCAGCATGGATATTCTGGGAAACTATGATATCTCCATTCTGCTGGAGTATGACGACGCTCCGGTTATGCCTTTTATCATGTTCCACCAGCAAGATTGTAGGCCCTTGATTATGCCCAGCAGGAAGACAAGCTGGTCAAGGAACAACGTAAACTGTCACGCAAGCAGTTCAAATCTGCCAACTGGATCAAACAAAAGAAAAAGGTATCAAGGCTACAGAGCAAAATCAAACGGCGAGCGCTTGGACTGGCTGCACAAGAAGGCATACCGTCTTGCCGAAGACTGCGATGCTGTCGTTGTGGAAGATCTGGATCTTCGCAGTCTGGCCCAGTGCCTCAATCTTGGTAAGAACCTGCCATGACAACGGCTTCGGCATGTTTCGAAACATGCTCGCCTACAAGCTGGAGGACCGGGGGCAAGGTTCTCATCAAGCTGGACAAGTGGTTCCCGTCCAGCAAGACCTGTCCGGAATGCGGTCTGGTAATCGGAAGGGACCATAATGCAGCCATCAACATTAGACAACAGGGCATCGTCATGTTGCTGTCGATAGACTGACATGAATACATATAACAAAACCGTTGGGACTACGGAGTTAGCCTGATCAATTAGTTGTCGGTAGACAACTCTACTCAGGAAGCCCCCACTTCACAGCTTTTAGCGAAAGTGGTGGGTGAGTTCACTCGTACTGTATCAATGTATCAATATCATAACCTTCCAGAGCCTGCCTTCCGTTCAAGAACTCCAGCTCTATCAGGAATACAAGCTTTTCAAACGATGCCGCCCATGGATTCAATGAGCTCGACCATCGCTTTTGAAGTGCCGCCTGTGGCAAGAAGATCGTCAACGATGACTATTCTATCCCCTGGCTCTATGGCATCAATATGCATCTCAATGGTAGCCCGTGCCGTATTCCAGGTCGTAGGCCACTGATCTCGTCTTATAGGGAAGCTTGCCCCGCCTTTCCTGACCGGTATGAATCCTTTATGCATGTTGTAGGCGATTGGTACGCCAAAGATAAATCCTCTGGATTCGGGACCTACGACATAATCGAAATCTATACCCTCAAGGCTGTCTTCCCATCCTCTTCACAGCTATCTGAAGGCTGTCGGGATCATGTAGTATCGTCGTTATATCCTTAAAGATAATGCCTTCCTTTGGGAAATCCACCACATCTCTAACTACTGCTTTAAGATCCATTTCTTGTCCTCCTTATCTTATCAAGCCTTTTCATCGGCGAGTCTATTTATACAATTTCGAGCTTTCCAAATCAACTTTTTTACGTTCCCGAACATTGAAGGACAGGTCCTTCTTCCCGAAATCAGTTCTAAAAAGCCTCAGCTTTTTTCTCTCTTTTTACTGTGTTCGAATACAGGTACGCACAGCAGGAAAGTCAGCAGCGCTTCACCTTTTCTCCGCTCCGAGGTCGTTGGCAAGCCTCATGTAGCTGACACTGTTTTCCATTTTCAGGCTGTAACCGTATAGGGTTCGGTACATCTTCTCATAGTGCTTTCTCTCGGGAAGAATCGCACCGCTTGATTCAGGCACTTTACCATGGATTGCGAACACTTTTGCAGCCGCTACGGCATTGTCAATGCTGTCAGCTTCTATCCCATCATACTGAATGTCCCTGACAATGACTTGGAGATTTTTGCGTTCGCGCCATTCATTGATGCCAAGGGTACCGACAACGGATATCGGCAGACCGGCAGACAGGTCACCTGCAAGCTCCCCCATACCGAATGCGATGCAGTCCAATCTGATCCTTCTGAACTGTTCAGCTTGAACTTCAAATGGCTCTTGTCCTGTCCGATTCTGTCGACCGACTGGGATATCCCTTAAGTTCAAATGTCGGCTCAGGAATTGCCAGGACCGTAAGGTTCAAGTGCTGCCAGCTGTTTCCACCGTTTTCAATAGAGAAGATCACTCAGGCCGATTGACAGGTCCACCTTCACTTGGAACCAGCGTCTCCTCATCCATAATGGATATCAGCATAGCTGTTGATGTCCTGCCGTTAAATCTGCAACCAGCAGTTTCAGACAGGCTCATGCCCGCAGCCATCTCGTGCCCGCCGAATTTTATGAATTGCTTTTTAACATCGGTCAAGGCTTCGAAAAGATTGAATCCTTCCACGCTCCTTGCGGAACCGGATGCAATACCCTCTTCAACGGTCAGGAGTATGACCGGTTTGTAATACCTTTCAACGAGCCTTGATGCCAACGATGCGATAACACCATGATGCCATTACCTTTGAAGCGACGACCAGTATTCTGTCATCTGCATAGCTTACGTCCGAATCTACGATTGTCGATGCCTCTTCAAAGATTTTCTTCTCCATGTCCTGGCCGTTTCTCTGTTCTCATCGTCTAACAGCTCGGCTATGGACTCAACAGTGCCGCTGTCATTGGAGATAAAAAGCTCGACAGCCCTCTTGGCGTCTCCCATTCTTCCCGCGGCATTCAGTCGGGGTCGATTCTGAAGCGATGATGCCGGCACTCATTTTACCCTTCTTGATATCTGCTGCTTTTGATCAGTGCACGAAGCCCTATGTTCCAGCTGTCCATCATGCTTTTGAATGCGATTTTTGCGATGATTCTGTTCTCGTCTTCCATAGGCACGATATCTGCAATCGTACCGACTGCGACGATGTCCAGATACTTCGCAACCTGAGGCTCTGCACTGAATTTGACAGCCAACGCCTGTATCAGCTTGAAGGTGACACCAGCACCAGAGAGCATGTCGAAAGGAATAGCTGCAATCCGGTTGTTTGGGATTAAGGACGGCGTATGCATCAGGTATGTCTTCCTGGCATTCATGATGGTCGGTAAATGATCAGATCCATTCCCAGGCTTTTGGCATGCCTGGCCTCTTCTGTAGCAGTAATTCCCGTATCGACAGTGACAACCACTGCAGCACCTTGATTTTTAAGATAGCTCAAAGCTTCATTGTTGATGCCGTAGCCTTCTTCGATCCGGTCAGGGATGTAGTAGGAGACATCCGCACCTAGTTCACTCAAGAACAGGTACAGGGAGGATGTGCTGGTAATGCCGTCCACATCGTAGTCCCCGTAAATGGCAATCTTCTCCTGTTTGTGAATGGCTTCCTTAAGTCTGTCGGAAGCACGGTCCATCCCTTTCATCAGGTATGGTGAATACATGTCATCAATTCCCGCCCCGAAAAACCTGTCGATATCTTCCTGCCTTGTCAGCCCTCGGATGCAAAGCAGTTTTATCATCATATCCGGAAAATCAAGGAAGGCCTTCAAATGTTCAAAGGCCTGCCTGTCGTAATCCGCATAAGCGTCTAATCGTTTTGCCGATCATAATATTCTATGCTTCTTCCTGTCCGTGTGCTCTGCTTATCGTACGTTCTTCTTTGCGTTTGAAAAGATACCACAGCGGGCTGGCGATGAAAATGGATGAATATGTACCGCTCAGGATACCGACCATCAATGGCAGCGCGAACTCCCTGATGGATGTGACACCCAGAATGTAAAGGACCAGCACCATGACGAACGTTGTCAGTGACGTATTGATTGAACGGGAGAATGTCTGGCTGACACTTCTATTCACAACACCCTTGAAATCACCGCGTTTCATAAACTTCTGATTCTCGCGTATTCTGTCGAATACGACGATGGTATCATTGATCGAGTATCCGACAATCGTCAGCATCGCAGCGATAAACGAGTTGTTGATTGGCACGTTCAGCAGCGAATACACTGCCAAAACTATCAAGATGTCGTGGATCAGTGCTATGACTGCGCTGATACCGAACCTGTAATCCTTGAACCTGAATGTGATATACAGCAGGATGAAGAATGCAGCTAATGCAATGGCAATGATGGCATCCCGTCTCATCTCGTTGCTGATTGTGGGACTGATGCTTTCGCTTACGATGTCCGCAGTTGTAATGCCGTATTTGGCAATCAGGGCGTCTTCAAGGGCGATTCTGGCCGACGTGTCAAGAGCCGCTGTCTTGATTATAAACTCGCCTTTGCCTTTAACATTGCTGAACTGAGGTGTCGTGTCTCCTGTCGCCTCAACAACAAGATCCTTGACATCCGCTTCAAGCGCTTCATAAGTATCATACATTTCAACTTCGCCGGTAGTTACCAGAGTGGATGTACCGCCTATGAACTCGATGTCATAATTAAGAGCGCTTCCCTGCGTTCCCATATGGACAGGCATCATGACAATACCAATCAGGATAGCGGCGATCGATATGCCGAACCAGATTTTTTTTGGTTTTTATGATATCCAGAATCTTATGGCCCCTGTCAACGCCATAGAGTTTCTTGGATTTAAGTCCCATCATAACGAAAAGCGTGACGATGACACGGGTAATGACAAGTGCTGTGAACATGGAAACGATGATACCAAGTCCCAGTGTCTGAGCGAATCCTTTGATCGTGCCGGTACCCATAACGAAAAGCACGATAGCGGCGATCATCGTTGTGATATTGCCGTCCAGAATTGCCGACGTGGCCTTCCTGAATCCTGATTTCACAGATGCCCGCAGTGTTTTCTCCATGCCAAGCTCTTCCTTGATTCTGGAGAATATGATGACATTGGCGTCAACAGCCATACCGACAGAAAGAATAATACCTGCAATACCCGGCAATGTCAGTGTGATACCCGCAACGCTGAGCACCACGAGCATAAGAGCCGTGTAAAAGAGCAGCGCTATGGCAGATGCCAGTCCTGGCAGCCTGTAGTAAACAGTCATGAAAGCCATGATGATCAAAAGTCCAATAAAACCGGCGCTGACGCTTGTATTGATAGCATCCAACCCCATTTTGGCGCCGACCACGTTGGATCTGAGCTCCGAAAGCTTGAGAGGCAGCGCACCGATCCTAATATTGGTTGCCAGATCGTTGGCCCTTTCATAGGTGTCGATATGGGTAATGACCGCAGTCCCGTTGCTGATTACACCTTGTACAGTTGGTGCGATAAGCACTTCATCATTGTACATGATGTAAATCACTTTACCGATGTTTTCCTTCGTTGCCTCGGCAAATTTTGTTGTGCCTTCATCGGTCAAATCCAGTTTGATCAGATAGGAAGCACCCAGCGTACTGCTTGAATCCTTGTCAGGATTGGCATCTTTGATATCGGATCCGGTTAGGACGATATTCCCGTTTTCATCTACGAATTCAAGGTTGCCGGGCTTTCCCAGCTCTTCGAGCACCTTGTTCGCATCAGTAACGCCCGGGATATCCACGTTGATCCTGTTATCGCCTTCCCTATAGATCTCAGCTTCAACATAGCCTTTTTCATCGATCCTTTTCTGGAGTTTGTAGATGGTATCCGCAATGTCCTTGTCTGTGGGATCTTCCTTCTCAGGTGCATAGGTGATGCTTACGCCACCAGCAAGATCCAGTCCAAGGTGTATGTTTTGAGCCCTGCCTGTCTGATTGCTTCCTATGCCGTTTAAAGCAATCCACACAGTCCCTACGATGACAATCGTTGTCAGAAGCAGGGCAGCAATTGATTTGCCTTTCATGTTTAGTCCTCCTCGCCTTCAGTTAGTTCTTTTGCTTTGGTATAAATTGCGCACTCGACTCGTTTCTTTTCAAGCTCGCATCCTATTTCATATACTTTGTTCAGATTCTTGTGGAAATGGTAGGAATTAGCCGCACATCCGCCACCGCAGTAAAACTTGGCCCAGCATGTCTTGCATGTCTCTTTCGCGTATACGTGGCAGCTTCTGAATCCATCCTGCTTCTCCGGATGATGAATGCCTTCTTCCAAATTGCCAAGTAGATAGTCGTCAATACCGACAAACTGGTGACAGGGATACAGGTCACCGTCCGGTGTGACAGCCAGATATTCAAGACCCGCACCGCAGCCACTCAGTCTTTTGGCAACACATGGGCCTTGGCCAAGATCGATCATAAAGTGGAAAAACTTGAAACCCTTGCCAGCTTGACGGTAGCTTTCCATCTGCCGGGCAAGTGTATGGTATTCCATTTTCAAAGTTTCAAGGTCGTTATCTGTCAGTGCATAGGCAACATCTTCCTGCGTTACGACTGGCTCCACTGAAATCAGGTTGAATCCTTCATCAGCCAAGTGCATGACGTCAGACGCAAAATCCTTGTTAAAGCCGGTAAAGGTGCCTCGCACATAATAGTCCTTGTATCCTCTTGCCTCAGCCATGGCTTTGAACTTGGGCATGATGATGTCGTAGCTGCCTTTTCCATTAGGTGTCGGTCTCATTCTGTCGTGGACCTCTTTCCGGCCGTCCACGCTCAAAACGACATTGTACATATTCTCATTGATAAAGGCCATATTGTCTTCATCCAGAAGGACACCATTCGTCGTAATCGTGAACCTGAACTTCTTACCGCTGGCCTCTTCCCTGGACCTGGCGTATGCAACAACCGCTTTGACAGTATCGAAGTTCATCAGCGGCTCACCGCCGAAAAAGTCGATCTCCAGGTTCTTTCTGTTGCCGGACTGGGCTATCAGGTAGTCTACCGCCTTCTTGCCTACCTCTATGGACATCATGCCTCTGGGTCCATGGTATTCCCCTTCACCGGCGAAACAATAGGCACAGGCAAGATTGCAGTCATGGGCTATATGCAGGCACATCGCCTTGACAACCGTTCTTCGTCCTACGAAATCATTCAACGTCTCTTCATATTCGTCTTCCGCAAAAAGCTGCCCCTGCTCTACAAGGCATGCCACTTCTTCCAATCCTTCTTCTACGGTAGCTCTGTCATAGTCCTCGGACAAGGCGTCTATTATTGCTTCTCTGTCCTGTTTCTGTTCATATGCCTCAATGATCCTGTAGCTCAAGTCGTCGACCAAATGGACCGACCCGCTGTTGATATCAAGGACAATATTCAAATCATCGAATCTATATTGATGTATCATATTTTCCACTTTCCTTACACATTAAGAAGCAGTGACATTCGCCACTGCCCTACTTAAGTAATGTTCTATTGTTTTTCGTTTTCGCAGGACTGGTTGCCTACTGTGCAGGATGTCTTGCACGCCGATTGGCAGGAAGTCTGACATTCGCCGCAACCGCCGTGCTTGAGCGTTTCCTTCAAAACCTTCTTGTTGAGTGTTTGAATGTGTTTCATAGATGAGCCGCCCTCCTTTGCTGTCTTGTTTCATTGCAATTATAGCATATGTTTCAATGGAAAAAAAGCTGATTTTGAGTTAAACTAAGTACAATATATAGTTAGTATAAAGGAGTTTCACCATGAATATAAAGCCGAGAGCCGTCGATCTTCATACCCATACCATTGCTTCCGACGGTACACTGACACCTGTAGAACTTGTTGACTATGCCATCGAGAAATCCCTGGCCGCAATAGCGATTACAGACCACGATACGATAGGCGGCCTTACCGAGGCCAAGAAGCATGCTGCAGACAAACCCATTGAAATCATCTCCGGCATAGAATTCTCTACAATAACCGACCTATGCGAAAACGACCTGCATATCCTCGGCCTGTGCATCGACGAGTCGGATACCCACTTCACCGACCAGCTAATCGATATTGTCGATGAACGCGACCGCCGCAACCTGAAGATGGTGAAGAAACTGAATGAACACGGTCTTGACATCACGATTGAGGACATTACCGCCCAGTCCGCAGATGGTGTCATCACAAGAGCCCACTTCGGCAGGGCCCTGTATGAAAAAGGTCTTGTCGACTCGATTAGGGACGCATTTGACAAATATATCGGATTCCACGGCCCTTGCTACGTAGAGAGGGAAAAGCTGACGCCTGAAATGGCCATTCGTTTGATTCTGGACAACGGCGGCGTACCGGTCCTTGCCCATCCCACGCTTTATGGATTGAGCGTAGCTGAGCTTGACAATATCGTATCAAAGCTTGCAGCCAGCGGGTTGATGGGAATTGAAGGCATCTACTCCACCTATACCAAAAACGAAACCCGGTATATTGGTGAAATGGCTGAACGTTATGGCCTTGTAATTACAGGCGGTTCTGATTTCCATGGTTCCAACAAAAAAGGCATTGACCTGGGTGTTGGATACGGTGATCTTTTTGTCCCCGAAACTATACTGCATAACGTCAAGAGCCTTTCCGGGAATTGTTAGGCCTGCTTGAATAAAAAGTAGCACTATCAACCTTTGAGTTGACAGTGCTACTTTACTGTTGTCCAATACTATTCTTCCGTTTTTTCTTCTTTCTTTTCTTCCTTTTTCTCTATCACTGGCTCTTCCTTGACCACTTTCAAGTTAGGCTCCGCAACACTGGCAATCGCTTTTCTTTCGATTGGTACGCGGATTCCCTTGTTCGTGCCAAGTTCAAGGATGATGACATCGTTGACGATGTCAACCACTTTTCCGTAAAGACCGCCATTTGTCAAGACAGGATCCCCGATCTTGATACCGGACTGCATCACGTCGATTTGCTTTTGGCGTTTTCTTTGTGGACGGATAAGAACGAACCACATGAAACCGAAAAGCAGTACCAGGTAGATAATGGATACGAAACCGCCGCCTGATGAAGCAGCCGCAGCAAGTGCTAAATAATAATTCATATGTTGTGCCTCCTAAGTCGTTTGTTCTAACATACAAGAAAACTCAGCCTTTGTCAATCATACCAGCAAGTTTCCGAGATTTATATTCCTTGAATTCTCCTTTTTCGATTGCTCCCCTGATTTCTTCCATCATGGTGTTGTAGAAATACAGGTTATGAAGGACCGCCAGCCTCATGCCCAGCATCTCCTTGGCTTTGAGAAGGTGTCTGATATAGGCTCTGCTGTGGTCTCTGCAGGCCTCACAACCGCATCCCTCTTCAATCGGCCTGTCATCATACTGATATTTTGCATTTAGCATATTCATCTTGCCATTGTTCGTATATACATGGCCATGCCGACCATTTCTAGTCGGATAGACACAGTCGAAAAAGTCAACACCTCTTTCGACGGCCTCCAGAATGTTTTCCGGTGTGCCGACACCCATGAGATAGGTTGGCTTGTTCCTAGGCAGATACGGCACGACATTGTCAAGTATCCTATACATTTCATCATGGGTTTCCCCGACCGCCAGGCCGCCGATGGCATATCCGTCAAGGTCCATTTCCGAAATGGTTTCCGCATGCCTGGCCCTTATGTCTTCAAAGGTGCCACCCTGGTTGATGCCGAAAAGCATCTGATGCCTGTTGATCGTCTCTTCCTGTTCGTTCAGCCTTTTCATTTCGACCTTGCAGCGTTCCAGCCAGCGTGTCGTTCTGTCTACCGAATCTACGACATACTCCCTTGTAGCTGGATGCGGCGGACATTCGTCGAAGGCCATCGCTATCGTAGAGCCAAGATTGGACTGAATCTGCATGCTTTCCTCCGGTCCCATGAATATTTTCCTTCCATCCACATGGGAAGAGAAATAGACCCCTTCTTCCTTGATCTTTCTGAGATCCGACAGCGAGAACACCTGGAAGCCGCCCGAGTCTGTGAGAATCGGCCTGTCCCAGTTCATAAACCGGTGAAGTCCGCCCAGCTTTCTAACCGTCTCATCACCCGGTCTCACATGCAGATGGTAGGTGTTCGACAATTGAACTTGGCATTTCACCTCTTTGAGATCACGCGTCGAGACAGCCCCTTTAATGGCAGCAGCCGTTCCCACATTCATGAAAACAGGTGTCTGTATATCTCCATGAACAGTGTGCAGCACAGCTCTTTTCGCCATGCCGTCTTCTTTTAAAAGTTGATACATAATGTTCCTTTCCGTTCCCTCTATTGGCACAGCAACTGAGCTACATGGATGCCACTGGCCGCTGCCTGCGAGAGGGAATGTGTAACACCTGAACAGTCTCCAAGAATAAAGAGACCCGGTACTTTAGTCTGCAGATTGCTGTCAACCTGCACTTTGGAATTATAGAATTTCACCTCAACACCATATAGCAGTGTGTCATTGTTCGCAGTACCCGGCGCTATTTTATCAAGCGCATAGATCATCTCGATAATGTCATCCAGCTGCCTTTTGGGGAGTACAAGTGCCAGATCGCCAGGGGTCGCCAGCAAAGTCGGTTTTGTAAAGCACTTCTCCATTCGTCTTTCATTGCTTCTGCGTCCTTTTACCAAGTCACCGAACCTTTGTACGATCACACCGCCGCCAAGCATGTTGCTCAGCCTAGCAATCGAAGCACCGTATTCGTCGCTGTTCTTGAAAGGTTCCGTGAATCTGCTAGATACCAGCAATGCGAAATTGGTATTCTCTGTATGCTTGGCAGGATCCGAATAGCTGTGCCCGTTCACGGTCACAATGTCTCCATAGTTCTCTGTCACCACTTCTCCATAGGGATTCATGCAGAAGGTCCTTACCAGGTCGCTGTATTTCTCCGTCTTATAGACAATCTTGCTCTCGTAGACCTGGTCGGTAATCGACTTGAATACCAATGCAGGCAGTTCAACCCTGACACCGATATCGACCCGGTTGTTCTCGGTTGGGATATCAAATCTCTCGCACAGTTTGCCGATCCAGCCCGACCCGGTCCTGCCGGCAGCCACAATCACTTTCCCGGCAGTAAAAGAGTTATCTTTGGTTGTGACAGTGAAAACATTGCCATCCTTTTCGATATCTGTGACTTCGCTGTTGAATCGAATATCAATTTCGTCTTTGATATAGTTGTACATGTTGCCTGCTATGACAAGGTTTCTGTCAGTGCCGAGATGTCTGACCTGGGCATCCAGAAGGTGCAAGTCATGTTTCAGCGCCTCTGTTTTCAATGTACTTCCGGCAGTGGAGTACAGCTTCGCATCAGCCCCGCCCATGGCAAGGTTGATCTCGTCCACGCGCCACATGAGTTCAAGGGCTTTCTTCTCGCCGACGTACTTGTAGAGCTCACCGCCGAAATTGTTGGTGATATTGTATTTGCCGTCAGAAAATCCGCCTGCACCATAGAAGCCTTCCATGATGCTGCAGCTCTTGCAGTGGCAGCCTATGCTCGGGTCTTTGAACTTGGGGCACTCGCGTTTGTCCAGCGGCTTCCCCTTTTCAAGCATCAGCACTTTCAAGCCCTTGTTCTGCCTGACGAATTCGTAGGCACCGAAAACCCCAGCTGCACCTGCGCCGATTATGATAATGTCATACATGGTAAACCTTTTTCACATTGTCCATTGTAGATGTCATGTTGGCAAACAACAGGTCAATGACTGTCAAAGCTGTCATGGCCTCCACAATCGGCACCGCCCTTGGAACGATAACCGGATCATGACGGCCTTCGATCATCATCGAAATATTGTCGCCCGATTTGTTGATGGAAGGCTGGTCGATGTGTATTGAAGCAGTCGGTTTGACAGCACAGCGAAGCACGATTTGGCTTCCGTCCGTAATGCCGCCGGTGATGCCGCCAGCATGGTTCGAAAGCTTGGTCACATGGCCGTCTTCCATCCTGTAGAAGTCGTTGTTGTCATAGCCTTTTCTTTTGGCAGTTTCAGCGCCTGCACCGATTTCCACCGATTTCACTGCCCCGATGGACATGATGGCTTTGGCAAGGTTTGCATCCATTTTGTCAAATACCGGTTCACCCAATCCTGCTGGCACACCATCCACTATACATTCTACCATGCCACCGATTGAATTGCCTTCTTTGATGATTTCATGAAGCAGCGCCGTTGCTTCCTCTGCCATTTCCGCATCAGGCATACGGAAATGGTTCTTTTCGATTTCACTGGCATCGAAATTTTCCATGTCCACTTCTATCGGGCCGACAGATCTTGTGTAGCCAAGAATTGTAATGCCCATTTCTCCCAGTATTTTCTTCGCTATGGCGCCGGCTGCGACTCTTGCTATCGTCTCCCTTGCAGATGAACGTCCACCGCCGCGATAATCCCTGAAACCGTATTTTGCATCAAAAGCGAAATCAGCGTGCCCGGGCCGGTAGACTTCCTTGATATTGGAGTAATCCCGCGGTCTCTGGTCTGTATTCTGCACCATCATAGCAATGGGCGTACCCGTTGTCACATCTTCGAATACGCCTGAAAGGATTTCCACTTTATCGTTTTCTTTTCTGGGAGAGGAAAATATGGACTGCCCCGGCCTGCGTCTGTTCAGCTCAAGCTGGATATCCCTTTCCACCAGCTTTAATCCGGCAGGACAGCCGTCCACCACAACACCAACACCTTTTCCATGGGATTCTCCCCACGTCGTTACTCTAAAATAATTGCCCCAAGTTGAACCTGGCATGTTATCATCCTTTCCGTTTGGCCAATTCCCCAAGCAGTGCCAGAAATGATCCGGCAAAAATGGCGAAATCAGCAATATTGTAGTGAATCTTGAACTTCGGACCGAAAGTGATGAAGTCGGTAACGCTTCCCTTTCTGACCCTGTCGATGTTGTTACCGATGGCTCCGCCAAGCATCAGCGCCAGGCCAAATCTTAAAAGCCTATTTCTGCTGAAAGCAAGCATGACCAGAATAATGCCGATTCCAGCCGCATTCCAAAGCATCAGCTTCTTTTTGTCATCTTTGAAGCGGCCCATAAAAGCCCCTTCATTTTCCAGATACTGGAGCCTGATTCTGTCGTTGAAGACAGGCATACAGCAGTCTTTTCCAATTTTTTCTTCGAACCTGTATTTGGACCACTGGTCCAGCGCAGCTGTCAGCGCAGCGACAATCATGCTACCCATTATTTACCATCTCCAATGTCATCTATTAGATAAGGCGTTACCTGATAGACATAGTAGTTGAGCCAGTTGGAGTACAGCAGCTGTGCATGGCTCTTCCAGTTCGCGACAGGAGGCTTTGAGTCATCGTCTCCGGGAAAATAGTTGACAGGCACTTTAATGGGAAGCCCCTTGTTCTTGTCACGCAAATACTCCTGAAGCAATGTATCCGTTTCATATTCTGAATGCCCTGTCACGAAAATCTGTTTCTCATCTTTGGACATGACGATATAAACACCGGCTTCATCAGAAGCCGCAAGAATCTCAAGGTCAGGCACCTTTTCGATATCATTAATGTCCACAGTCGTATGTCTGGAATGGGGCGCCATAAATTCTTCGTCATAGCCTCTCAGAAGGTTGCAGTGCTGCACAAGCACTTTATGCCTGAAGCTCCCGAACATTTTCTGGGGCAGGTCGCGTTTATGAATCCCATAATGATAATAAAGGCCTGCCTGGGCCCCCCAGCAGATATGGAAAGTGGACGTCACATTGTGTTTTGACCATTCCATGATTTCCTTTAGCTCGTCCCAGTAGTTGACTTCTTCAAAAGGCAGCTGCTCTACAGGAGCGCCTGTAATAATCATGCCGTCGAACTTCTCTTTCTTGATCTCATCGAAAACATTGTAGAAAGCCACCAGATGCTCCTTTGGTGTGTTTTTCGATTCATGTGTGTCCGTTTTTAGAAAGGTCAGTTCCACCTGAAGAGGGCTGTTGCTTAGCATCCTAAGCAACTGCACCTCTGTCTGGTGTTTCAGCGGCATAAGGTTAAGGATTACAATCTTCAGCGGACGAATGTCCTGATGCATGGCTCTGTTCTCGTCCATCACAAAGATATTCTCTTCAAGGAGAACCTGTTTTGCAGGTAATCTGTTGTCTACTTTAATTGGCATCTATACTCTCACACTTTCCTATTATTCACTGATTGCCTCGTGTATGCCTTTTCCAGGCGGGACCATAGGATAGACATTGGCTTCATGTTTGACTCTGCAGTTGACGATACAGACCTTGTCTGATGCAAATACCTTGTCAAGCACCTCATCGATTTCATCCACTTTGTCGATGACATAGCCTTCGGCACCCAGGGATTTTGCAAACCCGATATATTCGATATCTTCCTCAAGATCTGTCGAGGAGAATCTGTCATCATAGAAGAGGTTCTGCCACTGTCTGACCATACCCAAGGCCTTGTTGTGCATAATGAAGACCTTGACCGGCAGCTTGTGTTTGACAGCCGTGATAATCTCGTTGAAGTTCATCTTGAATGAACCGTCACCGGTAATCATCACAACCCTTTTGTCCGGATTGGCCAGCTGTGCGCCCATGGCAGCTCCCATGCCGTAACCCATTGTGCCAAGGCCACCGGATGTCAGCAATTGATTAGGCCTGTCAAAAGGATAGTGCTGTGCTGTAAACATCTGATGCTGGCCGACATCGGTTGCAACAATCGTATTTTTTCCGGCTTTTGCAGCGATATGTTTAAGCATGTTCGGCGCATTGACCGTAGTCTCATCCACCTTGTGGCCGAATTCATCCTTCATGAAGGCCACATGGCTCTTCCATATATCTGCCTCTTTTGTTTCTATCTTATCGATCAGCTCTTTCAAAATCACATCTATATCGCCAATGGCATAGGCATCCACGACGACGTTCTTGTTGATCTCGGCAGGATCAATGTCGAAATGCAGAATCTTCGCATTCTGGGCAAAAAGGTTCTCATTGCCGACAACCCTGTCGCTGAACCTTCCGCCGATTACCATCAACAAGTCGCAGTCATTGATCAGCTTGTTGGATGCCAAAGAACCGTGCATGCCGATATTGCCGGTGTATTGAGGATGTTCATGAGGCATGGCCCCAAGTCCCATCAGTGTGCAGGCAACTGCCGAACCGCTCTTTTCTGCGAACTCGCGGAGTGCTTCGTGGGCTTTGGACCTGACAACGCCTCCGCCTGCTATGATCATCGGCTTATGCGCCTTGTTGATGATATCGACGATGGACGGATCGATTTCTGCTGTTTCAGGCTTTTCAATTGCTTTCGGCTTCATGTATTCGTATTCAGCCATCTCGACCGTGATGTTCTTGGGGATATCAACCAGGACCGGTCCCGGCCTTCCGGACTGTGCCAGGTAGAAGGCTTCACGCAGTACGCCAACCAGGTTGTTCACATCCTTGACCATATAGTTGTGCTTGGTGATAGGAATCGTGATTCCCTGAATATCCACTTCCTGAAAACTGTCTTTGCCAAGCTTGTCTACTGCGACGTTGCCAGTGATTGCAACGAGCGGCACAGAATCCATATAAGCTGTTGCAATACCTGTAACCAGATTCGTAGCGCCCGGACCGGATGTGGCCAGGCAGACACCGACACCACCTGTTGACCTGGCATATCCATCGGCGGCATGGGTCGCACCCTGCTCATGTGATGTGAGGATATGCTTGATATAGTCTTTGTTCTTGTACAATTCATCGTAAATGTTGATTGTTGCCGCTCCCGGATATCCAAAGATATGCTTTACGCCCTGCTCTTTCAAACATTCAACAACGATTTGAGCTCCATTCAATTTCATATCAATTTCTCCTTTCTCCAATTCACTGTATTAGACAAAAAAACCTCCGTCCCAATATAGGACGAAGGTCTATTACTTCCGCGGTACCACCTATGTTTGCCCAAAAGGCACACTCAAACCATACAGGACAAGTCCGATATGATGACCCGATAACGGCGGGTGTCCGACGAAGTCTACTCTCCATGCGGATTTCGGTCCACAGCTCCCAGGCTACCTTCCTGCAGTATATCATGAAAACTTTCCACCATCGTCTTCTCTCTGTCTTTCAATAATTGCAGTACTCTTCCTGATCATTGCTTTTTCACATTTTTATCTATTCTATCGGATTATTCCTTATTTGTCAACTTGTTATGGATGCTTGCCGCCGCTTTCCTGCCAGCGCCCATTGCAAGGATGACCGTCGCCGCCCCCGTGACGGCATCGCCGCCTGCAAACACATTCGGCATGGTCGTTTCCATCGTTACTTCATCGACCTTAATGCAGCCTCGGTCGTTCGTCTCCAGCGCTTTTGTCGTTGTCGTAAGCAGCGGATTCGGTGTCTGTCCGATTGCCATGATGACGTTGTCCATTTCCATGACGAATTCGCTGCCTTCTTTGACGACAGGCCGCCTTCTTCCGGATGCATCCGGCTCACCCAGTTCCATCCTTACACATTCTATTCCGGACACTTGATAGTTCTCACCCAGAATCTGCAGGGGATTGGTCAGTACATCGAAGATGATGCCTTCCTCCTCTGCATGGTGTACTTCCTCCAGCCTTGCAGGAAGTTCCTCCATGCCCCTTCTGTAAACGATATGGACCTCATCGGCGCCGATTCTCTTGGCTGTCCTTGCTGCATCCATCGCCACGTTGCCGCCGCCGACAACAGCGACCTTGCCGCCCACTTTGACGGGTGTATGCGCATTCGGCCATTCGTATGCCTTCATCAGGTTGACACGGGTCAGGAATTCATTGGACGAATAGACACCGTTCAGGTTCTCACCCGGGATGCCCATGAACTTGGGCAGGCCAGCGCCGCTGCCTATGAACACGGCATCGTAGCCATCCTTGAAAAGGTCTTCTATATAGATGGATTTACCGACAATGACATTCTTCTCGACGTCGACACCATAGTCAAGTATCGTCTGGATTTCCTTGTTTACAATCTCTTTCGGTAGCCTGAATTCCGGAATGCCGTACATCAGAACACCACCCAGCTCGTGAAGCGCTTCGAAAATCGTCACTTCATAACCCAACTTAGCCAAGTCAGCTGCACAGGATAGGCTTGCCGGTCCGGAACCTACGATGGCGACTGACTTGCCGTTCTTCTCTATGTGTATTTCTTTGTGCCTGTCAAGCGCCATCACATAATCGGCTACAAAACGCTCCAGACGTCCTATGCCCACCGGTTCACCCTTGATGGCTCGTACGCAGCGTTCCTCGCATTGCTTCTCCTGGGGGCAGACCCTGCCGCAGATGGCAGGAAGCCCATTGTCTTCCGTTAAGATATCGTAGGCTTTTTCTATGTTGCCCAGTTTCACCTCATGGATGAACTCAGGAATCTTGATATTGACAGGACATCCATATGTACAAGGACGGTGTTTGCACTCAAGGCATCTGGAAGCTTCTTCGATTGCCTCTTCCAGGGTATAGCCCAAGGTCACTTCCAGAAAATTGGTAATCCTCACCTTTGGATCCTGCTCTGCTATCTTTACTTTTTTAGGACTCATGTTACTCATTCTTGATACCCTCCAGACGGCATATATGCTCTTCCTGATTCTTGAAATAAGTCTGGCGTCTGATGACTTCGTCGAAATCCACCAGGAATCCGTCGAAATCAGGGCCGTCAACACAGGCAAATTTCGTCTCGCCGCCGATATTGACCCTGCAGCCGCCGCACATGCCTGTGCCGTCCACCATGATAGGGTTCAGGGACACTGCCGTCGGAAGCCCGATCGGTTTTGTAATGCCTACGACCGCTCGCATCATGACAAGCGGACCGATGGCAATGACTTCATCGTACTTTTCGCCGGCTTCGAGCAGCTGCTTCAGGATATCCGTGACGAAACCCTTGTGGCCTTTGGTGCCGTCGTCGGTTACATAATAGACGTTATCGCAGAATTTTGCGAATTCATTCCCCAGTATGACGAACTCTTCGCTGCGTCCGCCGATGACGACATCCACCTTGACGCCGATTTCCGCCAGGTACTTAAGTTGCGGAAACAATGGTGCAGCGCCGACGCCGCCGGCGATGCCAAGCACCCTGTCCTTTTTCTCAAGCTTGGAAGGTTTTCCGAGCGGACCGACGAAATCAAGGATATAGTCACCCGCACCAAGCCGGTTCAGCAGTCCCGTCGTATGACCCAGCACCTGGAAGATGATGGTGACCGTGCTTTTCTCCCTGTCGTAATCCATGATTGTCAGAGGGATCCTCTCTCCGTTTTCGACAACCCGCAATATGATAAATTGGCCAGGTTTGCATTTCCTGGCAACAAACGGCGCTTCGACGACCATCTTCGTCACCACGCTGTTCAATATTTCCTTATCGAGAATTTTGTACACTTTTTTCGCCTCCGGCTTGAAATTATTATAGTTCTATATTGTATATCAATCATATGAAGTTTACAATAGAACATTCATTTCACAAAGAACAATTCGTATTGCTTTGTCCCTACGCCGATGCGTTCTGCATGCTCTAGAGTTTCCTTCCAGCTGACATTCGGATTGCTGTCTTTGAAATGATCGTGATGGCAATGCCATCCGTCCTGCAGCAGATTGTCTGAAAGCTGGCTGTTCGGCATGGGCTCCTGTTTCTGGCAGGCGTCCACACACGCCTGGTCCAGTGCAACCGGATCAAAGGAGGCAAACATACCGATATCTGGAAGTATAGGTGCATCGTTCTCTCCATGGCAGTCACAGTTCGGGGATATGTCCATCACCATGCTGATATGGAAATTCGGACGACCGTCTATCACCGCCTGGGTATATTCCGCCATCTTCATCCCCAGCAGATCACCGGCATCCCACTGCTGCACACCGATGGCATCGAAGGTGCAGGCGCCGATGCATCGGCCACAGCCGGTACAGAGCTCCTGGTCGATCACAGCCTTTTTATCAATCATCTTGATTGCATCTGAACCGCATTCTCTTAGGCAACGGGTGCAGCCGCGACAGAGTTCCGGATCCACCAACGGCTTGCCTGACGAATGCTGGTCCATCTTGCCTGCACGGCTGGCACAGCCCATTCCAAGGTTCTTGATGGCACCACCGAACCCCGTCGCCTCGTGACCTTTGAAATGGTTTAGGCTGATGACGATATCCGCATCCATGACAGCCCTTCCGATATATGCCTCCTTGATCAGTTCGCCGTTTCTAACAGGCACGGCCACATCGTCTGTGCCTCTCAGTCCGTCACCGATGATAATCTGGCATCCGGTTGTAATGGTATTGAAGCCATTGATATTGGCACAGTCCAAATGCTCTAAAGCATGTTTCCTGCTTCCCGGATACAACGTATTGCAGTCAGTCAAAAAGGGTATGCCACCCTTTTCCTTCACCATATCCACAATGGCCTTTGCGTAGTTCGGGCGAATGAATGCCAGGTTGCCAAGTTCGCCGAAATGCATCTTGATAGCTACAAACTTACCTTCCATATTAATCGTGTCAAAATCCGCTTTCCTGCATACTTTCTGGAGCTTTAAAAGCAGGTTGGAGCCAATGTCGACACGGAAGTCCGAATAGTACACTTTTGCTTCCGTCATAGTGACCTCCCCCTTCTATTCTCTAGCAGTAGGCGTCTATTGTCTCATAGCCTACCGTTTCGTCGCTTCTATACATTTTCAGTGCCATAATATATGCCTCAAGTGTATCCGGGCATGTGAAATTGGCTACTTTGAGCTGTTCAGCCAGGTTTCTCATTTTAAAGCCGGCTCTTGTCGTATCCTTGCCCTTCGTCGGTACATTCATCAGCATACAGACTTCCCCGGCTTTCATCCTCTCCTGGACATCCAGCTGTCCTTGATATCGATCGGTTCATTTTCGACACCTTTTCCGGCCAGGAAGCTGGATGTGCCTTCAGAAGCCATGAAGTCGAATCCGAGCCGCTTCAGTTCATAGATAAGTGGCAGGACTTCCTCCTTGTGGCTGTCCGACAGGGAAACCAGCACCTTGCCGGGTGCATCGAACTTGAATCCGGCTCCCTGGAATGCTTTCAGCATGGCTTTCTCGTAGTTGCTGTCTATGCCAGGACTTCACCTGTCGACTTCATCTCTGGTGTCAGCGCCGCATCCACACCTACAAGCTTCACAAAGGAGAATACAGGTGCTTTAACTGCAATCAGGTTATTCGTACCCGCAAGTCCTGTACCACAGCCAAGGTTGGCAAGTTTTTCGCCATGATGACTTCCATGGCAATCTTGACCATAGGAATCTTCGTCACCTTGCTTAGAATCGGCACGGTACGGGATGCACGCGGATTCACTTCGATGATATAGACTTTCTCATCCTTTACGACGAACTGTATATTCATCAGTCCGGAAACCTGCAGTGCTTTTGCGATCTTTTCTGTATACTCGACAACAGTATCGATCACGTGCTGTGAAAGATTCTGAGGTGGGTAGACGCAGAAACTGTCTCCTGAATGAACGCCTGTTCTTTCTATATGCTCCATGATACCAGGTATCAGCACGTCTTCCCTGTCTGCTATTGCATCGACTTCCACTTCAACGCCGTTTATGTATTGGTCTATCAGAATTGGATGCTCAGAGGATAGGGATGTCGCTTCCTTGACATAGGATATGAGTTCTTCCTGAGCGTGAACGACCATCATGGCCCGTCCCCCGATGACATAGGAAGGCCTGACAAGCACCGGATAGCCGATTTTTTCCGCCGCCGCGATGGCTTCTTCAATATTGGTTACAGCTGTACCTAGCGGCTGAGGTATGTCGAGTTCGCGGAGCAGTCTTTCAAAACGCTTTCTGTCCTCTGCAACGTCGATGGAGTCTACGCTTGTTCCAAGAACCTGTACGCCGCGGCTGACCAGCTTAGGTGCAAGGTTGATGGCTGTCTGTCCACCGAACTGGACAATGACGCCCTTCGGCATTTCCTCCCTGATGACGTTCATGACATCCTCGATGAAAAGCGGCTCGAAATACAGTTTGTCCGACGTGTCGAAGTCTGTACTGACGGTTTCCGGGTTGTTGTTGATGATGATTGACTCATATCCCAGTTCCTGAATCGCCCAGACCGCATGAACAGAACAGTAGTCGAACTCGATGCCCTGGCCGATACGTATTGGACCGGAACCGATAACAATCACTTTTTCATTCCTGCTGATGACATTCTCTTCTTCATCTTCATAGGTAGAATAGTAATAAGGTGTTGAGGATTCAAACTCGGCAGCGCAAGTGTCGACCATCTTGTAGACCGGATACATGCCTCTGGCCCTTCTGATGGCATCGACAATCCTGAAATCCTGTCCTGACAGCGCCTGTATTTCAATATCCGTAAAGCCCATTCTTTCAGCCTTGTGCAGCAGCTCGCTGCTAAGGGGCTCTCCCATCAGCCTTTTCTCTACAACGATGATGTTGTTGATCTTCTCAAGAAACCATTTATCGATTTTGGTAATGGCATTAATCTGCTCGACCGATACGCCTTTTCTAAGCGCTTCGGCCACGACGAATATACGTCTGTCATCGACGATATCCAGCATCTTTATAATGACGTCCTGTGACAGGCTCGCAAGGGATGCCTGACGCAATCCGGTCTCATTGCCTTCAAGGGAAATAATCGCTTTGAGCAGCGAACTTTCAAAAGTTCTGTCAATCGACATGACTTCCCCGGTTGCTTTCATCTGTGTCCCAAGCTTCCTGTTGGCATAATCGAATTTATCGAAAGGCCACTTCGGTATCTTGGTCACAATATAGTCAAGGGCAGGCTCGAATGAGGCCTTAGTCTTTTCGTGACTGCATTGGGAATCTCGTGCAGATTGAGTCCGACTGCTATTTTGGCAGCGATTTTGGCGATAGGATAACCTGCCGCTTTGGAGGCCAGTGCAGAAGAACGGCTGACCCTTGGATTCACTTCAATAACGATGTATTCCTTGCTTTCAGGATTCAGCGCAAGCTGGACATTGCATCCACCTTCAATCTTGAGAGCTCTGATGATTTTCAAGGAAGCCTCTCTAAGCATATGGTATTCTTCATCCGTCAACGTTTGGGAGGGGGCTACAACGATGCTGTCGCCTGTATGGATGCCGACTGGATCAAAGTTTTCCATGTTACAGATAATGATACAGGTATCGTTCTTGTCCCGCATCACCTCATATTCTACTTCTTTCCATCCTGCGACAGACTGCTCAAGCAAAACCTGTCTGATTCTGCTGTGCATCAGACCGGAATGGAGAATTTCCCTCAGCTGTTTTTCATCGTCGGCAATCCCGCCGCCCAGACCGCCAAGTGTGTAGGCTGGTCTGACGATAATCGGGAATCCGATTTCTTTCGCGAAAGCCAGTCCATCATCAATGCTGTTGACGATGGCGCTTTGTGGAATCGGTTCTTCGATTTCCATCATAAGGCTTCTAAAACTGTCTCTGTCCTCGGCCTGCTCTATTGCTTTAAGCGGTGTTCCAAGCAGCTTAACGTCATACTTGTCCAGCACACCCGCCTCATTCAGTTCGACTGCCATATTGAGACCGGTCTGTCCTCCAAGGGTAGCCAGAAGGCCATCGGGGCGTTCCTTGTCGATGATATAGGTGAGCGCTTCCAATGTAAGTGGCTGGATATAGACCCGGTCGGCAATATTATCGTCTGTCATGATTGTCGCTGGATTGCTGTTGACCAGAATGACTTCCAGCCCTTCCTCTTTGAGGGATTTGCAGGCCTGCGTGCCTGCATAGTCGAACTCGGCGGCCTGGCCGATGATAATCGGGCCGGAGCCTATGACCATGACTTTCTTGACACTCATATCTCTAGGCATATCACTTCGCCCTCCTTTCCATCTTCAAGTCTGCCCATTTTCTAAAGATGTAGTGGGCATCTGTCGGACCAGGTCCTTCTTCCGGGTGGAACTGTACGGAAGTGATATCCATACCATCTACCGCAATGCCTTCAACGGTGTCGTCGTTGACATTCGTAAAGGTTTCCCTCATTCCTTCAGGCAGTGAATGCCTGTCCACGGCGTAACCATGGTTCTGCGATGACATGAATACCTTCTCTGTATCCAGTTCAATCACAGGATGGTTGGCACCCCTGTGACCGAATTTCATTTTATAGGTATCCGCGCCCAATGCCAGTGCAAGCACCTGGTGACCGAGGCAGATGCCCCACATGGATACTTTTCCTGCCATGTCACCAGCGAGTTTGATGGCCTCCTTTGCGTCTTTCGGGTCTCCAGGCCCATTGGAGAACATCAGTACATCTATGTCGATGTTGGAAAAGACAGAACTGTTCGCATGGTGAGGAAGCACCGTCACCTTGCAGCCGATACTCGTCAGCTGGTCCACAATTCCCTTTTTGAGGCCGAGGTCCACCAATGCCACATGCAGCCCTTCGCCTTCGTATGTGGACGTCTCCTTACAGGACACCTGCGCAACGATATCTTTCGGGAATACATAGCTGTCCAGAAGTTCGTAATGGGACTTGTCAAGATCCTCGGTCGTGATAAGGCAATTCATCGCGCCCTTTGTTCTTATTTTCTTGGTCAGCATCCGCGTATCGACACCCTGAATACCTGGAATACCGTTTTCCACCAGGTAATCGTGAAGCGTCTTTTGACACTGCCAATGGTTCGGCACCTCTGTCAGCTCTTTGACTACGAAGCCGGTCACCTGTACCTTGTCGGATTCAATGTCTTCATTGTTGATACCGTAGTTGCCAATCAGTGGATAGGTCATTGTGACTATCTGGCCTGCATAGGAAGGATCCGTCAGGATTTCCTGATAGCCGGTCATCCCTGTATTAAAAACAATCTCGCCGCAGACCGTTGTCTGCGCGCCGAAAGATTCCCCCGTCAGGATTGTGCCGTCTTCCAATAAAATAGTTGCTTTCATTAATTCATCGCCCTTTCAAGTGCCTTGTCCAGGATATCGATCATTTCATCAATTTCATCTTTACCCGCAATCAGAGGCGGTACGAACCGTATGATATGTGTCCCTGCGTTGATCAGCAGCAGCCCGTTATCCATGACATCCTTGATGATGTCTATGACTGGTACGGATAGTTCGATCCCCTGAAGGAATCCAATGCCACGCACATCGACAATCACATCATACTTGTATTTGAGCCAGTTTAGTTTTTCGGTCAGATAGGCGCCGCTTGCCTGGACGTTGTCCAGGATACCGTCCATAGTCAGAGCATCCAGCACCCCGTTGACACCCGTCGTTACAAAAGGATTGCCGCCGAAAGTCGAAGCATGGGTTCCTGGTGTGAATGCGACAGCCACTTTATCAGAAGCAACGATGCCGCCAACAGGCACACCGCCGCCCAGGCCTTTGGCTATGGAAACAATATCCGGCTTGACACCGAAATGCTGATATGCGAACACTTCACCGAGTCTTCCCATGCCGCATTGGACCTCGTCAAAAATCAATACAAGGCCATGTTTGTCGCATAGGTCCCGCAACCCTTTAAGGAAAGACAGTTCAGCCGGATGGATGCCGCCTTCTCCCTGTACCGGTTCTATAATGATGGCCGCTGTTTCGTCATCGACCAAATCTTTTACCGAATCAAGATCATTGAACACCGCATATTCGATACCCGGCAGCAACGGTGAGAAACCTTTGTGGTACTTTGGCTGACCTGTTGCCGATACAGTCGCTATCGTACGTCCATGAAACGAAGCCTGCATACTGATGATCTTGTAGCGCTTTTCGTCCACTTGTTCCTTAACATATTTGCGGGCCATCTTGATTGCAGCCTCATTGGCTTCGGCACCGCTGTTGCAGAAGAATACCTTGCCAAGTCCGCTGATGTCGACCAGCTTCTTGGCTGCCATAATCGACGGTTCATTCCAATACAGGTTTGAACAGTGCACCAGCTTGTCCAGTTGGTCTTTCAAAGCATCCACGTACGGTTTATAGCCATATCCAAGTGCGTTTGTAGAGATTCCCGCAACAAAATCAAGGTATTCCCTGCCTTCATTGTCTGTCACCCTGCATCCTTCACCTTTTTCCAGAACCAAGGGCAATTGGGCGTAGTTGGATGTAAAGACAGATTTTCCCAAATCAATCAATTCCTGTTTAGTCATCTAGATCCTCCTGTCTGAAGTTGCGTCCGAACATGGTTCCGACACCCAATTTTGTAAAAATTTCCAGTAGAAGACTGTGTTCCACCCGGCCGTCCAGTATATGTACGTTTTTCACGCCCAAATGGATACCCTGGACGCAGCAGTCTACTTTTGGAATCATACCGCCGGATATGATGCCCTGCTTAATATACATGTCCACTTCATCCAGTGTTATTTTCGAGATCAGGCTGGAGGGATCCTTGATATCCTTGAGCACGCCTTCCACATCCGTAAGAAAAATCAGTTTTTCTGCATTCAGAGCTCCTGCGATTGCTGAAGCGGCATAGTCTGCATTGATATTGTATGTTTCGCCCATTTCATCTGTGCCAACAGGAGCAATAATCGGAATGAAATCATTGGACAGCAGCGAATCGATCAGGTTGGTATTGACTTCAGTCACTTCTCCAACATAGCCAATGTCGGCGCCGTCGGAATAAAGTTTTTTGACTTTAAGCGTTTTACCGTCCTTGCCGCTGATGCCCACAGCATTCAGGTCATGGTTCTGAATCAGCTGCACAATATCTTTGTTCACCTTGCCGGAAAGGACCATTTCGACCACTTCAACCGTTTCCTTGGTTGTCACACGCAATCCGTTCATGAAAGACGACTCAATGCCGATTTTGGTCAGCAGTTTGCTTATCTCCTTGCCGCCGCCATGGACAATGACCGGCTTGAATCCAACCAGTTTCATCAATACGATATCCTGAATGACCGTTTCCTTTATTTTTTCATCTACCATTGCAGAACCGCCGTATTTGATGACAACTGTTTTCCCGTTGAATTCTTTAATGTATGGAAGCGCTTCAACAAGCACCTTTGCCTTTTCAATAAATTGTTCCATTGTCTACCTAGCCTTTCCTAACTGTATATCAAGTTCTGTATTCGCCGTTGATCTTTACATATTCATAGCTAAGGTCGCAGCCCCATGCTGAAGACTTGGACGTTCCTTCATCCAGGAAGACATTGACCTGCACTTCCTTTTCCTTGATAATTTCAAGGGCTCTGTCCTCATCGAACTTCTGAGGCACACCATCCACCAACAGGTCGATACTGCCCTTGGTACTTTCGTATCGAAGGGTTACTTTCATCGGATCGAACATCGCTCCTGAATAACCCATTGCACAAAGCGCACGTCCCCAGTTGGCGTCATTGCCGAAAAACGCCGTTTTAACAAGGTTTGAAGTGACTATCGACTTGGCCAGCAGTCTCGCATCCTTTTTGCTTCTTGCGCCTTTGATATTGACTTCTATGAACTTGGATGCACCTTCGCCGTCCAGAACGATTTGCTTCGACAGGAATTCACAAACATGGTAGAGCGCCTTTTTGAAGGTCAGGTAATCTTCATGCTCCTCTTCCAGCAAATCGTTTTCTGCCATTTTGTTGCTGAGTACAATAAGCATATCGTTCGTTGAAGTGTCGCCGTCGACGGATATCATGTTATAGGTGTCACCCACTATTTCCTTGACGGCTTTATCCAGAAGTTCGAAGCTGATATTCACATCCGTTGTAACGAAAGCCAGCATTGTCGCCATGTTGGGGTGGATCATACCCGATCCTTTCGCCATACCGCCGATTCGCACCGGTTTGCCGCCGATTTCCAGTTCGACAGCTATTTCCTTTTTAAATGTATCTGTTGTCATGATTGCCTCGGCTGCCGACGTGCCATCATCGGTTGAGCTGCCGATAGTTGGTGCGGTATTCTTTATACCCTCCACAACAATGTCCATTGGCAGCTGAACGCCGATGACGCCTGTGGAACAGACCAGAATATTGTCTTCAGGCGCTCCAATCGCTTCGCCGAAGACTGCAGCCATCGTCCTGGTGTCTTCCTCGCCCTTGACGCCTGTACAGGCATTGGCATTGCCGCTGTTGATTACAATGCCCTTTATTTCCTTTTCATGTTTATAGAGATTCATGTTCCATTTTACTGGAGCCGCTTTCACCACATTGGTTGTAAACGTACCCGAATAGATGGCAGGTTTCTCCGATACGAGAAGTGCCAGGTCCTTCCTGGCCTTTTTCAGGCCAATAAAGGCTCCTGCAGCTTTGAATCCGATTGGTGAAGTCACCCCGCCTTGAATTATTTTCATCATCAAGACCCCTTTCATTGGAAATTTACATAATTATACATTTATGCGCATAATAATGCAAGCCTGTTGTTAAGTTTTTCTTGCATTGAGAAGTAAAATATAGGACAATTATTTCATACAGAATTCTGGAGAGGTGACCCGATGTCTCACTACCTGCAATTGTTCTATACAGACTACATCATATTCCTTCTTTTCAACCTGCTGCTTTCAAGCATCATCATACTGCTCGAGAGAAAGAATCCTACTGCTACACTTGCCTGGCTGTTCTTCATGGCCATGCTGCCGGGGATCGGTTTCCTTATTTATATCATTCTTTCTCAAAATCTGGCAAAAAGAAAACTGTTCAAGTATACGCTCGAAGAAACAGAACTGTACAACAACGTTCTAGGCAGCCAGTTGACTTCCCTTGAGACAGGCCGTTTTGATTTCGTCGAAAAAGACAACGCCAAATTCTCCGGCCATATCCAGTTCCACTGCCGGCTCAGCGGTGCCTTCTTTTCCCAAAACAACCATGTAGAGATTTTCACTGACGGCAACAAAAAGTTCGATTCTCTTTTCAGGGATATTGCCTGTGCCAAGCATCACATACACCTTCTATATTTCATTATAAAAGATGATGACCTATCACACAAACTATTTCACCTTTTATGCGAAAAGGCCCGGGAAGGCGTCATGGTCAGGCTGCTGATAGACCATGTAGGAGGCAGGCATCTAAGGAAGAAATCGCTGGAATCCTTGAGGCAGTCCGGAGTCGAAATCGCATTCTTCTTCCCTTCAAAGCTCAAGTACTTCAATCTGAAGGCCAACTACAGAAACCACAGGAAAATAGCCGTCATCGACGGCGAAAGCGGATATCTGGGCGGCTTCAATATAGGCGATGAGTATTTGGGTCTTCATTCAAAGTTCGGGAACTGGCGTGATACCCACCTTAAGATCCAGGGCGATGCCGTTGTTAGTCTTCAGCTCCGTTTCTTCCTGGACTGGCGCACCGCCTCAAGACAATCCATCTCGGCCACAGCGGATTATATCACAACAGGCAGAAGCTTCGGCAAGACAGGCATGCAGATTGTTTCTTCCGGTCCTGACAATTACAATGAGCAGATTAAGCAGGGCTTCATCAAGATGATCCTCTCTGCCAAGAAATACATCTATCTGCAGTCGCCCTACTTCATCCCCGATGACAGCATATTGGAAGCACTGAGGATTGCCGCAGCGTCAGGCGTGGATGTCCGCATCATGCTGCCTGACAAGCCGGACCATATTTTTGTCCACTGGGCATCCTATTCGTATCTTGGCAGCCTGCTTGAATATGGCGTCAAGGCCTACCTATATAGAAACGGCTTCCTCCATGCCAAGTCCATCGTCATCGATGACCAAATGGCTTCTGTGGGCACCTGCAATTTCGACATACGCAGTTTCAAGCTCAACTTCGAAGTGAATGCCTTTATCTACAATAAGCTGACATCGCTGGAAATGAAACGGATTTTCCTGCAGGACACCAATTATTGCGAAGATATCACGATGGAGAAATGGGAGGACAGATCACTCTTGTTCAAGACGAGGGAATCCATTTCAAGGCTTTTTAGTCCACTGCTGTAACAGGGAATTACACCTTGCATAAATATGTAATATAATGTATAATTAACCAAATTTATCATTCAGGAGGTACAAACATGAACAAAAAAGTAGTCTTGGCATACTCAGGCGGTCTGGATACAACTGTTATCATTCCATGGTTGAAGGAAAATTATGATGATTGCGAAGTCATCGCAGTCTGCGTGGATGTCGGACAAGGTGCTGAACTGGACGGTTTGGAGGAGCGCGCTCTTTCTACTGGTGCCAGCAAGCTGTATATAGAGAATCTTACAGATGATTTTGTTGACAATTACGTCATACCAACGGTCAAAGCCAATGCCATCTATGAAGGCAAATACCTTCTTGGCACATCAATGGCCAGACCTCCTATCGCAAAAGCCCTTGTCGATATAGCCCTTAAGGAAGGTGCCTATGCCATCTGTCACGGCGCAACCGGCAAAGGCAACGACCAGGTCCGTTTCGAACTGACAATCAAAGCATTGGCGCCACACCTAGAGATTATCGCACCATGGCGCATATGGGATATCAACTCCCGTGAAGATGCCATCGCCTACCTTGAGGAACGCAACATACCCGTTCCAATGAAGAAAAAGGACAGCTACAGCCGCGACAGGAACCTGTGGCATTTGAGTCATGAGGGACTTGAACTTGAAAATCCTGCAAACGAACCCAACTACGACAGCCTTCTGCAGATGTCCGTCACACCAGAGCGTGCTCCGGATGAAGCGACTTACATCACCCTTACTTTCGAGGAAGGCACGCCAACCCAGCTGAATGGTCAGGCTATGACCGGTTCGCAAATCATCGCCGAGCTTAACAACATCGGCGGCGCCAACGGTATCGGTATTGTCGACATCGTGGAAAACAGGGTCGTCGGCATGAAGTCACGCGGTGTCTATGAGACGCCAGGCGGTGCAATACTTATGTATGCCCATAACGAACTTGAATACCTCTGTCTCGACAAGCAGACAATCGCTTTCAAAAACCAGCTGGCCATCAAGTTTGCCGAACTCGTCTACAGCGGCGAATGGTTCACACCACTCCGCGAAGCGCTCAGTGCGTTTGTAGATGAGACTCAAAAAACTGTCACTGGAGAAGTAAAACTGAAGCTGTACAAAGGCAACATCATGAGTGCAGGTGCGACATCCAGGTTCTCTCTGTACAATGAGGATATCGCCAGCTTTACAACGGGCGATCTGTACAGTCATAAAGACGCAGAAGGTTTTATCAATCTCTTTGGACTTCCTTTGAAAGTCCGTGCAATGATGAAGGAACAGATCGAAGGCAAGTAGAAAGGCAGGACCACGATGAAACTATGGGGCGGCAGATTTGCCAAAAATACAGACGCGATGGTCGATGACTTCAACTCCTCCATCCGTTTTGACGAAAGACTGTACAAACAAGATATATTGGGAAGCGTCGCACACGTGACCATGCTGGGCGAACAGGGCATTATTCCCAAGGAGGACAGCCTTTGCATTAAAGAAGGCCTTCTTCTGCTCCTTGAAGACATCGAGGCTGGCAAAGTCATCTTCGATATCAGCGCAGAAGATATCCATATGAATGTCGAAAAACTGCTCATCGAGAAAATCGGAGACGTAGCGAAGAAACTGCATACCGGCAGAAGCCGCAACGACCAGGTTGCCCTTGATATCCGCATGTATATGAAGGAAGAGCTGATGGCAATTGATGCCCTGGTCAAAGGCCTTCAGAAAGTGCTTCTGGCTATGGCTAAGGATAATCTGGAAACGATTATGCCCAGCTATACCCATCTGCAGAAAGCCCAGCCGATCACTTTTGCCCATCATTTGATGGCTTACTTTGAAATGCTGAAAAGGGACCGTGAACGGCTTGCGGATATTTACAGGCGTACCAACAAATTGCCTCTTGGTGCAGGCGCACTGGCTACGACGACCTACCCTATCAACAGGGAACGGGTCGCGGAGCTTCTGGAATTCGACGGCATATGCCTGAACAGTCTGGATGCTGTCAGCGACCGAGACTTCCTAATTGAAGCACTTGGCGCATTCTCGACCATGATGATGCACCTAAGCAGATTCAGCGAGGAAATCATCCTGTGGTGCAGCAACGAATTCCAGTTCATCACATTGGACGATGCCTTCAGCACAGGCAGCTCCATCATGCCGCAGAAAAAGAATCCGGATATCGCCGAGCTGGTAAGGGGTAAAACCGGACGCGTCTACGGCTCTCTTATGAGCCTCCTGACAACGATGAAGTCCCTGCCTCTCGCCTATAACAAGGACATGCAGGAAGACAAAGAAGTCACATTTGACGCCATTGATACCGTCAAGATGAGCCTTCCGATTTTCACGAAAATGCTGGCTACAGCTACAGTGAACAAGGAAAAGATGTATCTAGGTGCCGGCGGCGGTTTCACCAATGCAACAGATGCAGCCGACTACCTTGTCAAAAAGGGTATGCACTTCCGTGATGCCCATGAAGTCATCGGCAAACTGGTGCTCTACTGCGATACACATAAAAAGACCCTCGAAGGACTGACACTTGAAGAATACCGGAGTATTTCGGATGTGTTCGATCAGGATGTCTTTGATGCCATTTCTCTCGAGACCTGTGTCAACAGCAGAAAAGTCATCGGTGGTCCGGCCAAGTCGGCTGTCGAGGCGGTTATTGAAATCAACGAAGCATATCTGAATTAAAAAAAGACCCTAGGGTCTTTTTTTTGCTGCCGCTTTTCGAATGGCTCTTCGTATGTTTGCCTGCATTTCTCCAATTAATCCTGGAACTGCCCTAAGGTCTGCCGCCATCTTCTTTTCCAATTCAAAAAGGTAATCCTTCACCTTGGGATCATTTCTGACTTGTGTTGTCTCGGATGCCAGCAGTTTCTTGATTGTCCTCTTGTCATTGTATCCACCAAGTACTCTCAGCAATTCAGAGACATCTTTACGAACCCTTTTTCTGGGAATTATATTGATTCCTCCAAGAATATCAATGGTATTTTTGATGCGTTTTCCTTCCACACGGTACTGATGGAGTGCTTTACCGTTGTAGATGTCCAGCTTGTTGCTGTTTCTCCTGTATGCCTTGATCATGCGCTTGAAATGCTTGCTTGCTTTACTGCTCCAGTCAGATCCCATCTGAGCATCACACGCATCAAGGGCTTCCTTCACCTGGGAAGGAAGGATGAACGATTCTCCTTCAAAACTGGCAGACAACGCCTCGTGGAGGACTTCTCTGGCCGCATCCCTTTCTTCAACAAGCTGATCGATGAGTTCTTCGTTGACATCATCCAGCAGTTCAATGGCAATATCCTTGTCTCTGACGTCGGCAAGCAGGCTCATCCAGTGGTTCACCCACTGTGCAACAGGTGTCGTGTCAACTTCTGGAAGCAGTTCTGTTAAAAGCCAACTGATTGTCTTCAGCTTACGCATACCTACGCGTATCTGATGGACTGCTTCTATTTCATCAGTCCCATTCAGATACACATGAGCATGGGTTGCAGCTGTATTGAGAATGCCTTCGAATGTTTTTTCAATAGAATATTCTGTCATGTTCCTACTTTCCTTGATATTTGAGAACGGTGACACCCAGTGGCGGCACTTTTATTCCGATGTTTTGTGGTCTGCCATCATACGTTTCTGCAACTGTCTGAATTGCTTTCATGTTGACAACGCCGCTGCCGCCGAATATTGGAGAATCACTGTTTAAAATCTCTTTGTATTTCCCTTCATACGGAACACCGACTTTATGCAGTGTTCTTGGAACAGGTGTAAAGTTGGCAACAACGATGATGGTATCATTGACATCATCAGTCTTTCTCACATAGGCAACGATGCTGTTTTCGCTGTCATTGCAGTTGATCCACTCGAAGCCATTGCTGGTAAAGTCGTCTTTCCACAATGCAGGCTCTGAAACATATAGTTTGTTCAATGTCTTCACATAGTCCTGAATCTGTTTGTGCTTGTCGAACTCCAGCAAATGCCAGTCAAGGCTTTTCGCTTCACTCCACTCATCAAACTGAGCAAACTCGGAGCCCATGAAATTCAGCTTCTTACCCGGATGCGTATACATAAATCCATACGCCGCCCTCAGATTTGCGAATTTCTGCCAGTAGTCACCAGGCATCTTGTCGATCATCGAACCTTTTCCGTGAACCACCTCATCATGACTGAGCACCAGGACAAAGTTCTCAGTATAAGCATAGATCATACTGAAAGTCAGATCATGGTGATGGTATTTCCTGTGGATCGGATCCTTTTCAATATAGCGCAGGAAGTCATTCATCCATCCCATGTTCCATTTCATGTCAAAGCCAAGGCCGCCATACTCGGAAGGTCGGGATACACCTGGCCATGATGTGGATTCTTCCGCAAACATCAGTACTTTCGGATGTTTCTGATGAAGAATTGAATTCAAATGCTTGAAGAATTCAACCGCTTCGAGATTCTCCCTGCCCCCATGAGGATTGGGAATCCATTCGCCATCCGACTTGCCGTAATCAAGATACAGCATGGAGGCCACTGCGTCTACCCGCAACCCGTCGATATGGAATTTTTCCAGCCAGAAAAGCGCATTGGAGATGAAGAAATTCTTGACTTCATGTCTGCCGAAGTTGAATATCATCGTTCCCCAATGAGGATGCTCTCCCTGTTTGGGATCTTCATGCTCATACATGGCGCTGCCATCGAATTTGATAAGTCCATGACCGTCTTTTGGGAAGTGTGCAGGAACCCAGTCCACGATGACACCGATACCCTTTTGATGCAAATAGTCTACGAAATACATGAAGTCATCAGGTGTCCCGAATCTTGATGTCGGTGCGAAATATCCTGTCACCTGATAGCCCCATGATCCATCAAACGGGTGTTCGGCAATAGGCATCAACTCGATATGCGTATAGCCCATTTCTTCACAATATTTGCCCAGCTCATGTGCAAGTTCTCTGTAGTTCAGGAATCCCGTGCCTGTAGCGCCCCGTTTCCAAGACCCTAAATGGACCTCGTAAATGGAAATCGGCTGGTTATAGACGTCTTTCTGTTCTATCTCCTTGTACCATTTCTCGTCATTCCACTTATACGTATTCAAATCAGCAACGACTGATGCTGTATTCGGTCTAAGCTCTGAAGCGTTTCCGTATGGATCCGATTTTTCAAGGATATAGTTTTCCTGTGTCTTGATTTCATACTTGTACTTGTCTCCAACGCTTAAACCCGGAATGAAAAGTTCATAGATTCCGGACTGCCCGAGCATCCTCATCGGATAAACACGGCCATCCCAGCTGGAGAAGTCGCCAACCACGCTTACACGCTTGGCATTTGGCGCCCAGACAGCAAAACAGACACCTTCTGTACCGTCAACTGTCATCTTGTGCGCACCTAGCTTTTCATAGATATCATAGTGGGTTCCCTGCCCGAAAAGGTAAAGGTCCAGTTCTCCCATAACATGATCAAAAGCGTACGCATCTGCGTATTCCCATACGTCGCCGTTATAGCCTGTCATTTTAAATTTGTAATCAAACGCTTCGCCGACCATCAAAGTGAAAAAACCAGCCTCATCGATCTTTTCCATTTCATATGACTCGCCCGTTCCCGCATTAATAACCTCTACCTTGGTAGCATTCGGCTTGTATGCATTGATGTAGAAGCTCTCAAGATACTTGTGCCTTCCGAGTATATGATGTGGGTTCTGATGTTCACCGTTGGTCAGTGCCCTTAGTTCCGCTTTGTTAATGTATGCTTTCATAAATCTCACCCGCCTATTTTTATTCATCTCTCATTCTACCATGTGGCGCTATATGAAACAAGTTCTATGCAACCGTTATAGCAGATTCGTCCATTCCTCCAAACCGAGCATAATGTTCATATTTTGGATAGCGGCCCCCGAAGCCCCTTTTCCAAGATTGTCGAGCCTGCTCATGATGCTGAATGTCCCTTTTTCATCATTGGCAAAAATAAACAAATCATTGTTGTTCGTATCATTGCTGCCGCACACGTCAAAGAAACTGTTGAACAGTACAGAAGCATCGTCATAAGGCTGTACGTTGACGAACATGGCATCCTTGTAGTAATCGCTGAAGAATTCATGAAGGTCAAATCCCGTCATTGACTTTGACAGCTGATCAAAACGCATCTGGGTCGTCGCTACCAGCCCTTTGTAGAAATCGCCGACGATAGGCATGAAATTGGGCTCGACGCTCAGGCCGGCCTGGATTGTCATTTCCGGTAGATGTTTGTGTCCAAGACTTAGTGCGTAGTGCATCGGCCCTCTTCTATAAGGGTTGTCAGCGGCAGTATCCTGGAATTTTTCGATTAAGGCTTTACCGCCACCGCTATAACCGGTAAGAGAATGGCAGCTGAGCGCAGTGCCCTTGTCCAAAAGGCCCGAAGCTACAAGCGGGTATATGGAAGTCACAAATGCTGTGGCGTGGCAGCCTGGATTAGCCAGACGCGTCGTCTCCGCAATTGCTTCCCTATGGCCCGATGAAAGCTCAGCAATGCCGTAAGTCCAGTCCTTGTTCGTTCTATGTGCAGTACTCGCATCGATTACCTTTGTGTGGGGATTGTCAATCAGGCAAACCGACTCTTTGGCTGCTTCATCCGGCAGGCACAAGAAGACAATATCCGCAGCATTAAGGTATTTTTTCTTCTCTTCATTGTCTTTTCTTTTTTCGGGGTCGATGTGCAAAATCTCAAGGTTGTCGTAGCGGCTTAGCCTTTCATTGATCAAAAGGCCTGTCGTACCGCTTTGGCCGTCCACAAATATCTTTTTCATGATTCCTCCATACTGGTATAAAAGTTATGAAAGCCCGACATGCATCAAGCATGTCAGGCGTCATTAAAGTCAATTAATTGTCATAGCCATTGATGAATTTCAAAAAGTCATTGTCGCTGTCAAGGAATAGTGTGGAATCTTCAATAGAAGTATAGATTTCCATACGTTTGATAAATTCGTAGAAGCTAATATCCTTCTGCAGCGATTCCTGATAAATCTTCACAGCTTCAGCATCCGCTTCGGCTTTCGTTATTGCTGCCTCTTCCACAGCCTTGGCTATTATTTCTGCTTTTTGACGGTCTGTCGATGCCTGTTCTGACAGGTAGAATGCATCACCTTCTGCGATAAGCAGTTCCGACTCCTTCTCGATTTGAAGGCTCATCTTGCTTTCGATACTTTCGATGTTCGAAGCAGGGAATGTCTTCCTGTTGATACCTATATCAGATACATACAGTCCGAACTTGGCAACCAGATCTTCATTCAAAACACCTTGCTTTTCATTGATCAAATCCTCGAGAATGGAACCTTTGAAGAAATCGTCGAAGATAAGGTTGTTGGCAGATTGGATGACTACCGGATATACAGTATCATCTATTTTCCTGTTGGCATTGGTTGTTGTCTGCACAACATTCTTGTATGTAAGCGGATCCATGATTCTGTACTGTGCATACATCTGAATTTCAATCCTGCGTCCATCGTTGGTATTGATCAGCTCAGGCATTGAAACGTAAGTCAAGTATTTGGAAGTATACTTTTCGACTGTCTGGATAAAAGGAATTTTAAAATGCAGTCCCTTCTCCATAAGAATCTCTACATCTGTTGTGCCGTTCGTTTGAAAATTCTTTTTCACCATCTCCTGATCTTGAGAAGATATGACCACTTTCTTTATTTCTGAAAGTGTTTTAACAACTGCTACCTCATCCTCATAGACAATGTAAAAACTGGAACTTGAGAGGGCCAAGAGCAGCAGTAATATAACGATGAAAGCTATATTGCCTTTTTTCATTTCCTATCCCTCCTATTCCGCTGACAATTGCTGCTTGACCAGTTGATTATCGTCCAGGTTGTAGAACTTGTACAACTGTCCGTCGCCACTCAAGTCAATCACAATTTTATTGTTGTCTATCAGGCTGGCCATTGCATCAATATAGTATCTTTCTTTAAGAATACCAGGATAATTCAAATATTCTTCGTAGAGAGCGTTGAATTTGGCGACGCCTGCATTGGCATTGGCAATTGTTTCCGCTTTGTATCCAAGCGCCTCCTGCTTCAGCTTTGCAGCCTGTGCCTGTGCCGCGGGCAACACAGTATTTTTATATTTCTGGGCTTCTTCTGTCTTGGAATTCTTATATTGGTTGGCGTTTTCCTTTGCCTGGTAAGCTTCTTCAACACTTGGAAGGAATTCCACGTTTTGCGTCCGTACATAAGAGATTTCAATGCCTGATTGATAGTCGTCCATTTTAGTCTGAAGGTCAGGCTTGATTGCCTGGTCTATCAGTTCTTTCTTCGTTTTGGCCTCATCAAGACTGAACACCTGAACGTTGTTTCTAACAACATCCTCAAGTGCCAATCTCAAAGTGCCTTCAACATCATCAACCTTGAAAAGATAATCTACAGGATCTGCTACCTTGTACTGTATAAGCAGGCTGATGATCGCTATGGATGCGTTGTTGCTGGCTGCATCTACAATGACATTGGCTTCCTCAGGTCTTTCCTGATATACGGCTTCTCTTGTAGTTGTTCCTTCCTGTTCGGTTCTGTAACCATATTCCATGGAATAGATTGTCTTGACATCCACTTTCTCCACCTTTTCGATGAAAGGCACCTTGAAATGGGGTCCCGCTTGCGTGACAGTTTTTGAATATTTGCCCAAGCGAAGAATAACACCATTCTCTTTGTTTTCAAGCGTGTAAAAACTGTTCATAAATAGAAAAACGGCTAGGAGGATTAAAATGACAATAGGAACGATTTTCTTGATTGTCTTCTGCATTTTTTCCCTATCGATGTCGATGACATCGTCCAAGCCCTTTTGATGGAAATCTTGTCCCATGCTATGACCTCCTTAATTTTAGATGATTCTATTATACCATAGTCCTGTATGCAAATAATTAAAATAAATGTAAAAAAGCGGAACATTATCCAATGATACTGCTCCGCTTTATGTTATTTCAATAAGTGAATGAATATGCCCGACCGCAGTTTCGGTTCGAACCAAGTGGACTTCGGCGGCATCAGTTCGTCCGCATCAGCGATGGCCATCAGCTCGTCTACCGATGTCGGTACCATTGCAAAGGCTAATTCCATATCGACGCTGCAGCGTCTTTCCAGTTCCTTGAGGCCCCTTATGCCCCCTACAAAATCGATTCTCTTGTCCGTTCTTGGATCGCCTATGCCAAGCAAAGGAGAAAGAACGTTAAGCTGCAGGATGGAAACATCCAGGCTAAGCACTGGGTCACTGCTGTCGAAAGTGCCTGTCTTGGCTTCATAGAGGTACCATCTGCCATCCATAAACATGGAGAAAGTACCTTTTTTGACAGGTCGAATCTGATTTTCCGAACTTTCAAGCAGCTCGAACTGATGAAGCATATCATCAAGGAATTCGTGATGGCTCATGCCGTTCAAGTCTTTGACAACTCGATTGTAGTCCATGATTTTGAGCTGGTTGTCAGGGAAAATTACCGATAGGAAGTAGTTGAATTCTTCGCTGCCATCGTAACCAGGATTCTCTTCTCTTCTTTTCAGACCCACTTTGCATGCGGATGCAGCTCTATGGTGTCCATCAGCGATATACAGGCTGTCGATGCCCTTGAAGCTTTCGACAAGAAGCGCCACATCCTCGCTGCTGTCAATCTTCCAGCATCTGTGTACGATGCCGTCATCAGCAACCATATCATAAATAGGACTGTTCTGGCTCATGACTTCTTTAACTTTGCTGTCGATAGCCGCCTGATGTCTGTATGTGAGAAAAATCGGTCCGGTATTCGCATCACAGAAGTCAACGTGGTTGATTCTGTCCTGCTCTTTGTCAGCACGAGTTTTTTCATGCTTCTTGATTGTATTGTTCAGATACTCATCAATGGATGTGCAGGCAACAATGCCCGTCTGGCTTCTGCCGTCCATCACAAGTTCATATAGATAAAGGGCTTCCTGTTCCTCTTGAATGAGTATGCCCTCCTCAAGCCATCCATACAGCGTATCTCTGGCTTTTTCATAAACCTGTTGACTGTATATATCTATACCTTTTTCAAAAAAGGTTTCTGCCCTGTCTATTTTCAGGAAGCTGTAGGGTTTGTCCGCCACCACTTCCCTTGCTTCATCAGAACTGTAGACATCGTATGGCAGCGCTGCTACCTCCGAAACCCTGTCCTGTGTCGGCCTTACTGCTCTGAATGGTTTAATTGTAGACATATCAAACCTCCTTCTTGAATACCCTTACCTTGACGATACCTTCGATATCGCTAAGGGCTTTTACCATCTCATCTGTCACGTTGCCTTCGACATCAAGAACGGTATATGCCCATTCTTTTCTGCTCTTGTTGATCATATCCGCAATGTTCAGGTTCTGTGTGCCCATGATTGCGGTAATCTGTCCGACCATATTCGGTATGTTTTTATGGTTGATTGTCACCCTAGCCGCCGTTCTGCATATGCCAAGGTCGCAGTCAGGGTAGTTGACGGAATTCCTGATATTGCCGTTTTCAAGATAGTCTCTGATCTGTTCCACTGCCATGATTGCGCAGTTCACTTCAGATTCAGGTGTGGACGCACCCAGATGAGGGATTGCAATGACATTCTCCATGCCGACTGTTTTGGCATTAGGGAAATCGGTGACGTATTTTGAAACCTTGCCGGATTTCAGCGCCACTTCAATCGCATCATCATCAACCAGCTCGCCACGGGAGAAGTTCAAGATCCGAACGCCGTCTTTCATCTGAGCAATTCTTTGTTCATTGATAAACTTGGTCGTATCAGGAAGAAGAGGCATATGCATAGTTATATAGTCTGATGCCGCAAAGAGCTCTTCATAGGAATCAGCCCGCTTAACGTTCCTGGAAAGTCCCCATGCAGCTGCTACTGATATGTAAGGATCATATCCAAGCACGTTCATGCCCAGAGCGCTGGCTGCATTGGCTACAATGACACCGATAGCACCAAGGCCGATAACACCTAGCGTCTTGCCTTTGATCTCAGGTCCGCCGAATGCCTTTTTGCCAGACTCGACAAGTTTTGGTACTTCATCGCCTTTGCCGACAAGCGTTTTGGCCCAGTCTATGGATCCTGCGATGTCTCTGGATGACATAAGCAGTCCTGCAATGACGAGTTCCTTAACACCATTGGCGTTGGCACCCGGTGTGTTGAATACAACGATACCTTTTTCCGAGCACTTGTCTACAGGTACATTGTTGACGCCTGCGCCCGCTCTTGCAATTGCCTTCAAGTTATCATTCAGGGGATAATCGTGCATCTTGAAGCTTCTAAGTACGATGCCGTCAGCCTGATCATTGTCTTCTATGACATAATTGTCGCTGAACTTATCCAATCCCTGCTTATCGATTTCATTAAGTGTTTTAATAGTGAACATGTTAATCCTCCCGGTTGATATGATTCTATTTGTTTTCTGCCTCGAAAGCTTTCATAAGCTCAACAAGTTTTTCAACGCCTTGTTTTTCCATAGCGTTATATATGCTCGCACGCATACCGCCAACTGAACGGTGTCCCTTCAGGTTGACAAGTCCGTTCTCCGCAGCATATGCAATGAATTTCTTATCCATCTCAGCACTTGGAGATACGAAAGGTATATTCATGAGCGAGCGGTCTTTTTTTCCGACGGTTGCCTTGAAAAATTCACTTGAATCCAGGTAGTCGTAGAGTACAGCCGCCTTTTCTTCATTCCTCTTCTTCATGCCCTCAAGTCCTCCCAGGGACTTGATCCATTCAAAGACAAGACCAGCCACATAAATACTGTATGTAGGCGGCGTATTGAACATGGAGCCATTGCTTGCATGTGTCTCGTAATTGAGCATGGTTGGTACAGATTCCGGCGCCTTGCCGATCAGGTCTTCCCTAACGATTGCCACCGTCAGCCCTGCAGGTCCCATATTCTTCTGTGCACCCGCGAAGATGATTCCGTACTTCTCGACATCAACCGGCTGGGACAATATATCCGAACTCATGTCGCACACGAGTGTCTTTCCGCCTGCATCAGGAACACTGTAGAATCTTGTTCCGTATATTGTGTTGTTGCTTGTATAGTAGAAGTAGTCTGCTTCAGGGTCCAGCTTGCTCTTGTCGATTTCAGGAATGTAGTTGAATGTTGCATCTTCGGAACTGGTAACCACATTGACCTTTCCGAATTTCTGAGCCTCCTTGATTGCCTTCTTGGACCAGACACCAGTATTGACGAAATCAGCTTTACCGGAACCTGTCATAAGATTAAGCGGCACCATAGCGAACTGCAGGGATGCACCACCTTGAAGGAACAGCACCTTATAGTTGTCTGGTATGTTCATGATTTCACGAAGATTTTTTTCTGCTGTATCGATGATATTCTGATAGGCCGCTGACCTGTGGCTCATCTCCATGACAGACATGCCTGTTCCTTTGTAATTAAGCATTTCGGATGCTGCCTGTTCCAATACCGGCACCGGTAATGCAGATGGTCCTGCTGAGAAATTATAGACTCGTTCCATGATTTTTCACTCCTAGATTGATAATTTATTAACGATTAAAATTTATGATACTAATTTTAAACAATTAAGTATACTATATACGATTAACCTATTATCGTCAATGCGTTTAAACATATTTTAACAGGAATTCATAGGTTTTTTGTTATTTTTTTAACCATTTCTTTTCTCTCCATCAGCACTATGTTATAATTGCCCTGAGGTGAGTTAAATATGAAAGAATTTGAAACGGTTTTTCTTGAGAAAGCACTCTATACCGCCAAGGACGCGTCCTCTTTTATTGCAGAATATGAAAAGAGCCTGAACTCGGCATCAATCCACGAACTGTTGGCTGCACTGATCCGTAAATACGGTGTCAAGAAGAAGCAGGCAGTCCTAAGATCCCAGATTCCCAAAAGCACAGCCTACCAGATACTGTCCGGCTTCAAAAACCCATCACGGGATAGGCTTATCATGCTTGGCATCGGCATCAAGCTGAGCATCGGTGACATGCAATCCCTGCTGGCTAAAGCCGGCTACCGCAAGCTATATCCCAAGGACTGTCGGGATATCATCATAAGCCAGGCTTTTACGGCATCTCATGACCTGGTGAAAATCAATATGGAACTGGATAGAATGTCTTTGAAGCTGCTGGTGTAGCGCACCATTGTGCTGCACCGGTTTATTCTTCGCTTTTCTTGATATGTTCATGATTCGATAGGTGCTCGGAACAGTATTCATAATGCCCATCACATTTAGAGCAATATCTGAACTCCTCCATTGGGTCATCCAGTTCTGTTTTTCCGCATACTGTGCATTTGTGAAAGGATGGCCTGATGACTTTTGCCTTTTCCTTGTACACCTTCTTCTTTACTTGATGCTTTCCGGCCTGTCTGGACCTGGTGAGCAGCGCTTTGCCGAAGAAGACAAAATAGTTGATGACCGCTGCTACAATAAGCATGCGTGTTGCAAATCCGCCTGTGAAGGCGCTGAAGGCCAGTATACCCCATGTGAACCAGCCGATATACCTGATTTTAATCGGCAGCACGAAAAACAGCCTCAGCTCGACATCCGGATACAGGGCGGCGAACGCCAGCAGCAGCGATAGGTTCAGATATGAATTGGTTGCACTGACACCGAAAACAAGGGAAATGACAATGGTCGCTATGACGCCGATGAAATAGTAGACATTGAACTTGAAGGCGCCCCATGCGTGCTCAAGTCCGGTTCCGTACATATAGAAGATGTACAGTGCGAAAATTATGAAAATCGGACTGGAGCTTGGCGGTATCATCAGAAACGTAATGATTCTCCACACTTCGCCCTGCATCACAAGCTGCGGTACAAGAACAAGTCTTGATACCAAAGCCGGTGATACCAGCATCATGATGAAGGCGATCACATTACCTATGATGATGTACTCAATCAGACGCTTGATTGCGTATTTTCCAAATTTTCTTTCCAGTATATTGATTAATTTCATTCCATTTCCTCAACTTCCACTCTTGATGCATACAGATTGCATTTCAGCCTGATATAGGCGTCTTCATTGTTTTCAGCCCCTGCAATATAGATACCTGACAGAAAGCTTTTCGAACCTTCCATATCCAAATAGACAGACATGCCTGAAGGCACCTGAATTGTTATATCTCCCATCACAGCGAAGATGTCCAATTCCTGACCTTTCTCATAAAAATCCGCGTCATAAAGCTCTACTATAACACGGCTGGCGCAGACCGCCATGGAATCCCCGAGAAAATCATATTCATAGATAAGTTTCTCATTTTTAAACAAAAAGAAGTTATGGTATGTTTCTTTTAGCTTGCGTATCCCCTGGTAGATGATGACAGCAAGACCTTCTATAATGCCAAGGCTGATAAGCAGTTTAAGCCCTGATCCGTTTTTCTGTTTTCTCAGTCTCTTTTTTCTCTGAATCTTCATTGACCCACCCCGTTTTTGTTTTAGTATAACGCATCCTGGATTATTTCGTCCAGAACTTCCGAGTAGCTGCCGCCCATGGCTGCAACACTTTTCGGAAGGAGGCTGAACCTCGTCATGCCGGGAAGCGTGTTTATTTCGATAATATAAACCATTTCATTCTCGATAATCATGTCGATTCTTGCATATGCTTTCAGGTTGAACAGGTGCCAGCAGGTTTCCGCTGCTTCTGTTACAGCTTCAAGCTGCTTGTCCGGAAGCTCCATAATCTCTTCCTTCGCACCGTCATCGACATATTTGTCTTCATAACCAAAGAAAGTCATCGTCGGTTCAATGCTGATAACCGGTATGATCTTGCCGTTCAACATGCTGCAGGTAATTTCGCGCCCTTTGATGAACTCTTCAATAATAACCTCGTCATCGTACTTGAAAGCCTCTTCCACAGCGCCAAGGATATCCTCCCTTTTGTCAACCAATTGGATACCGATGCTGGAACCGCCTTGATTCGGCTTGATAATCACCGGAAGATCGAGACCTTCAAAAAACTGGATATCAAGCTCGGTATGGTTCTTGACCATTACCCAATTCGGTGTCATCAAGCCTTTGCTCCGCATGACAAGCTTGCTCATATTCTTGTCCATACACAAAGCGCTCCCAACGATTCCGCTTCCGGTATACGGAATTTCAAGGGCCTCCAGCAGCGCCTGCACCTTGCCATCCTCGCCATTTTTTCCATGAAGGGCAAGAAGCGCCACATCAAATCTGCCTGCATATTCCAATATATCCTTCGGTTTTTCAATTATGACCGGCACTGCCTCATATTTTTCCTTATTCAGATGTTTTATGAATTCCTCACCCGACATGATCGATACTTCCCTTTCCGTCGAGTTCCCTCCCATGATGATGCCTACTTTCAACATGATAACTCCTTTGCATGGTACGAGCTTCGGACCATCGGCCCGCTCTGCACGCCTTTAAATCCCATTTTTTCTGCCTTGATTCTCCACTTTTCGAAAACTCCCGGTTCAATATAGCCGGCAAGGGGGTAATGGTCTTTCGATGGCGGAAGGTACTGACCTATGGTGACAAGGTCGACATCGTGTCTTCTAAGGTCTTCAAGGAGTCTGTCCACCTCCTCTTCCTTCTCACCGAGTCCCAGCATGAATCCACTTTTTGTCACAGTTTCCGGTGCAAGGTTTTTTGCAGTCTTCAAAACCTGCAGACTTCTGCTGTAGTCGGCTTCCGGGCGCACATCTTTGTACAGCCTTTCAACGGTTTCGACATTGTGGTTCAACACATCCGGCTTGCTGTCAATCACCGTTCCGAGAGCAATCGGATTGCCCTGGAAATCCGGAATCAGGACTTCTACCTTGACAGCTGGATTCTTTTTCCTTATAGAGTCGATTGTCCTGGCAAACATTCCAGCTCCGCCGTCTTCGAGATCATCTCTTGAAACCGATGTAATAACGACATAGTCAAGCGACATTTCCATGATGGCTTCAGCCACCCTCTCAGGCTCTTGCGAATCAATTGAACGAACCGGATCCGCCTTAATATTACAGAAACGGCAATGGCGCGTGCAATTCGGACCCATGATAAGGAACGCTGCCGTCTTCTGGCTGTAGCAGTGGATCCTGTTGGGGCAGTTGGCACCGCTGCAGACTGTCTCTAGCTTGTGCCGTTCCAGAATCTTCATCACACTATTGTATTTTCCTGTGTCTGTCAACTTGACTTTCAGCCATGAAGGCTTTCTTTCCATGGTGCCATCTCCTAGTATAGCGTCTGTCAGTCTTGGAAAAGCCCTATCTGCTCCACTTCTTCCATACGCATCATTGTTTTGGGGGCATACTCCCTGAGATACGCATAGTTGACCGTCCTTTCATGTTCCATCAAACGCTTGGACGGATCTTTGGACTGCCTGAGCCTGCAGCTGTATACGACAGGGAAGTAACGGCTGATAAATTGGCCCTCTGCATGCGCAGTCAAAGCAATCACCTGGAATCCCAGCGTTTTCGCTACTGCAAAAACGGGTTCAAGCACATGTTCGCTTGAGGCTTTGCCAAAGGGGTTGTCGAGTATGACCGAACGGTTGCCTCTATGGTGCTCGTCGAGATGCTGTTTCTTCTCAGCCATGTAATTCATAAGCCCAAGGAAAAGTGTCATATTCTTGCTCCACTTCTCACCGCCGGACCATTTGTTCGAACTTTCCCAGGTAGAAGCATTCGCTGAGATGCGCAGACCGTTTGAGACTTTCCTGCAGGACACCTTGATGCTCTGGTTACCAAACACAACTTTCAGAAGGTTTCTAATATCCAGTTGATCCTTCAGATGAATCCTTGTCATCTCTTCAGACATGCCATGAGCATCTTCGGACTGTTCAGTTTCCTCAATAAGCCGGTTGATGTAGTTTCTAAGGAGAATCCTGCCTTCTTCGGCCTCCCATTCCGGCAGCCTGATCTGGTAAATCTGCTGCGTTTCAGCTCCAAGGGTGACTGCTGTCTTTTTCTCGATAGCAGTCAGTTCTTCCGTCACATTCCTGACATAGGAAGTAATATGCCTTAGGAAAGTCTGGAGTTCCGTATCACTTTCCCTTTTGTCATCTTCTGCTACCTGAATCGTTTTGTCAATGACTTCACCGAATTGGTCTTGATAGGAAAGGAGTTCGTCGAGGCTTTCCTTGTTCCTCACATTGCGGATGACCGATTCTCTTAACCTGGCATCGGATGAGATTGCATTCAGGCCGTCCGCGAGTGTTTCCCTTCCCTTCAGCACTTCCGCGTAGCCTTTCTTCGCTGCTCTTGTGCTTTCTTCCAGCGCTGAAAACAGATGGCCAACCATCTTGTCAGCATTCTGCTCGAATGCGTCAGCCTGCGCACTGCTTAAAGCCTTTGTCTTGACTTCGTCATTCATAAAGCCGCTTGCGCCGTTTTTGATTTTCAGCAATGTCCTCTTTTCCTCAAGACTATGCAGGTCGTCTTCGATTTCACTTTGCTCTTCATCCATACGCCTGTTCCGGTCCCTGATTGTACCTTTCTCGATTTGAAGCTGTTGTGGTATCCTCTCCATCGCCGTCTCAAAATGATACACGCTGCCATACTTGCGGCTGACGTCTTCTGTAAGAAGCTGGATTTTTGTCTCCAGTTTCAGTTTTTCACTGTCCAGACTGCCATTTTCCCGGAGTATTTCAGCCAGTTCTGAATCAAGTCTTTTTATCTTGCTGTATAGATCTTCAAGTTCATTCTCATAGTATACTCCAATCGGCTCAATGGGGTGCTTCGCTTCGGCCTTCTTTCTGTCAAGTTCCCTTTGAAGCGACTTCAGTGTCTCCACTATATCCCGGATTTGTTCTTCTGCATCAAGATGGTTCCGGTTGATGCCTTTTTCTTCGTCCTTGAGTCTTCCTCTTTCCTCGACAAGGCTTTCAAGTGAGCGTCTGGTGCCGATGGCTTCATGGTCTATGACCTCCTTGTACAGCTCCGAAGAAAGAAGGACCTTTCTTTCGACCTCATAAGCATGGCGTTCATTTTTTGTACCGCTAAGTTTGTCATCAGTATCTGCCAGCTCTTTTTCGTAAGCAGTTCGTTCTCTTTTGGCTTCTGCATGGTTTCTGCTAATCGACATATGGTTTTCGGATGCCAGGGAATGGGCCTTCTGTTTCTCCAGAAAGCTCTCGCCCAGTGAAATCAACTGATCCAGTGCATCCAATGCCTCTTTGATGCCAACCAGTTTCTCCTCAGTAGCCTTTCGCGAAGCTGTCGAAGCTTCGATCTCCTTCAGGAGAGCTGCAACGCGCTGTCTTTTACTGTCCAATTGTTCCTCAGCACCTGACACTACAGCTAGATGTTCTTCAAGCCTTTCAAGGGGGTATCTTTTATCGATGCTGTCCAATATATCCTTTTTCCTTTTTAAAGTGTAAAGTACCGACTCAAGCTCTTTTCGCTCATCAAGAAGCTTCTCTAAAGAAGCCGTTCGGTTACCGCTTTCCTGATAGATAAAAGTTGCCGCATTGCTAAGGCCTTTTGCTATGACTGCAGCTGACCATGGCGGTTTTTCTTCAAGCGCCTTTATTTTGGACGCAAGTTTTCCCGTGTTTTCATCTCCGGTAATCAAAACAGCCATCCTATCCACTTCATAGGAGAAGCCCACATCACCCAAGAGCTGACCGAGAATATCCTTTTCGTTGCTGATATAGCAGGACGACTGTTCAATCAGACGTTCCCTTTTATTTTCAAGCAGACTGATCCTGTCATCGAGGTCAGCATTCAGGGACGCTTTTCTTATGCTTGCCTCATTCATTTCGATGCCAATTTCGTCCCATGCTTCTCTGCAGGCTTCGACATAGACCCTGCTCTCTTTCAATTTGTATGAAAGCTCTTCCATTTCACTGTCCAGAGCCTTCCTTTCATCGATTGCATCCTCCATTCTATCGTCCAGGTGAGACAGAACATCCTTCAGTTCCAACGCCGACTGTTTCAATCCGGCCGCCTCGATGCTTTTTCTGGAAATGGCCTGCTCTACAGTCATAATGCCGTCCTCTTCAAAAAGGGCGGTCTTGATTTCATCCATATCATCCTCAAGCATGTCTATGACTGTAGCTGCCCGGGTCATCTCCGCAAGAAGGGTTCTCTCGGTTTCGGATGCCTTTTCCAGTTTCGTGGCTGTCTTTTCTTTTCTGAACTGTTCCAAAGTTTCAGCTTCCCTGAGTTTCTTTAGTTCACGGCCTACCAATTCGAGTTCATATTCGAAATGACCTTTGATCAGCGATCCGTTTTCGTTGATCAAACTGGCAATATCTTCGGCTTCTGGAGATTGGCCCAACTGATTCATCTGCTTCAAAAGACGCTGCCTTTTCTCCTCTAGGCGGCGGATATCCCTATCAAGCATATGGATTTCGAGATTCTGCTTTCGCATGCCGTACATGGACAGCGCATCACGGACTCTCTTTTCCTGTTCCAGCGCTTTTCCCAAACCTCCCGCCGCCAACTCCAGATCTTTTTCCAGCTTTAGAATCTCATAGCTTTCCAGCATCTGAAGATAGCGCCGCTCATCCTTTTTCAGTACTTCCCTGTCCTTATCATGCCAGTCCATCTCCTGCTTCACCTGGTCAACCCTGTTATCGATATAGGAAGCAAGGGATTTAGCCTGCACCTTCACTTCTTCACATGCATTTTTCGTCTTATCGTACGCCCGCCATATGGAAACATAGCGGTCTAGAGCTTCCTTTACCTGTATGCTTTCATTTATTTTTTCATGCAGCAGCTTGTTCTTTTTGAAATGCTCACGCTGCCGTTCAAATGTTTCAACAAACTGGACACCCTCTTCGCCTGCTATCGCATCCTCGACTACAGGTATCAAGAGGTTGTTCATCAGCTGTTCCGTCGTCCTGCAGCTGCTGAAAAATTCATCGACATTCCCTTCGCTGCTGTTGATGACCGCCATCTTTCTCCATTCGGATGCAATTATCTTGAAATGGTCCTCCAGATGACTGTTGTATTCATGGATTGTTGAAAATACCCTGGCGTTGTCATGGTGTTTCTGCATACGCAGATAATAGTCGCTTATTTCCCTTCTTGTAGCAGGGCGCAGCTGTCCTGAAGCGCCTTCCAGTGAAAACGGCAGTTCCTCGATGCCATTGCTTTCATTGGCCATATAGTCATAGGCGTATTTTACCGACTGAAGTTTATTGTTCTCCATATAGAGGCTGACCGCCGTCAAGGCATATCTTCTTGGCTGGTCGCTGACAATCCATTCGATTGCCACATGTGCAGGTGCGCCTTCCAGCATCAGCGTGCTTTTGATCTTCCTTTCAGCCATTTCTGTATGGGGCAGCACAGCCTGGAGGGCCGTCTGAATAAAGACAGTTTTCCCTCCGCCATTTTCCAGCAGAATGGCGCCGTTGTGTCCGTCAAACTGAAAGATATCGTCATTGTATCTTTTGCCGCCGTTCTCATAAATGACATTTGTAAACCTTATTTTTGATATTGCAGGCATCAGTCAACCGCCTCCATTTCTGTCTGATATAGGAAGTCTAGAATACCTCTATTCTTTTCATAGTCCATGAAGAAACCCGTCACTATTGCATCGGATTTTTCGGTCAGCGCCATTTCATCTTCGCCTATTTCTTTGACAAGTCCTTCGCCAATCATGAACCTCTTGCATATCTGAATAAAGCTCATCCTGCTTGCTGTACGTATCGTCGGCCTTTTGATGCCCTCTTTGATATTGTCCATCGCTTCCCAGTTGTAAAGAATTTCTGTCCACTTGTATGTATGCTCATCCTCCATATCCTTCAGTGTCTCTTCCGATAGATTCCTCATGGAGGCCAGTTTTTCATTGACAATATTCAGCCATTCGACGGATGTGATGAAGTCCCTTGTCGGCTTGTCCGACTGGCAGCTGTTATAAAACTCTCCCACCAGCAGGATGATAGCCACATACATCAGATAAACATCGATGTTCAATGCTCTTGCAGGAAAATAGCGCCTCTTGATTTCGTCATTTGTTAGATGATAGATGGAGCTTTTTGTCAGTGGCACCATGTGGATCGCATCACTTGTTCTGATAATGGTACAGTCCACTTCGTCGGCAAAGGCTGCAAGAAGTCCCCTTACTTCCTCGTCCCGGTCGTAGGCAGCCGCATGGTCCTTCTTGACAGTTCCTGCTCTGTTTAGTTCTGCAAACAGCTTGAATGCTGTCATCGTCTGCTTGTCAGTCATTGTCCGCACCGCCTTTCAATACAAGTTCCATGTTGAGTACACCAAAACCGTCGTCATAAGCCAGATGATCGTCAAGCTCCCTGACTTCAATTTCGTAAAAATCTTTCAGATGTTTCTTGAATGCAGTCGAAAAAACATGTTCCTCATGTTCGATGATCTCCTTGATGTTCAGCGGCGACTTCTGGTGGAGAATCATCCAGAAATCATAGAACGGACGGTTGTTGAGCAACTTGTCTGCGTCCCGGTCGAGCACCTGTTTCAAGCTGAACTTCTTCTTTCCATTCATCTTTTCAAACATGGATCCAAGAAGGTTGTCATAAAGCCTTTGCCTGGCTGCAAGCGCTTCATCCACCGCATTGCTGCCTGCTTCGATGAAATCCGAGGATACATTCCTGCCTTTCCATTCATCCATCTCATGGGGCTCGAAAACGGTCAGAAGCGACCATGTGCTGAACTTTTCCGTGTTTGTGAACGGAGCACCTAAAATTGCGCCGCTTTCCAGCGGCAGCGGCTTGCCAGTGAGCTTCCCTGCCACTTCCTTTTCGAAGTTGAATGATTCTATGCCGGTGTAGTAGATTGCCTCATTGGCTGCTTCGATGGCAGTCGTCTTAAGAGCTATACTTTCACTTAGAAGACTGCTGTGCAGGAAATGGACGATGCCCAGTTCGTTTTCCACTTTGACAATTTTCTCGAGTTGCCTGGATTCAAGCTGGTTTCTGATCGGCTTGTCAAGGAGGCCCTGCTTTCTTGTTCTGATATAACCGTTTAGTTCATAGAACTCGTCATGTTCCTGTTCCAGACGCCTGTTGATGTCGGTAATCAGTTCCTGGTACCTTTTATAGGTTTCATCATGGGTGATCTGTTTTTGGACTTCCTTTTTAATATGCGCCATCTTGTCTTTGATATTGGCCACACTAAGCCGCATTTCTTCCACTTGCCTCAGGGCGCTGTCGAATTCTCCCTTCTCAAGCTGTTTCCTGGTCATCATTTGACTTATCGATACCTGGAATTCGCTGAAATATTCTTTTGTAGCAAAAAGAAGCTCAAGCCCCTGTTCAGCCAGCGTATAGTACTGGATCCTTTCTTCGGGATCCCATCTGTCCGCTTTTAATATACTGAACTCGACCACAGCTTCACTTTTCATCTCATAATCATAATAGGTTCTGCCAAGCCTCTTTCCCTGGGGTGGTCTGTAGGTTTCTATGACGGTTTTCGCGATTGCCCTGCCGCTTTCTTCAGATAAGACCGCCGATTCCTTCAGCATGCTCAGGATGAAATCAGCCAGCTCTGCTATTCCAGTCTTTTCTTCCCTGAGCAGCTTCCTTTCAAAGAAATAGAGCAGACTTAAAAGACCAACACCAAACATGTCTATCGGCCTGTCCCTGTCATCCTTCACCTGTTTTCTTTCCAGTTGGAAAAGCGGCTCGAAAAGCGTGATCCTCGCCACCCTGTCTTGATAACCGCTAAGTAAATTTCCGTAGTTATACATAATTCCCGTCCAAATTCTGTAAGATATTTCCATTATACATGAATGGACTGAAGAGTGCCAGAGGGACGGACCTTTTGGCACCGGTCATTCTGCACCCTCCCATGATAAAAGCCCAAGCTATCGCGCTTGGGCTTTGTTCAATCATGAAGGTGCCGTGCCAAAAGGTCCGTCCCTCTGGCACTCTTCTTCCTATTTGGCTGTGATGTATCCTTCTGCTGTCAGCAGCTCTGCGATAAGAACCGCACCGCCTGCAGCGCCTCTCAGCGTATTGTGTGAAAGTGCGACAAACTTGTAGTCATAGATGTGGTCTTCCCTGAATCTGCCGACTGTAACCCCCATGCCGCCTTCATAGTCTCTGTCGAGCCTTGTTTGAGGTCTGTTGTCTTCCTCCATGTACTTAATGAACTGCTTAGGCGCATGCGGAAGCTCAAGTTCCTGAGGACGGCCTTTAAAGCTGTTCAGTTTCTCGATCATCTCTTCGACAGGTACTTTTTTCTCGAAGTTCACGGACACGGCAGCCATATGGCCGTCGAGTGCCGGCACACGGATACATTGCGCCGAGAGAACCGGCTCAGTCGCATTGACGATTTCTCCGCCTTCGATGTGACCAAAGACCTTGAGAGGCTCCTGTTCGCTTTTCTCTTCTTCACCGCCGATGTAAGGGATGATGTTGTCCACCATCTCCGGCCAAGTCTCGAATGTCTTTCCCGCACCTGAAATAGCCTGATATGTGCAGATGACAGCTTCCTTGGGTCCGTATTCTTTCAACGCTGCGAAAACAGGCACATAGCTTTGAATTGAGCAATTCGGTTTAACTGCTATGAAACCGTGCTTTGTTCCAAGGCGCTTCCTTTGGGCAGCGATGATTTCAAGATGTTCATTATTGATCTCCGGAATAACCATCGGCACATCCTTTGTATGTCTGTGAGCTGAATTATTGGAGACAACAGGCACCTCCGCCTTGGCATACGCTTCTTCAAGTGCTTTGATAGCTGCTTTGTCCATATCGACAGCGCAAAAGATAAAATCTACCTGAGGAGCAATGTTAGGCACATCAGCGGCATCTTCAACAACAAGTCTGCCGATGTGCGCTGGGATATTCATCGCCTGGGCCCAACGCCCCTGCATCAGATCACTGTACTTCTTACCTGCCGAACGCGAACTGGCTGCCAGAAGCACCACATTATACCAGGGATGATCATGCAGCAATGTAATAAAACGTTGTCCAACCATGCCAGTTGCGCCAATGATTCCAACATTCAGTTTCTTTTCCATCTTCTATACCTCATTTTCATTTAATGTTTTTGTCCCCAAAGACAAATGTCTTTTTCAGACGTAATGTTATCATGAAACTCCAAACAAATCAAGTCTTTTCACTAAATAAGGACAATATTGCCATTTGTAGTTTACTTTTTTTGTAGAATGTCTTAAAATCTTTATGATAGTTTAAAAATTAGATAGTTACAAGGAGGCAAATGATGAAATATTCACCATTGCAACAAGCGAGATATGAGTACACTCCTAAACTTCCGGGAATGCTTAGAAATGGTATTGCAGAAATCGGCGTTAAAGAAGGACAAGTAACACAGAGTGTAAGCTGATCAGGAAAAGATCAAGGCTCTCTTTCCTAACACATATGGTAAGAAAGAAATTACATTTGAAAAAGGTCAGAACACATCTGATTCAAAAAAACAGGTTGTAGGAGTTATTCTGTCAGGTGGTCAAGCACCAGGTGGACATAATGTTATTACTGGTTTATACGATGCATTAAAGGCTACAAATAAAGAGAATGTTCTTATCGGTTTTAAAAACGGACCAAGTGGTCTTGTTGAAGATGATACATTAATTTTCGATGACGAATATATTAATGAGTTCAGAAATACTGGTGGATTTGACATCATCGGGTCCGGTAGAACAAAACTTGAATCAAATGAGCAATTTGCAGTTGCAGCTGAAGTTTGTAAAAAACATGGTATTACAGCAGTTGTTATCATCGGTGGTGATGATTCCAATACAAATGCAGCAGTTTTAGCAGAGTATTTTGCGGCTCAAAATACAGGTATTCAAGTGATCGGATGCCCTAAGACAATTGACGGCGACCTTAAGAATGAAGATATTGAATGTTCTTTCGGTTTTGATACAGCAGCAAAGACATATAGTGAATTGATCGGTAACATCCAAAGAGATGCAAACTCTGCTAAGAAATATTGGCACTTCATCAAAGTAATGGGCCGTTCTGCTTCTCATGTTGCTTTGGAATGTGCTCTTGAAACACAACCAAATATCTGTTTAGTTTCTGAAGAAGTGGCAGCTAAGAAAATGTCTCTTTCTCAAATTGCAGATTATATTGCTGATTCTGTTGAAAAGAGAGCAGCTAAGGGAATGAACTTCGGAGTTGCAATCATTCCTGAAGGTGTTGTTGAATTCGTTCCGGAATTCTCGGCTTTGATCGGTGAAATCAATGAAATGCTTGCAGGAAGTAAAGCTGATGATTTCAATGCACTTAAGACATGGGCGGAAAAATATTCATTTATCGAACAAGGTCTTTCAAAAGAGTCCCTGGATGTATTTGCAATTCTTCCACAAGCAATTCAACAGCAGTTATTCCTTGAAAGAGATCCACACGGTAATGTACAGGTTTCTCTTATCGAGTCAGAAAAATTGTTCTCCGCACTTGTTGCAGACAAATTAGTTGAACGCAAGAAAAACGGCACATATAATGGGAAATTTGGTGCCCTTCATCATTTCTTTGGATATGAAGGAAGATGTGCTTTCCCATCAAACTTCGATTCAGATTATTGCTACTCAATCGGATACAATGCAACTATGTTGATTCAATATGGTTTCACTGGTTATTTATCTAAAGTATCCAACCTGTCTAAACCTGCAAACGAATGGATCGCTGGTGGCATGCCGATCACGAAGATGATGAACATGGAAAGAAGACATGGTGAAGATAAGCCTGTTATTAAAAAAGCTCTTGTAGAACTGGATGGAAAGCCATTTAAATTCTTCGAAGCAAACAGAGACAAATGGGCTGTTGAAACATGTTATGTGTATCCAGGTGCTATACAATATTACGGACCGGCAGAAGTATGTGATATCACAACAAAAACACTTGCCCTTGAACAAGAATAAGTAAAACCTTAGTGATTTGCATATAGTAAGATGATTAATAAAGAACCCGCCTGATTGGCGGGTTCTTTTCATTTCCTGTATTCCTATTTAATCCACTTCCACTATTCTGATCTCTGCATTGCCCATTTCCTGAAAATCCTCAAGCACCTTCATGTCTGCCCCCGAGTCGGTAATCAGGACATCCACATCCTCAAGGGTTCCCACACAACAGAAATCATCATGTCCGATTTTCGATGAGTCGGCGACAACGATTATCTTTCTTGCTGCAGCGAATACGGCTTCATATATGCCGAATTCGTACGTCGTACCGCAAAAAATCCGCCCCTCTTTATTGACAGAGTTGATACCGACAATAGCCAGGTCGAATGTAAACCTTTTGATCATCTCCTCGGTGAAATGCCCCACACAGGACAGCGTGTTTTTCCTGAGCTCTCCGCCGATCTGAAATACCGAGAGATTCGTTCTTGCATTCAGCTCCGCCGCAATATTGATCGCCTCGGTCACAACCAGAAGCTTTCTGCTGTTATCGATGATCTTCGCCAGGGAGAACACCGTGGAACTGCTGTTGAAAAATATCTTTTGGCCGTCTTGAATATATCCCAGCGCAAACTTTGCGATTGCATCCTTCGCCTTCTGGTTTTCGTTCAGTCTCGTGTCAAAGGGCGTCTCCACAAGAATATTCTTCGTTGAAAGGACTGCGCCGCCGTGGGTCCTGATAATCATCTCATCTTTCGCAAGTTCATCCAGATCCCTTCGGGCAGTCATTTCTGCCACATTGAACAGCCGGCAAAGCTGCTGGATTTCAACTTCACCACTGGATTCCAATAATTTTCTGATTTGTTCCAAGCGCGCCTGTTTAAGCATAGTCTATACTGACTCCTTCTTCATCATATACAACCAGAACTCTTCCATATTGTACCTTAGCATCTGGAAACTGGCAAACAATTCCATATACTTGATATGGTCTGACATGTTTGGTTCAAAGACCTTGGTTCCCAAGCCGTTTCCTTCTTCAAAAGCCAAGGGTTTATCGAGCGCTGCCCCAATCGCCTTCGCTACCCCCATGATTCCAAGCTCCGGATCACTTGGCCGCCTCACGGGCTTTCCAAGACAATCGGCTATCGTTTGGCAGAGCACATCACTGGCCGCTCCCCCGCCAGAAATCGCTATACCGTCATGTATGGGAGGAAGCTGCTGATAGCACTCGTACATATTGAAAACCAGTCCTTCATAGACGGCTTTATACATATCTTTGCCGGTATGAATGGCGGACAGACCACTGAACCCGCCTGTAGCGTAGGCATTCCTGAAAGGTGCCCGTTCACCGTAAAGGTATGGCAGAAAGACTATGTTCCTGCTTCCAACAGGCACATCCTTGATCAATTCATCAATATCGTCAAAGTCGATATTGTTGAAAAGCAGGCTCTTGATCCAGTCAATGGCAGTCGTACCGTTTAATGTAGGCATGACACTCATATAACTGTCATCTGGAATATGGCAGATACCCATATTTTGTTCCAGGTCGATTCGTTCCATATCCATGACCATTTCATTGCACATGGTGCTTCCCATTATCGTACAGGCGCTGCCATTTATTTCCACATTCAGTCCCGAAGCCACTGCCGCGACATCGATGGATCCCGCAATAACAGGGATATCCGGATTCAGGCCAGTTTCGGCCACTGCGTTCTCGGACGTATAACCAATGATTGCTGTAGAGGCTACAGGCTTTGGAAAAACATAGTCCTTCTCGCCGATATCCATAGCTTCCAGAATATCTTTGACATAGCATTTCTTACTGATGTTCAGCAACGCTGTAGACGCATCCGAATAGTCAGTTGCTATGATGCCGGTCAGTTTGTAATTCAGCCAGTCTTTGCAGTGGACCAGTCTCTCCACTTTGTTATAGTTTACCGGTTCGTTCTCTTTGAGCTATTTTAAAAGCATATGCCTTCATTTCTTCTTTTCAGTGAATTGGTAATGTCACAAAAGGCATGCCACAGACCTTCCATGTCCATTTCGCTGGCCCCATGGAAAGGATGCAGCGTATCAACCCGTCTGCTTTCGATATCAATCTGCCTGCCGCTTTGGTCGATCATAGCGGCTTTGATTTTTGACGTTCCTGCGTCTACACCCAAATAATACATAACCAACTGTTCCCCTTTTCTAAAGGCTCTCTATTTCGGCAAGCTTCCTCATATCCTGTTTTGTGTCCAGATAGATGCTCTTGTAGGTCCTATCATAGTTGGCATTCCTGACATATTTTCCGTTGCTGTCAACAGGTACAAGCACCGGCGCATCATACCAAAAAGATACCTTCTCATTTTACCTAATCCTTCGTAAGTTCACCGCTCCGTCAACACTTCAGGATTCAGACAGTTTTCAACCTTCTCCCCATTGACAAATCTTTCGATATCATTCAGAAGAAGGTTTAGGCCGTAGTGAACCGTGTCTTTTGTAGCACCTGCAATATGAGGTGTCACAGTAATGTTGCTGCACTTCATGATCCTGCTGTCAAAGTCGACAGGCTCATCTTCGAATACATCAAGTGCTGCACATGCAATGACTTTATTGTCCAACGCATCTGCAAGATCGTCGTAGTTCACCAACCCTCCCCTGGCTGTATTGACGAATAGTGCAGAAGGCTTCATTTTCACAAATACTTCTTTGTCGAACATCCCCTGTGTTTCATCTGTCAAGCGCGCATGTACCGAAACAATATCAGACATACCGATCAGCTCATCAAATTCGACTTTTTCCACGCCGAACTGCGACATAACCCCAGCATCTGTATAGGGGTCGCAGGAAACCACCTTCATACCAAAAGCCTTCAGAATGCCACTGAGCCTGTATGCTATATTGCCAAAGCCAACCAATCCGATTACCTTATCCGTCAATTCGAATTTGCATTCATCATAGAGATAGTAGTCATAGCGCCAATCACCCTTCATCAGATTCGCATGCGCTCTGGCGATGTTCTTGAGTTCCGCGAGTATTAGCCCTACAGTAAATTCTACAACAGCGACAGCATTTCTGCCAGGTGTATTGATGACCGGAATTCCTCTTTCTGTGGCTTCAGCCAAATTGATGTTTTTTGGCCCTCCCCTTACAACACCAATAATCTTAAGGTTTTTGGCCGCTTCAAGAATCACCTTGCTTATTGGGGAAGCATGCAAAATCACACATTCTGCAGCCACTATTGCCTCTTTGATGGCAGTTTCCGAACCCTGGAATTCTGAAATCTCCTCGTTTTTACAGAAGGGTTCAAGAGGCCACTCGAAAGTCAGGTTTGATATTTCAAGCTCTTCAATGTGACCGAATCTATTTCTCACTTCTCTTTCGACAATCTCCGCTTTGAGCAATCCGTCTCCAAGTATTAAAACTTTCATGCGCCGCCTCCTATACTTCCTTCTGTCCGTAATCTTTAAACTTGACTAAAATGTTATCCATTTCGACATCATCCAAAATCACAGGATTCCCTGCAAGCTTACTCTTATAGTAGATTTCAGCGCAGAATTCCGTTTCTTCTGCCGTACTGAATGCATAACTGATATTCGGACCGCAAGTAAGGAGGCCATGGTTTGCAAGGAGAACACCAAACCTGTCTTCCATGCCCTTTAGTGCTACTTCTGCCAATTCCCTGGTTCCAAAACTCTTATACTCTGTGCATCTGACATTTTTTCCTGCAAATCCAATCAGGTAATGTGTGGGTTCGATTCCCCAGTTCAGGCATGCCAGTATTGCAGAGTATTTGGAATGGGTATGTACCACGGCTTTGATACCCGGACGCTTTTGATAGAATATTCTATGCATTTCATATTCACTTGAAGGTTTTCTTGTGCCGTCGACAATTTCCCCTTCGAGATTCATGACAACCACATCTTCCGGATTTGTCTTGAAATAGTCGATGCCGCTTGGGCTGATAGCTTGTAATGAGTTTTTTGCAGTATTCAACGATTTGTTCCCGTTCCTTTTGCATAATCATGGCATAGACTCCTTTGAATGTGGTGTTATTTGATAGTTATGTACTCTTAATGATTTATTTTTATTTCATTTTCAATCATTTTAGCACGTTTGCGTTCTGAGCGTCAAGAAAAAAAGGTTGCCTCAAACGAGACAACCTTCCTTTTGTACAATATTAAATTCTATAAGCCCTTATATGACCGCTTTCTTCGCCACGATCATCGGGTATTTCCGGTCCCCTTTAAGGTGCTTGCCATCTGTTATGACGACTTCCTTATCCAGAACAACGTTCTCAAGGCGTGTGTCTTTACCTATAACAGCATCCTGCATGATGATACAATTCTCGATATGGGCGCCCTGGCCGACTTTGACACTTCTGGACAGAACCGAATTCACTACCGTACCTTCTATGATACAGCCATCGGCTATGATCGAGTTGCTAACTTCAGCTTCATCGTTGTATTTTGTTGGTGTTGTATCCTTGACTTTTGTGAAAATCCTGCCGTTGCTTTCAAAGAGCTCCCACTGCACTTCCGGTTTGATCATATCCATGTTCGTATTGAAGAACATGCCGATCGAACTGATGGAGCGCCAGTAACCCTTGAACTCAAAAGCATTGATTTTAAGTTTGTTGATATTCTTCACCAGGACATCCAGAACAAAGTTGGTTCCGCCATGTGCGTGGCAGTCTTCCAGGAGATTCATCAGCAGCTCACGCTCCATGATATAGACGCCTGTCGAACCTGTAACGCCTTGAACTACATTGGACTTCTCCCTGAAGTCGATAATTCTTTTGTCTTCGCCAACTTCAAGCATGCCAAAATTCTTAAGCTCTTCTTCAGGTAGATCGGACATATCCCGTGTCATCACTGTAATATCCGCACCGGATGCTATATGTGCATCCTTCAGTTCATTGTAGTTATAGTTGTAGATGCAGTTGCCCGTCGTCATAAGGACATATTTCTCTTGGCTTCTTCTCAGAAACGTCATATTGGCATACATGCCGTCTGCAGAACCTCTGTACCAGCCTTCAGCATCAGCGCCAAGATAAGGCGGGAAGATAAACAGGCCGCCGTTTCTTCTGTCAAGATCCCACTCACGCCCGGCTCCCAGATGGTCCATAAGGGAATGGAAACTGAACTGGGTGACCAGCCCCACCTTGTCGATGCCTGAATTGACCATATTGGAAAGCACGAAATCGATAGCTCGGTATTTGCCGCCGACCGGTATAGCCGCAATGGACCTTTTTGCTACCAGCTCTTCCAATTCTTCTTTTCTACCGCCACTGTATATGATACCTATCATTTTACTCATTATTGCACCACTCCCTCTCTGCTTACTGTTTCCCCTGATGCAACTTTTATGTCTTTATAATCATTATCCTCTGTAAACCGGTCGATAACAACGTTCTTTCCAAGCTCTGCACTGTCTGGTACAGAAGCACCTTCAGCAATAACAGTGATGCCACTGTTATAGATATTCGGTTTCAGAATATTGACTGTATCGTCTCCATGTCCGATCTTGGCATTCTCCCCGACAGTAACACCTTCAGCAAGAATGGCTTCTTTTATATTGGCACCTTTTTTAATAACAGTCTGGGACATGATAATGGAATCCTCAATCAGTGCCCCTTCCTCGACTGTAACATCAGGGAACAGAACCGAGTTCCTGACCGTACCATATATCTTGCAGCCCTCTCCGATGATAGAACGCTTGGCACTGCCTGTAGCGCTGATCAAGTGCGCCGGTTTCACAGGATTCGTTGTATGGATCTTCCAGGTCGTATCATATAGGTCGAACTCCGGAACCCTGGCGATCAGGTCCATATTGGATTCGAAATAAGCCTGGATCGTGCCTACATCCTTCCAGTAACCTTCAAATGCATAGCCATACATCGGACAACCGTCTGAAAGCATTTTGGGCAGGATATTGTGTCCGAAATCGTTCTTGGAGGTCGGATCCGCATCGTCATTGATCAGGTATTCCCTCAGAACGCTCCATGTAAAGATATAGACTCCCATGGAAGCGAGATCATTCTTGGGATTCTCCGGTTTCTCTTCGAATTCGTAGATTTTCATATTCTCATCCGTATTGATGATACCAAAACGGGATGCCTCTTCGATCGGTACCCTGAATGCCGAAATCGTGGCTACGGCGCCTGTTTCTTTGTGGGCATCGAGCATCTTTGAATAATCCATCTTGTAGATATGGTCACCCGACAGGATGACGACGTATTCAGGATTCATCTTGTCAATGTAGTGGATGTTCTGGAAAACAGCATTGGCAGTTCCTTTGAACCATTCGGTGTTCGCTGACTTGGCATAAGGCGACAGAATCGTAACCCCTCCGTTGTTTCTGTCAAGATCCCACGGCTTTCCGATACCGATATGGGCATTAAGCTCCAAAGGTTCGTACTGTGTAAAAACGCCAACCGTATCAATCCCCGAATTGACACAGTTGCTTAGCGGAAAATCGATAATCCTGTATTTTCCACCATAAGGTACTGCCGGCTTAGCAGTGAGTGTGGTAAGAACACCCAAACGGCTTCCCTGTCCCCCGGCAAGCAGCAAACCTACTATTTCTTTTTTCATATAAATCACTCCCTCGACTAATATAAATCTATTTTAACACAAGACTCTCAACATATTCCACAAAGGATTCCCGATTTGTTCCAGATTACACAAAAATAACGTGGAAATACCGTAATTATGACCTGTTCCCTTGCCTTGACAGGTATACCATGACACTATATCATCAGTTCAAGGGGTTTCCATCCTCTTATCACATGCTTAAGGGAGTGTTATTTATGAATGACAAACAGATTCTACTGCAATCGCTGAGAGTACAGTATGACAGACTATACCACAACAACAGCTATACCGATGCATCAGCCTCATTCGAAAAACTTGTATCGCTGATGGATGACTATAAATGGTACAGGAAACCTGAGCTTCAATCGTTTGACACTAATGGCAACGACTGGTATCTAAGCGAGAATACAGTCGCGATGACATTGTATGTGGACCTTTTTGCCGGCAATCTGGAAGGTGTCAAAAGCCATATCGATTATTTCAAGGACCTTGGCATCACACTGATCCATTTCATGCCCCTTCTTCAAGGACGGCCTGGAGAAAATGACGGTGGTTATGCCGTAGCCAACTACAAGGCAATAGATGCCAAGTTCGGTACATTGAAGCAATTCGAAGAACTCGTCTCAAGTTTGCGCAAGGAGGGCATCCATTCCTGCATCGACTTTGTCGTGAACCACACAGCCAAAGAACATGCGTGGGCTGTCAGCGCCTTATCAGGCAATCAGGATGCCATGAATCTTTATATGATGTACCCTGACAGGACCATTCCCGACAGATTCGAGAAGACAGTGCCTGAGGTTTTCCCAACCGTATCCCCAGGCAACTTCAACTATTATCCTGAAATTGACAGACATGTATTTACATCTTTCTATGAATTCCAGTGGGATCTCAACTTCAACAATCCGGAAGTTTTCCATCGAATCGTCGACATTCTGCTTCATATAGCCAACCTTGGTGTTGATATGATCCGCCTCGACGCAATCCCATTCATGTGGAAAGAACTCGAAACGACTTGCCGCAACCTTCCGAACGTCCACGTCCTGCTTGACATGTTCAACACCATCATATCCTACGTCTGTCCCTCTGTAGTGCTGCTTGGTGAGGCAATCGTTGAACCGGAAGAGATTGTGAAGTATTTCGGTACTGAACACCAGGAATGCCAGATGATGTACAATGCCACCTTCATGGTCAACATATGGAATGCAATAGCCACCAGGGACATACGCCTGATGACAATCGACCAAAGCCGTCTTCATCCAGGTTTCGGCGGCTGCTGGATCAACTATGCCAGATGCCATGACGATATCGGTTGGGGCTTCAACGAAGAGGCAACCCGCAGCATCGGCCTTGATCCCTATTTCCACAAACAGTTCCTCATCCAGTTCTTCGAAGGACAGCACGAAGACAGTTTTTCAAAAGGTGAACTTTACGAATTCGACGAAAAGACGATGGATGCCAGAAACTCGGGTACGCTTGCAAGCTTATGCGGTTTGGAGACTTCGAGCGAATACAGCGACCAATACCAGCAGGAACTTGCAATCAAGCGCATCATCCTGATTCACAGCCTTGTAATCGCTTCCAGGGGGATTCCTCTAATCTACAGCGGCGATGAACTGGCAACGGTGAATGCCTACGATTACAAGGAAGACGACAGCAAGGCCCACGATTCCAGATGGCTCCACCGCATCCCATTCGACTGGAACCGCGCTGCCCGAAGAAATGATGCAGGCACAGTTGAAGGCAACGTGTTCCAAGCCATTAAAAAACTGATTGCCATACGCAAAGGAGATACCATATTCTCTTCCGCGATTGACCATCAGATTATCGATACACAGAACCAACACGTCTACTGCATGGCAAAGGAACAGGATGGAAGAAACCTTGTGGCTCTGTTCAATTTCTCGGAATACCCTCAAGTGCTGCAGAACGAGAGCTTCCTTCCCCAGCACCTGCGTACAGAAAAAAAGGACCTCTATCAGGGCAAGTCTGTCAACCTTGCAGCTCCGAAGACGCTGCTGGGACCCTATGAGTTTCTGCTGCTGATCTGAACCAATCCGATTACAACATTCAACGTTGGTGATATCGGCGAAACTATCCGATGGTAATGTACTGAAAAAACAAAGGGATCAATAAGGGCCGTTTGGTGGGGGCTTTATTGATCCCTTTGTTTGCTGTTATGTGATTGAAACGCACACGTCTATTGAAAAGATAGAGTACACATTCACGTGTTTCGTGCTGTTTCATTCAATACAGTGTTGTCTTAGTCCGTAAGTTGTCCAACGAAACTGACAAGCGCTTCCAGCGCACTTTCTTCATTTGCGCCTTCAGTGATTATTTCGACTTCTTCACCTTGGCTTATGCCCAGAGTCAGAATGCCGAGAACACTTTTGGCGTTGATTCTTTTTCCTGCTTTTTCAAGTGAGACATCACAAGACTGACTGTTGGCCAGTTTGGCGAATTCAGATGCTGGTCTTGCATGAAGACCCGTCTTATTATTTACAAGCACAGTTGCTCTTGCCATTATTATACCTCCATACCAATGAGTTTATAATCGGAATCCTTGAATTTTCCGATAAGTTCCAGTACTTCTTTTTCAGAAGTACATGTCAAAGCGGCTTTCGCCAGATTTCCAGCTTCAGCCGAATCAATTTTTTCTGCCAGATAGCGCATCTTAAGTACTTGCGATGGACTCATACTGAATTCATCCAATCCCATACCTATAAGCAACGCAAGTGCATCGGTTTCGCCAGCCATTTCTCCGCACATACCGACCCATTTGCCTTCTTTGTGCGCGCCTTCAATAACCATATTGATCAGTCTTAACAATGACGGATTATAAGGTTGATACAGGTAGGACACCTTCTCATTCATTCGGTCCGCTGCAAATGTATATTGAATCAGATCGTTCGTTCCAATCGATAGGAAGTCGACTTCCTTTGCGAGGACATCGACAACAAGTGCCGCTGCAGGAATCTCGATCATAATGCCCACTTTATAGGAATCGCTTACCTCAATATTTTCTCTAGACAATTCTTCTTGGGTTTCCCTTAAAACCGCCTTGGCTTTAAGTAACTCATCAAGTGTTGCTATCATGGGAAACATAATATGCAGATCGCCATGCACACTCGCCCTAAGAAGCGCTCGCAATTGGGTTTTCAGCACTTCCGGCATACTGAAGCACAGCCTTAAAGCGCGGTTCCCAAGAAAAGGATTCAACTCCTCTTCCATCTTGAAATACCCGAGCTCCTTGTCACCACCAATATCCAGTGTCCTCACGATGACAGGTTTGGCATCCATCCCTGAAAGCACCTCTTTATAGGCTTCATACTGTTCAGATTCAGTTGGAAAGCTGTTGCGTCCCATGAACAGGAACTCCGTTCTAAACAATCCAATACCATCGCTTCCGTTTTCCACTGCTGCGTTCACATCCTGAACGTCACCTATATTAGCGCCAATAAGCAGATGTCCACCGTCTTTCGTCAGGCTTGGTTTGTCCCTGTATTCTTTCCATATTGCTTTCTGTTCATTATATGCCTTGATTTTGGCAGTTTGCTCCTCAATTGTAGCAGCATCGGGATTGACAATCACTTCCCCTGTACTGCCGTTCATAATGACGAAATCACCTGACGACAGTAGTGTTGTTGCATTGCCTGTCCCAACGATAGCAGGGATTTCCAGAATACGGGCCATGATTGCACTATGGCTTGTCCTGCCTCCGATATCAGTTATGAAACCTTTAACCTTGTCTTTTTGCATAACAGCTGTATCGGATGGGGATAAATCATTTGCTACAATAATGACTTCTTCTTCTATTTCAGATAGACTCGTTTGCTTTACTCCCTTTATATTCGCTACAATCCGGCTTGAAAGGTCGCGGATATCAGCAGCACGAGCACTAAAGTATTCATTTTCCATTGAATCAAAAAGGCTGGCAAAACTGTCGCAGACATTTTTAGCAGCATAATCGGCATTCGTTTTTTCATCGATGATGAGCTTCTCTATTGCAGATGAAAGTTCGGGATCATTCAGGATTTCAAGATGTGCTCCGAAAATAGCTGCTGCTTCCTCACCCATTTCTATGTTTGCACGCGCCATGATCTTTTCGACATCCCTTTTGCTTTCTTCCATAGCCTCCAGAAATCTCTCAATTTCATTACCGCTCTCTTCAATAGTCTCTTTTGTTACGACCAATTCTTTAGTCTGATGTTTGTAGATTTTGCCAATGACAATACCATCGCTAGCTCCAACCCCGGTTATCAATTTGCAACCCTCCTAGTTTCATTCGCTCGTTTTCCGTATTCGAGTACCAGTTTCAACGTTTCCTCGTCCGAAACTAATGTATGAAGCAACCCGCCTCTCAGTGCCGCATAAATAGCCTTCGCCTTATGCTTGCCGGATGCAACTGCGAAAATCTTCTTTTTATTGATTGTTTCAGTATTAATGCCGACAACGCATCTGTTGGCTTCAATATCAAGGAACTTACCAGCTTTATTGAAGAAATGCGCTAAAAGGAATCCAATCCCGCCATTGTTGATGACCTTGTTCCTTCGTATTTTCTTCAACGTAATTGTCCCATATAGTCTGCATTGTTTTTGTATCTGCAATCAATCGTACCGATACCGGTGACTATCAAATCGCACTCCTCTATCATATTCAGCGTTCGCTTGATGACCGGTGTTTCAACCAATGCCTTTCTGGCACTTGCATCGTGGATATAGATTGGGGATGGCAATGGATACATCTTGCCCCCGAGTTTGCTTGATATAATCCGGCCGATGCTGAGCATATCGACCTGATCCAAATCGTAGCTTATGGCACCAAACAGTTCGACAACCCTCATGTTGGTATAATCATGGGGTTTGAGATATGAAGCACACATCCGTACATGCTTGCCCCAGGAAATACCCAGTGTCATGTCATCGTGTAGCATCATGGCTAATTCATTGGCTGCCGCTTTCCCTGCTTCACGCATGGTTTCTTGTTTATCGCTCAACGTTTTAACAATGACGACTCTGGATAAGTTGAACATGCGCCTGATTTCACCTTGAAGCTGCTCCAAGCTCTCGTTGTCGTAATTGATCGTGATGTCAACAATTTGAAGGTCTCTTGCCTTCTTTAGCAAACGGGATACTTTCGGACGCGAAAGATAGAGTGCTTTTGCAATTTCACTCTGTGTCTTTCCTTCAAGATAATAAAGTACCGAAGCGTCAATCATAAGTTGATGTTCATCAATATCCATAGTCATTCACCTCTATCAGTTATTTTTATTTTTGTCCGTAATAGGCGTTGGCGCCATGCTTTCTGAGATAATGTTTGTCCAGCAAAGCTTTTTCTACAGGCATGATATCAGGATTGATCACCCTGGTTAGAAACGCCATATTGCCAACTTCTTCCATTACTTTGGCATTATGTACCGCATCTTCAGGCGATTTCCCCCAGGAAAAAGGTCCGTGCTTGAAGATGATGATCCCTGGTATTTCCAGCGGTTTAATACTTTTATTGTTCAGGGTCTCTACTATCACCCGCCCTGTATTTACCTCGTACTCTTCAGAAATTTCCTTTTCTGTAAGCGCTCTGGTACATGGTATTTCGCCATAGAAATAATCGGCATGGGTTGTACCATAGCAGGGAATCGGACAGCCTGACTGCGCCCAGGAAGTTGCCCATTTGGAATGTGTATGCACGACGCTTGTAACATCTTCATATTCACTATACATCACCAAATGGGTAGGAAGATCGGACGAAGGCCTCATCTCGCCTTCAAGAACGTTCCCGTCAAGATCGACAACGACCATGTCTTCCGCCTTCATTGTATCATAGTCTACACCGCTTGGCTTGATGACTACAACACCAGCTTCTCTGTCTATGGCACTTACATTACCCCAAGTATAGATGACAAGACCTTGTTTGACCAGTTCCAGGTTCGCTTCGAAGACTGCCTTCTTGAGTTCTTTCATATTAGTTGATTTCTTCATTGAATCTGTTTCCTGCCTTTCGTTCAAGCCATCTTTTCGCTGCACGTATCTCTTCGACGCTTTCTGCAATTGTGGCATCCTTGCCATTGTCCGCCCACATTTCAACAAGAAAAGGTCCCTGGAATTCCAGCTCATCCAATTTTTTGAATAGTTTTTCGAACTCGACAGTACCTTCCCCGAAAGGAACGCATTTGAAGATGCCGGGTTTAGTGTCCTTTAGGTGTATCCCTACGATATGGTCGATTCCAAGCTCGAGTTCTTTTTCAGGTACATCAGTCCACTGGCTCAGATTCCCGAAATCGGGATAAATCTTGAGCCAGGGGGAATGTACTTCCTCGATATATTCCATGCATCTTGTTATCGTACCGATGAATTCAGTATCCATAATTTCGATAGATAGCATGACATTCGCACTTGAAGCCTTTTTAACGGCGTACTTGAGACCTTCAACAAACCTTTTTTTCGTCTCTTCCGACGCAGGTTCATAGTAGACATCATAACCCGCCAATTGGATGTTTCTGACACCAAGGTCCTTGGCCAAAACAATAGCTCTGTCCATGATATCATATGCCCAGCTTCTCTTGTCCGCGTCCTCGCTTCCAAAAGGCGCTTTTCTATGTGCACTCAGACAGATGGAATTGATGTACATATCATAGTCGTCCAAAAGCCGCTTGATGTATTCCCTTTTTTCCTTGCTCCAGTGAAGCCTGTTAAGACGAGCATCGCTTTCGTCTACCGACATTTCAATGAAGTCGAAACCTGCTTCTTTTGCTATCTTGATTTTAGTCGCCCAATCGTATTTGTCGGGGATAGCTTTTTCATAGATTCCCATCGGGTTATCTTTAAAATAAAACATGCTGCTTTGAACCCCCCATTACTTTAGGGCTTCACTAACTTTGGTTCTGATTTCATCTTCAGAAAGAAGGTTGTTGAGACCTATGATTTTCGCATTGCCTACATTCGTAAATTCCTTAACCAATTGCGAGGCAACAATGACAATATCATAGCTTTTTGCATCAGACTTGCCTTGTCCTACACTCGCATGATGAACTTCACACTGAAGTCCCATTTCTTTCAGAACCTTTTCGATTTTCATTTTGATAATCAGACTTGATCCCATACCATTGCCACATGCTGCTAATACTTTTAACATTGTTATTCCTCCTTGATATTCTTCAGTTTGATGGGGATGGCTTCTTACAGAAGCGATTTGAATGGAAGATCCGGCTCAATCGCAAATGCATCATGAAAGCCGCGGTCATACATGTACTCCATATCGTCCTTGTCGTTAGGCCACGTGAATTTGCCACCGACTTGCCAAATGAATGGCTTGAATTTGTATTTCAATCTGTCTTTCTTCATATTCCAAAGTGTTGTGATTTCTTTCGGGTCCGCTGTAAAGTTGGTCCAGATGTCATGATGAATCGGGATGACAACTTTTGTTTTCAGACATTCCGCCATTCTAAGAATTCCTTCAGCTGTCAATTTGTCTGTCATACCGCGTGGATTTTCACCAAATGATCCGAGTGCAACATCGATTTCATGATCATTACCGTGTTTAGCAAAATAGTTCGAGTAATGGGAGTCTCCACTGTGATACAAATTGCCGCCTGGTGTTTTGAACAAGTAGTTTAGAGCCAGGTCGTCCATTTCCCGTGGCATTTGACCTTTAAGGATAGTACCTTTTGGCGCCGTGACGAGTTCAGTTCTGTCGAAAGAGTCCATAGCAACTACTTCAATATCTCCGACCTGATAGCTGTCGCCAGGCTTCAGTGTAACAAGTCTTTCTTCAGGAACACCCCATTTTGCCCAGAGTTCTGTACATGCTTTGGGGCCGATGAACTTAACGCTGTTGTCAGTGTTTTGGCAAACGGCTGCTGCCACATTCTCATCGATATGATCGCCATGGTCATGAGTCGAAAGCACCGCGTCGATTTCCTTGATTTTGAATGGATCTATCACACATGGAACATTCCTGAGGTTTGGTTGAAGCGCTTTGCATCCAATCATCCTTTGGTGTTGGTGCTGGTCTGTCATCAAACCATTCCCATGACTTCTTTTGCCCGTCTTGACCCAAAGATCGATGCAAAGATTCGTGCCGCCCTCACTTTTTAGCCAGACGCCTGTGCATCCAAGCCACCACATGGCAAAGGTTCCAGGTTCAACTGCAGTTCCTTCTATTTCTTCATTGAGCCATGTGCCCCACTCGGGAAATGTGCTCAGAATCCAGCTTTCTCTTGTGATTTCAGATATTTTACTCATAATTTTCCTTCCCTATATTAATTATATCACTATTGATTTTATTGGTTCAGTTTTTAAAGATATCAATGATTTCCTGTTTGGTTTCAGCATTGAAAAGAGCGTCAAATTTTTCCTGTTCCGAAAGAATCATTACTATTTGCTGCATCATTTCCAGATGTGTCGTATCGCTTACGCAAGCCAATGTGATAAAGACTTGCGCATCGCTGGAGCCATCTTCGGCAAACGACACAGGTTCTTTCATCAAGGTGATGCAATAGCCCACTTCTAGGGCTCCAGCTTCAGGTCTTGCATGGGGCATGGCAAGATTAGGGGCAATGACAATGTAAGGCCCGAATTCTTTAACTGAGTTGATCATGCCGTCGATATATGAATCCTTGATTTTTTCATTTACCAAAAGGGGTTGTGCTGAGACTCTAATTGCTTCTTCCCAGTTCTCAGCACCATCTACGAATTGTATGTAGTCTTCTGTTAATTCGAATCCTTCTATCATAATAATATACCATTACCTTTCAAAAGAAGATCTGTGCGCATTTCCAATTGACAAGACCAAATGTTCAGCATTGTCTAGTCCTGGGCCACTTCCAATAGAAGTGGCCCTAATAATAGTTGTTTGACTTAATTGTCACGCATCGTTGTAAAGTATGTTTCTTTGTGTTTCTTGTATTGTATTTGCGGGATTAAGAGCAATGCAGGAATCAGGACTACGGGTACAATGATGCCGGCAAACTTGGCAAGAATCGTTGTTCCTGCAAAGAGTGTAGCCCAGTCAATCATACCCATCCATCCGATGACCTGTGAAGGTCCGATCAGGAAGTTAAGTACAAGCGCTGATCCAAATACCTGGATGAGACCTGCAATGAAAGGAATGATTGCTGCTGCTCTTCTTCCACCTGCTTTGTTTGCGAATACTGCCAGGGTACCATTGTCAAAGAACAAGCAGATAAATCCTGCAATAATCAAGACCGGTGATTTGATAGCTATTAAGGTAAAGATAGCAAGCAATTGGCCGAAGAAACCGAAAATGAAACCATAGGATGGCGCCTGAGGTGAGAAACCGAATGTTACTGCACAGTCAACTGCAGGCACAGAACCTTTAAGCACTTTTTCTGAAATACCTTGGAAAGAGGCTGTAAGCTCTGCAACGAACATACGTACGCCAGTCAACAGTATTGTGATATAAACCGCAAAGTAAGCAGTTGTTTCCCAGATGTATGTACCGAAATAGTATTTGTTTGAATCGTAGCCAAAAGTATCCGGTCCTAAGATCACCATGATTGTGCCGACAAACACAGTCATGATCAAGGCGTTCGCAACAACGTTGTCATTGAGTATAGAGAGGAAACCAGGTGTTTCGACATGGTCGACATTATGCTCTTTGTTGCCAAGCTTGCCGCCAAGCTTATAGGCTACCCAAGCACCGAACATCTGTTGGTGACCGATAGTAAAGCCTGCGCCATCGGTAACTTCTTGAGTTGCCTCGATAATCAGGTTGGACATGACGGACCAGTAAGTGCCCATTAGAAGGCCTGTAATGATGATCAGAGGAATGGAAACCGGTTGTCCGCCGACACCTTCAATTACCCAGTAGAGTGCCCATAGAAGAACCGCTGATTGTTGATACATGATATGGCCTGTGATAAATAGCGATCTGATTTTTGTGACTTTTCTGAATGCTACCAGTAAGATGTTGAATGCGAAAGCAATCATCATGACATAGCCAACGAATGCAAGTGAGCCAATAGAATCCAGGAACTCGGTAGCAGATGTTTGTCCGAAGTAAGGGTCGATGACCAGTGCTGTGATGCCGTACCTGGCAGTCAGACTCTCAATAATCGGTTTGAATGTTGCAACCAATCCGCCGGTTCCGACTTGAAGGATCTTGAATCCTACGAAAGTCTTGATGAACCCTGATAGTGATTCATACCATTTTTTTCCAAGAAGCATGTAGCCGATGAAAACGACAGTACCAAGGAGAAGTGGCGCTTGCCCCAAAAATTTGTTGATAAATGCCATAAATAAACTAAGAACAGTTTCCATGATATACCCCTTTCGGTAAGTTATATTTTTATTGCCAGGCTGTGTTCTGATGATACGATTATAGCAACCCAGAGAACATTTGTCTATATAATATCTATTAATGAACATTTGTTCATTTCTTTTTAGTGTACCTTGTTTATTAATTACTAATTATCATATAACTTTTTGTGCTTTTTGCACTAATTCAGCTTTTAATTGAATATATCGCTGCTTGTCCCAGCTGTCTGTTGGCCGACATGATCAAGTCGCCCTTCTTCGTATGAATGACTCTGGCGTTGCTTGACCCTACACCGCTGTCAAGTACGATGGCGTTGAAACCATCTGCTTCCTTGTCATATTGGATGACATACAGTTCTTGGTCTTCTTTTCTGGCACCAAGAACGAAGGAAGGTACGCCATTGATTTCATCCGCAAATATTGCATGATAAAAATCCATATGTTTAGGATAAGAATAGACTTTTTCGTATTTACCGTCTATTTTCTTGAAGATATCCATCTGGTCTCCGTGGAAAGGACTAAGCAGTGCGAATTCCAATTCACCGTCGCCATCAATATCAATAGCAGCTACATCACTGACTGGATGGTTGAATATCTGTTCTGTTGACCAGTCATCACCGTTCTGAGGTGGCATAACTGCCATGACACCTTCTTCTGAGGCGATGAAGGCTGCCTCTTTTCCATTCCAGACACCTCTGTTGAATCCGTGGTTCTTAGTAAGACTCTCCACCAGCACTGACAACTCGGCTTCAAAATCCTGATTTAGATCCATTGGCAATTTACCGACAAGAACCTTGCCCGGCTTGGACCAGTCCTCTTTGTCTGTCTTCCCTGAATGGATTGTAGCGGCAATAATATATCTAGCGTCTTCAATATTAAATACATCGAATCTATGCAAGTAAGGAATATCGAATATTTTCTTTTCAGTGAATTCACCATTAGAATACTTCAGGAAATATACGGCACTAGTTCCGCTGTCGACCATCGAATAGAATCCTTTCGATGCGAAAAAGCAGCCTTCCATATCAGGTATGGTTGCCAGAGACATGGTTCCTCCGCCGCCTTCCCAGAGGACTTTCTTATTTTGGAAATCGTTACCAGTGTATACATGGCATGATCCATCTCCTTCTGCAGCAAATACTAAATGCGTTTCTCCATTTATGCTCAGTGCATTGACAGAATAGCATTTGAAAATATCATCGATGATTTGTTTCTTCACTTCCATAGTAATTCTCCTTTTCACAAATGTTTATGTGAATATAATACCCCATCTCTAATCATTTGTCCACTTTACATTATATATTGCACATTTGTTCACGCAAGACTGTGCCAAAGGGACGGACCTTTTGGCACTCTGTTGTAGCTCCATGCCAAAAGGTCCGTCCCTCTGGCACTCCTGGTGCCAAAAAAAAGATCCGATTGCAGCCGCAACCGGATCTTCAGTAAATCTTTATTGGTATTGATTATTGAGCGTCAACAACAGCCATGTGCTGAATCAGTTCAACAACTTTATTTGAGTAACCCATTTCGTTGTCGTACCAGGATACAACTTTAACGAAATTGTCGCTCAGGCTGATGCCTGCGCCTGCATCAAAGATAGACGTTCTAGCATCACCGATGAAGTCTGAAGAAACAACCATGTCTTCAGTGTATCCAAGGATACCTTTAAGTTCGTTCTCGGAAGCTTCTTTCATAGCTGCTTTGATTTCCTCATATGTAGCAGGCTTCTCAAGACGTGCAGTCAGGTCAACAACGGAAACTGTAAGCGTTGGTACACGGAAAGCCATACCAGTCAGTTTGCCGTTAAGCTCAGGAATGACTTTACCGACAGCTTTCGCAGCACCAGTGGATGAAGGAATGATGTTGCCGCTGGCAGCACGTCCGCCTCTCCAGTCTTTCTTAGAAGGACCGTCGTTTGTTTTTTGAGTAGCAGTTGTAGCATGTACAGTAGTCATAAGACCTTCTACGATGCCCCATTTGTCGTTAAGGACTTTAGCGATAGGAGACAGGCAGTTTGTTGTACATGATGCGTTGGAAACAACGACCATGTCTTTAGTGTACTTGTCATTGTTGACACCCATGACGAACATAGGAGCGTCAGCTGAAGGAGCGGAGATAACAACTTTCTTAGCGCCGCCTTCAAGGTGAGCAGAAGCTTTTTCAGTTGTAGTGAATACACCAGTGGACTCTACTACATACTCTGCTTCACAGGAAGCCCAGTCGATTTCTGCAGGATTCATTTTGTCGAATACTGTGACAGCTTGGCCGTTAACAACAAGCTTTCCGTCTTTTACTTCAACTTCGCCTTTGAATGGTCCTTGTACTGAGTCATACTTCAGCATGTAAGCCATGTAATCAAGATCGATGAAAGGATCGTTGATACCTACTACTTGAACATCATCTTTTGCGAGTGCAGCTCTGAATACAAGACGCCCTATACGTCCGAATCCGTTAATACCTACTTTGATCATTACGTCACCTCATTAAAATAATATTATTTGCAACGCGGATAGTACCGCGTCAGTTAACCATTTCCTTGTACAGTGTAGCCTAAGCCCACTTTCTTGTCAATTCCGCTTAAGCGTTCACGATATCTGCAAAGTCCGCTTTAAGGGATGCGCCGCCTACAAGACCACCGTCGATATCGGACATTGCCAGAAGATCTTTAGCGTTTCCGGCATTCATGCTTCCGCCGTACTGGATTCTTACAGCATCAGCGACTTCAGCGCCATAAAGCTCGCCAACAACCACTCTGATTGCCGCACAGACTTCATTTGCTTGCTCGTTTGTAGCCGTCTTTCCAGTTCCGATTGCCCAGATAGGCTCGTAAGCAATAACAACCTTCTTCATATCTTCAGCAGAAACGTTCATGAGAGCGATTTTAATCTGCTGGCGAACGAAATCTACAGTAACACCTTGCTCTCTTTGCTCAAGTGTTTCACCGCAGCAAAGGATTGGCACAATACCGTGCTCGATAGCTTTAAGGACTTTCTTGTTGACAGTCACATCGGTCTCACCGAAGTACTCGCGTCTCTCGGAGTGGCCGATGACAACGTACTCGACACCGATTTCAGTCAGCATTGAAGGAGCAATTTCACCAGTGTATGCACCATTTTCTTCGAAATGCATGTTTTGTGCACCGATTTTGATGTTAGTGCCTTTGGCAGCCTCGATAGCAGTTGCAAGGGAAACAAATGGCGTGCAGAAAACTACATCCACATCGTCATTGCCCACAAGTGGTTTCAATGTCTCGACAAGCTCAAGAGCTGCCTTTGGGCCATTGTTCATTTTCCAGTTGCCTGCAATAATTCTTCTACGCATGTTAAATCCTCCAAAAATTATTATTTATTGTTAGCTGCCGCTACACCAGGAAGTTCCTTACCTTCCAGGAATTCAAGAGAAGCTCCACCACCGGTGGAGATGTGGCTCATTTTGTCGCCATAGCCAAGGATGTTGACTGCAGCTGCTGAGTCGCCGCCGCCGATGATTGTAGTCGCATCTGCATCAGCCAGTGCTGCAGCGATTGCTTTTGTACCTTTGGCAAAGTTATCCATTTCGAACACGCCCATAGGACCGTTCCAAACAACTGTTTTTGCCGTGCTGACCGCCCTGGCATAAGCAACAGCTGTGTCAGGTCCGATGTCAAGGCCCATCCAGCCATCTTCAATGCCACCACGGTGGACTACTTTGAACTCGGCATCGTTGCTGAATTCTGTTGTCACGACGTGATCAACAGGAAGAAGAAGCTTGACTTCTTTTTCAAGGGCTTTGTCGATCATTTTGATTGCATAATCGATTTTATCAGCTTCAAGAAGGGATGTGCCGATGTTGTTGCCAAGCGCCTTCAGGAATGTATAAGCCATACCGCCGCCGATAATAAGCGTATCCACTTTTTCAAGAAGGTTGTCAATGACAGCGATCTTGTCGGATACTTTCGCTCCGCCGAGGATAGCTACGAAAGGTCTTTCAGGATTGTTTACCGCATTGCCGAGGAAGTCGATCTCTTTTTGCATGAGGTAACCGACAGCACATGTATCAATATATTCTGTAACGCCAACGTTGGAGCAATGGGCTCTGTGTGCTGTACCAAATGCATCGTTAACGAATACATCCGCCAATGAGGCCAGGTCTTTTGAGAAAGCCTCACCGTTCTTTGTCTCTTCAGCTCTGTAACGTGTGTTTTCAAGAAGGACGATATCGCCATCCTGCATGGCATCGACCGCTTTCTTGGCATTCTCACCTACTACATTGTCATCAGCTGCAAAAACAACTTCCTTGCCTATGATTTCCGAAAGTTTAGCGGCAACCGGTGCAAGTGAAAGTTCAGGCTTAGGCTCGCCTTTTGGCTTGCCCATATGAGAGCAGAGAATGACTTTGCCACCGTCAGCAACGAGTTTCTTTATAGTCGGAAGTGCTCCGTTGATTCTGTTGAGGTCAGTGATTTCACCGTTTTGAATAGGTACATTGAAATCGCAGCGTACAAGGACGCGCTTTCCCTTAACTTGAATATCATCGACTGTCAATTTGTTTAGCATGATAAATCTCCCTTCGCTATTGTTTTATTTGAATTTCGTTCAACTTAATAATCCTGTTGGCAGCACCTTCATCCAAGATGAGACTGCCATCCTTCAGTATATGCCTTGCCGAGAGTATCGCCTGCGCTTTGCTGGCGCCTCCTGCAACAGCTATAAGATGTGCGTTCTTTTTGAGATCGCCAATCTTTATACCTACAGATCTTGAGTTGTAAACGACTTCACCATTACTATTATAATAAAAACCGAGCACCTCGCCAACCGCTTTTTTATTTTGCAGGTTTTCAAATGTCTTATGGTCAAGATGCCTTCTATGGGCCATGTGCTCTGCCTGCCCGATGCCGAACACGACAACATCCGCATTCTTGCCCGCTTCGAGCACATCGTGTATCTCTGGTTCCTTGACAATGCTTTCGATGGATGCCTGGCTGAGGTTATCAGGGATATTCAGCAGTTTGTACTGGCATTCCAACTTGTCCGCAAGCATCGCCACAAGCGAGTTTGACTGTATTTCCATTTTTGATCCTATGCTTCCCCTCGCAGGTACGATCAAATTGTTCACATATTTTCCGTGCACCGGCTTCATCGCATCGACTACACACTTGATTGTCATGCCGCCGGTAATGGCTACGATTGAATCTTCTTTAAGGTAGCGCATCAGTTCTTTAGAAGCACTCTCGCCTAAAAGCGCTGTTGTTCCTGCATCTTCATCGGCATTCCCAGCAACAAGCATAAGGTTTTTGCATCCAATGATCCGTTTCACCTTGGCCTCGACCGATTTCAGTCCTTCAAAATGCATTGCGAATTCCGACAGGTTGTCCAAAATGTCTGCACCTTTTGACGATATATCCATCCCATTGCCATCGACTTCTATCATACCTTCAGAACGCAGGAATTCAGTTTCAGTTCGTATGATTTTTTCTGACAGTCCAAGCTTGTTCGACAGACTCCTTCTGCCTACGGGAGCGTAGATGGAAATGCCATGCAGAATACTATATCTTCTGTGAATAATATGCATTTCTTTAGGTCCAAGCTTTTCCAATGATACAATTAGCTGCTCCAATAGTGACACCCCGGTTCTATTTGAGTCCCTATGTACATTTTAGGGCCTATTACTATTATAGCAAAGTTTCCATAAAATGCAAGGTTTTACTGCGCCAAATATGGAAAAAATAAAAAAAGCATGGTATACTCTCATGACAATACTGTATACAAACCACAGGGGGTTTATATGGCAAAATCAAAAATCGATTCACAGCGCGCCAAGTTTTTGGCCAAACAGTCACTAAGAGGTCGGGTCAGCAACGGCGCCAGTTACGTTGAAATCTATCTGAGCGCAATCATACTGCTTGGTATCGTCCTGCTATCCTTCACGGAAGTCATGAAGATAGTCGAAATCATCCACTTGTACATAAACGGCGGTCAAATGATCACTGTCACCGAATTTCTTTCGATTGCTTTCGAGTTGATTATCGGCGTAGAGTTTGTCAAAATGCTCGCAAAACACACGCCAAGTTCGACGGTAGACGTGCTGCTCTTCGCAGTCGCAAGGCAGGTCATTGTCACCCATGAAAATCTGATCAATGTCATGTTGGGTGTTCTCTCCATTGCAATCCTTTTTGCAATAAGGAAATACCTCGGCGAAGTCGTCCACCAGCAGAAGGACAACCAGTATCTTGTTAATGGCGGCACAACGGTCGCTGAATTAAATAGGCGCATCAGAGGTAACGTGGATACCACATTCGGTAATACAATTTCCGGTATCATCTGTAATATCGCCAAGGAACGGGATGAACTTGTTGAACCGGGATACGTCGTCAAGATCGACGAATATGAGTTCCAAGTCTATAGTATGGATGAACATCTGATCAAGCAGGTAAGGGTTAGAATCAAAGAAAAGTAGTTGAAGTTGTTTTTTAAGTTAAATCGGAAAGTTCCCAATGTAAGCTGACGATTTTAAAGGACCGTTGACTCGGTCCTTTTTCTTTTCTTCTTATTTAACTTTGAACAGATGACTTTTCTCTCCAAGTATATCCACCATCTTACTCAAATCATGCATCATCTTGCTTATGCTAGTGATGATAGCCGCCTGCTCTTCTATGGATGCAGTGATTTCCTCTACCGATGCCGCAGTTTCTTCTGTCACTGATGACATTTCCGTCATTGCTTCGCTTGTCGTCTGTTTGACATCGTTAAGCGTCTCCAGATTGGCGTTCACTTCATTGATATCTTCGATTGTCTTGTTTGTAGATTGTATGATATCTTTATAGGCGCTTGTCGTTTCTGCCAGTGACGCATTTGCCTCTTCTATTATTTTTGAAGCCGTTGTCATCTCTTGCTCCGTGTCATTAATCACTTGTGTTATTTCCTTGATAATCCGCTGGATTTTATTGGTTGACTCTGCCGACTCTTCAGCCAGTTTCCTAACCTCGTCTGCTACTACAGCAAAGCCTTTTCCTGCTTCACCGGCTCTTGCAGCCTCAATGGCAGCATTCAGCGAAAGAAGGTTGGTTTGTTCTGCAATGCTTTCTATACTGCCAATTATGCTGCCGATCAGTTTCGACTTTTCTGCAAGCTGTTTTATCCTTTTTTCAACCTTAAAACCTGCGCTTGTATTTTCCTTGAAACGCATCTCCAGGTTTTCCATGGATTTGATACCAAAATCATTCTTTTCCTTCATTCGGTTTGTATTGACATTGATCCGGTGCATCATATCCGAGATGCTGTCGATGCTGTGTGCGAGCTTCTGAGATGACTCCAGTGTCATCATGGCCATGGCAGCCAGGTTGCCGGTTCCCTCGGCAATCTCTTCAATTGCACGTGAAACCTCATCACTTGACGCATGGACTTTTTCTGTGTTGTCAGTCACTTCGACCGCTGTTTTATTTAACAGACTTGATATGTCTAGAATGCTGACAATGATTTCCTTGACATTGCCGACCATGTTATTGAAGGACACGGCTATCCGTCCAAATTCGTCATTGGACGAGACTAGCAGCTCCTGGTTCAAATCGCCTTCGGACACATTCTCAATGACGATCGGCATCTCCTTCAACGGCCGCTGGATCCTTCTGAACTCTTTGATAAACAGTGTGATGATGCCCAGTAGAATGACAATCAGATAAATCGCAACAGTATATAACAGCCCGTTAAGCCGGTCACTGTACATCTTAACCCTGGATGCCGTTCTGGCGTCCAGAAGCTGCAGGAACTCATTGACCGGCGCCAGGACACTTGCCTTTACGGTGTGGTAATTATCATCATGCAGTATCCTTATCGCGAAATCCCGGTTGCTTTCGCCCGGCAGCATCATTGCCCTGGCTTCGTCACTAAACACGCCTTTGACAGCATCCATGGCAATCAATTCAAGGTGAATCATCTCGTCGGCATTGTTCTGGGATGCAGACAGTTTTTCAAGCTCATTCTGGGTGATGCCAGCATCCACCATCAGTTCCCTCAGTGACTTTGTCACGTCCGAATCCCTTGTCGGTTTCAGGCCTGATGCAATCAGAAGGTCCCAATAAATCCTGTCGTAGTTCTCAGGACGCGGCAGAATACCATTTCTTATGCCCAGAATACGATTGTAATAGTCATCATACTTCCCCTCGCCTGTAATCACATAGGTGCGGGCCATTCTGGTCAGGTCATCCGAATTTTGCCTCAGTTCATCTGCCAAAATATAGGAGTCATATCGCATCGCTTGGCTTTTGGTCAGGCTTTTCTCGGTCATGAAGAGAAAGGACCCCAGAACGACGAAACCGACAATAAGGGCCGTCGTTAAAACAAACGTTATATTGAACAGCGTACCAATCGACATCTGTTTCCTGTTAATTCTCCCCATGCAAGTCACATCCTTACTGTCTTTTAGTTGTTCACAAGGATATCATTGATATTGCTTCTGTCTACCACCGCAAGCCTTGTCCATATCTCCTCCTGCTCAGGCTCAATGCCCGCTACAAGATAATTGTATAGATATATGATCGGATCATGTCCCTGTCGATATGGGTCCTGACCAATGGCAGCCGTTACGACACCGTCCTTAATATTGCCCAATGAACGGGGATTGATGTCAAACATGACAACCTTCACTTTACCGGCAAGATCCGTTTCCTTAAGCGCCTGAATAACACCCTGACCACCGCCTGCAATGATGGCTATACCGTCTATCCTGTCATTCTCAAGAAGGAAAGCCCTTGTTTGTTCTAATGCCCTGTCGTTGCTGTCAAACGTTTCCATCTGTCTTACCACATTAACACCTTTATGCATAAGTGCGACGCTTAGGAATCCTTTTCTACGCAGCTCATGGGCAGCTACATTGTAACCGCCTGTAAGAAGGAGTATGTTCCCTTTATTGCCGATGGACTTGACCAAAATCTCACCAGACAGTACACCAGCCTCAAAGGAGTTCTGTCCGACGTAGCCCAGTCTTTTTTCAAGCCCTTCCAGCTCACTGTTGAAAGTCATAATAGTGATGCCTTGTGCAGCAGCCTTGTTAAGCACCTCGGTCAGGCCTTTATAATAGACCACCGTCGCGATGCCGTCACACTTCTCATCGATACACTCTTCAATCGCCCTCTTCATGCTGTCCTCGCTGATGTCTTTGAGCTCCTTGACAATAATCTCTGTATTCTCCCGCTCAAGTTCCTTTTTCGCGTACATGACACCCAGTCTGATCTGATGAAAAAATTCAGTGATGCATGGATAGACAATGGCAATCTTTATAGGCCTTTTGGGGATGTCCGGAATCGGGATGATATCAATTCTGAACCTGGTTGTCAACCGTTCTATTCTGGCAAGCATGTTGCTCAGTTCACTAACCGATTCTCCGATTTTCGTCATGAGGTCACCCTCTTCTTTTGCTACCAATGCAACCTCTTTCGTATCCCTGGTGATAGACGTTAGAGAATCAAGCAGATTGACGGTCTGGTTTCTTGCATCACGCATGGACTTGTCAATGCTGGCACTTTGTGTGTTGATATCGTTCAACTGGTTCAAGATGACAGCATTTCTATTGTTGATTTCCCCGAATACTTCCGTGGCATTGGAGAACATCTCCTTGCCGCTGTCAAAGCTGTCGATAATGCCTTTTGCACTGTCAACAACCTGGTTGCTGTTATCAAGGATCGTATCTGTAATCGCATGAATCTGTATGATGCCGTTATTCGTCGCTTCAGAAAGGCTGCTGATTTCACCCGCAACAACAGCAAAGCCTTTACCCGCTTCACCTGACCTGGCAGCTTCAATGGACGCATTCAGGGAGAGCAGCTTCAGTTTTCGGCTTATATCAGAAATAAAGCTCATGATATTCTCGATTTCCGACAGATTTTCCTTCAACTTCATAATAAAAGCATACGTGCTTTGGAAACCTGTGGAAATCTGACCGAGCTTTTCATTGTACTCGTTGAAATTGTCGATCTCCTTGGTAGTAAGGTTGTTCGCGCTATCTGCAAGATTCTTGGCCTGATTGATATGATACGAGATTTCCTTGACATTGCTGAAAATTTCATCTATACGGTGGGCAGTATCCTCAGTCATTTCGAGCTGCTTCTCAGCCCTGATCGTAGCATCTTTCATGCTTTTTGAGATATGTTCATTCCCATCCAAAGACTGATCCATGCTTTGAGAGACTTTTTCAATAGCCTCGGACAAAACAAGAACATTGCTCTTGGTCTGCTCGATGAAGAAGATCAGGTTCGATTTCATATCGTTGTAGGCTTTTGCCAGAAGCTTCATATCACTGTCTTCCCATACGATCATATCGCTTATGTTTAAATCGCCGTGGGAAATCTTCTGCGAATAATCAATGACGGTTTCCATTGACTGCATCATTCTTCTAAAGACGATACTGATGAAAATGGATAATAGCACTAAAATGCTGGCTCCAATGCCAATCAGTGATATTAAAGATTCAGCATCTATATTTTCTTTTACAGTACGGGCAATAACTGCCGCAAAAATAGCGATTGCAGTAAGCAACTGCATGACTAGGGCGATATATATGGACATTTTTGATCCCAAACGGAATCCTGCGTTCTTTTCTTGACTTTCCATGATGACCAAGACCTTTCGAATGTATTAAATAGCTTAGTAACATTCTAACATTATTAAATGTTTTCATCAATCACGGAAAGCATCGAAAAAGCCCGGTGTCTTATAAACACCGGACTTGGAGTATCATATATGATTTATGCCATGAACATTGCAATATCGTCTTCAACATCACCTATCCCACCGATACCAAAATTCTCTACAAGCACTTTGGCTACGTTTGGCGACAGGAATGCCGGTAGTGTTGGTCCCAGGTGAATGTTCTTCACACCAAGATACAGAAGTGCCAGAAGAACGATGACAGCCTTTTGCTCATACCAGGCAATATTGTAGGCGATCGGCAACTCGTTGATATCGTTCAGTTCGAATATTTCCTTGAGCTTCATTGCCACAACGGCAAGCGAATAGGAATCGTTGCATTGGCCTGCATCAAGAACACGTGGAATACCACCAATATCGCCCAAAGGCAGTTTGTTGTAGCGGTATTTGGCACATCCGGCAGTCAGAATAACTGTGTCATCCGGCAGCTTACTCGCAAATTCCGTATAGTACTCACGGCTCTTCATGCGTCCGTCACAGCCGGCCATAACGAAGAATTTCTTGATTGCACCTGATTTGACTGCGTCAACGACCTTATCAGCAAGAGCAAAGACTTGTGCATGTGCAAAACCACCAACGATTTCGCCACTTTCGATTTCGGTTGGAGCCGGCAGTTTTTTTGCCATAGCGATAATTTCAGAGAAATCCTTTTCACCTTTCTCATTCGCAGTTATATGCTTGGATCCAGGATATCCTGCAGAACCGGATGTGAAGATACGGGATTCAGAACCATCCTTAGGCGGTACGATGCAGTTGGTAGTAAAAAGGATTGGACCGTTGAATGTCGCAAATTCCTCCCTTTGCTTCCACCAGGCATTGCCGTAGTTGCCGACAAGGTTGTCATATTTCTTGAATTTTGGATAGTAATTGGCAGGCAGCATCTCACTGTGTGTATATACATCGATGCCAGTCCCCTTTGTTTGCTCAAGGAGCATTTCAAGATCATTCAGATCATGACCCGAAATCAGAATGGCAGGATTGTTTCTTACACCGATATTGACTTTGGATATTTCTGGATTACCGAAGCGTCCAGTGTTGGCCTCATCTAAAAGTGCCATGGCTTTAACGCCATACTCACCAGTCTTCAAAGTCAAAGCGACCAGTTCGTCAGCTGATTTGGAATCGTCGAGCAGCGCCTGAAGTGCTTCGTACATGAAATGGTAGATTGAGAAGTCTTCTTTGCCAAGATTGTAGGCATGATGGGCATAGGCAGCCATACCTTTAAGACCGTACGTGATGAGTTCACGAAGTGAACGCACATCTTCGTTTTCTGTGGCAAGAATGCCTACAGCAGCAGCTTTCGCTTCCATGGCTTCATCCGAATTCACCTGGAAAGTAGCCGCATCGTGAAGCGCCAATGGTATACCGACTGCAAGCTCATCCCTAATGCCTATGTTCTTCTTGATCTGTGCTTTGATTGCCGCAGCATCGAAATTGGCGTTTGTAATCGTTTTGAAGAGGCTGTCCATAACAATCTCGTTAACTTTACCCAGCTCCGAAGGATTAAGTCCGCTTTTAACAACGACTTCTCCGATTCCTTTTGCTGAATAGACCAGCAAGTCTTGAAGATTGGCTGTCTCCTCATTCTTACCGCAGACACCTGCAACGGTGCATCCAGTGTTATTTGCAGCTTCCTGGCATTGATAGCAAAACATGCTCATAATGTTCCTCCTTATGTTGAATGATTTATATTTGGTTGATTACTTAAAGAAAGAATACCAGATATGACCATTGCATGTCGTAACATAAGATACCATTATGCATTTTCTAAACTATAAATTTCTTCAGGGATGCCTCAAGATTTTCAGCATAAGCATTCAATTGTGATGCCATAACATTAAGTTCTTGAATGGATGAAAGCTGCTGCTGTGTTGATGCCGAAACCTGTTCGGATGAAGCTGCGGCCATTTCCGATATTTCTGCAATGTTTTTTATGCTGTCAATCATATGCTCCTTGTCGCTGTCAATAATATGGATGCTTCTTGCTATCTCGGAAATATTTTTGCCAAGCTCATCCGTAGCATAATCTATTTTATTGAAATAATCTACCGATTCCTTCACCAGATTGGTCTGGTCAACAATCACCTCATCCGCATTTTTTACAAACTTCGATGTATGTTCTGTCTTTTCGAGCAGCGTGGATACGAGGGATTCTATCTCGCTGGTATGCTTGTATGACTGCTCAGCCAGTTTCCCGATTTCTTCAGCGACAACCATGAATCCTCTGCCGCTTTCACCGGCTCTTGCCGCCTCGATGGACGCATTAAGGGAGAGCAGTTTCGTCATGTCGGAAATCTCATTCAGGATGCCATTGATTTTATTGATGTTGGTAATGCTGTTCGACAAGTCATTGATCAGAACCACAACATCGTTGGTAATCGTCTTGACTTCCATCGCTTTTTCATTAAGGTTTTCAGCAAGGGTGATACCCTCTTTTGTATATCCTTTTACAAAGCCAGCCGAATCCTCCATAGCCGCTGTGCTTTTCACAACCTCTTCTATCCTGCCCGCAAGACTGTCAACGGTGTGCGAGCTTTCAACCACCAATCCATTCTGCTTCTCAGCTCCAACTGCCACATCGCTGATTGCATCGGCGATTTCAGAAGACGCCTTTGAGGAATCGTTTGATATTGTGGCTAAAGTTTCTGCTGAAGTATGTATCTGATGGGACACCTCGATGCTGTTGCGAATCATCCCTTTAATGCTTGAAACCATGCTGTTGTACATTCTGGCCAACTGCCCGAATTCATCTTGTCTCTTGATTTCAATCGACGAGGTAAGGTCCCCTTTTTCCGCCTTCGACATACCTCCCATCACTTTGTTGAGTGCTTTCGTAATTCCCATGATAAAAACGACGCCGCCAAGGACTGAAAGCACTGAGAAAATGGCCCCCAGCATCATCGTTGTATTTCTTATGTTTTTGGACAAGGCAAGGACTTCGTCTTCGGATATGGCAAGTATATAAATAAAACCGGAATCATTTGACTTAATATAGTTTACAATGGTGCGAACACCTTCAAGATCCAGCACAAGGCTGCCTGCGTTCTTTTCCACTGTTTCTGCTTTAATCCGCCTCACCAATTCGCTTTGTACCAATGCAGCATTTTTTTCAGCATCGTAGTCTTCTGATGTGATGACAGCTCCTGATGGTGCAATCAAATAGGAATAATCCGTCTCTCCGATATCTATTTTCTTGAGCGCATCCTGGAATGCCGAATAATTCAGTTCCATGAGTATCACATCACCGTAGCCGTTAAGATCCATGCCTGCCATCAGACCTTCTTTCATGACCGACAAATCAATCTCGCTGCTTTCAATCCATGTGAGTGACTCGTTTCCTTTAAGGCTGTTATAAGCGGATGTCTGTAGAAGACTCTCATCACTATGCGCAGCTTTTAAAACCGTACCCGTGATTGTACCGTCCTTAAAGATGATCGACATACTGGCTATGTACTTGTCTGAAACCGCTGCACTTTGTACGTCCCTTGTCAACGTACCGATTGCATTTATTTTATCCAGATTCCACCGGGCAAGTTCGACGGGATTGGATGGCGGCTTTTCATTGATAAGCTGCAATGCTTCCCTATAGGAGGTCGATATGGTAATCTGAAAGAACTTGTCGCTGATATGCTTCATTTGTTCTTCTACAAAATTGGAAGTCTGCAGCGCCAATGTTTCTTTGGACTTTTTCATTTGATTCTGCAGGGCTTCCGATGAAATTCTTGTAGCGAAAATCGCTATGACTGTTGTGGGAATCATGACAACCAGGAAAATGGCAATAACCATTCTTTTCAAAAGGCTTTTTACAGCAGTCTTCTTAATATTCATAAATGTCCTGCCTCCGTGTAAGAAAATAGAATTTATTCCTATATTTAGTATAGCTTATGGAGGCTTTATTGACAAACGATTCATTGCGTATTATGATTTAATTGAGATTGATTATCATGCGAGGTGATGTAATGAATATTACTATGACAAGTGATGGCATTTATAAATTGACAACCTCCATCGACGGCATCCTTTTTGAAAACATTTGGGAGATACCCCATGGCGTTTCTTTGAACTCATATGTGGTAAAAGGAGAAAAAACCGCTTTAATCGATGGCTTTTGCGGATGGGAAGGTACACCTGAGACTTTTTTTGCTGCACTCGAAGAAATGCAGGTTCCTCTCGAATCCGTGGATTACATTATTATCAACCATATGGAACCTGACCATTCAGGCTGGATTGACAACATCAAGGACATCAAGAGCGACGTACAGATATACTGCAGCATGTTGGGTAAGAATCTAATGGAGGCTTTTTATGGCTATACAGAAAACATCCACGTAGTTAAAGATGGAGACATTCTGGACCTTGGCGGAGGCAGGATTTTACAGTTTGAAACTGCCATGAATGTCCACTGGCCGGATGCCATTGTGACATTTGATACACTCTCGGGAACCCTGTTTTCCTGTGATATCTTTGCTTCCTATGGCAGCGTTGACGACAAAGGCTACGACGATCAGATTGATGAAGAGACTACTGCTTTCTATGAGAAGGAAGCCTTGAGATACTACGCCAACATCATCGGTCCTTTCTCCTCTTTCGCACTGAAGGCGTTTGGTAAAATATCAGAGTTGCCGGTGGAAATCGTGGCTCCGGGACATGGCATCGTCTGGCGGAAGGATCCTCAAAGAATTATCGATGACTATGTGAAATATGCCAAATACCAGACGGCACCTGCTTCAGAAGAGATTACCCTGCTTTGGGCATCCATGTACGGCATGACCGGACGAGCCGTCAAAGCTGTTGAGAATACATTGAAGGACGCCGGGATTGTTTATCATATACACAATGTCGCAGAAGAAAGCTGGGGCATGATTCTAGGCTCTGTCTGGAATTCATCCGGCATCATCCTGGCCATGCCAACCTATGAAGGCGGCATGTTCCCACCGATGGCAGCGCTGCTCGAGGAAATCGGGAAGAAAAAAGCGATGAACCGTCATGCATTTCAAATCGGTTCATACGGTTGGGCAGGCGGAGCGGAAAAAGAATTGAAAGAAATCAACGAACGCATGCATATGAATTGGCACTTCATTCCGAGTGTAGAGTTTAAAGGTGCACCCACTGAAGCTGATATGGAACAGGTCAGAAAAGGCACTCAGGAACTTATCCAAATCATATGCCGATTGGAGTGTTGATGGCTTAGCTAGTTCATGTCACCAGATACCGGTGTTTCTACAAAACGCTTGACGTCAGCCAGGTTGCTGCAATTGGCAAGGGCCCACATCAGCTTCATTACAATGGCCTCAGTGTTCATGTCTCCCGCATGGATGACATTATGTTGGGCAAGTTTCCTGCCCACTTCATAGATATCAAGGTCGATGCCTTCTTCAAGGCACTGTGTTGTCAACACAACCGCAACACCGGCCTTGATAAGGTCATCCAGCTTTTCTAAGATATCAGGACTCTCGCTGGGTATACCGCCAATGCCGAAGCTCTCAATGATGACCCCTTTATAGTTCTCTTTGACAAAATCGAAGATATCCGGTCTGATTCCCGGAAAAAGTTTGATGACGAAGACGTCTTCACATAAATCCGTCTTCAGGCTGAACGATGTTTGCGGTTCAACATCCTGTTGGTTTCCATGTTCACCATTAGTCACGGCATTGCTGTAAGTGATATGCCCGTTCTTGATGCTGGCAATCGCTGGGGAGTTCACACTTCCGAAAGCGGCCGTGCTTTTTGTTTTTAATTTCACTGCCCTTGTTCCGGTTATTATCTTGCCGTCAAAAGCGACAAAGACACCAGCGATATCCTCATTTGCAAACCGGATTGCATCGGATATGTTTTTCTTCGCATCAGTACAGAGCGCTTCAATAGCTATTTGGGAACCCGTCATGACAACGGGTTTTTTGATGCCTTGGAGCATATACGTCAGCGCAGCGCTGGTATAACCCATTGTGTCCGTACCGTGAGTGACAACGAATCCGTCGTATTCTTCATAGTTTTCGTAGATTGCCTCAGCAATCCTGATCATACGCTTAGGATTCATGTTTGTACTGTCAACGCTCATGACTGAGATGCCTTCAACATGGCATATCCCTCTGATCTCGGGCACATGCGCAATCAGCTGCTCAGCATCAATCACCGGTGACAACCCTGCTCCTTCAGCAAGTTCCGAAGAGGCAACCGTTCCGCCGGTGGCAATCAGCAATATACTCTTCATCCACTCGATCCTCCATCTTTCCCTTTATTTCAAAGCATTTCCGAACTGCTCCAACGCCTTTCCCAACACCTTTCGAGGGCATGCGATGTTGAAACGCTGGAAGCCTTCGCCCCCTGCGCCGAACATCGTGCCACCATCCAGCCAAAGCCCTGCTCTTTCCACCATGAAAGCATCAATCTCCTCAGGCGATTTACCAGCGAATTGAGGGACATGGCTCACATCCACCCAGACAAGATACGTACCTTCCGGTTCCACGACAATGGCTTCCGGTATATTGGCAGCCAGATAATCCTTCATGAAATCAAGGTTGCCCTTCAGGTAGGCCTTCAGCTCTTTCAGCCATTGATGTCCATAGGTGTAGGCCGCCTTTGTTGAGACGAGTCCCATGACATTCGGCTGTGAGTAGCCGGATCTTGCCATCGCATCCTTGAAAGCATGTCTAAGCTGCCTGTTGGCTATGAAGACGTTGGAAAGCTGTAGCGCCGCTAGATTGAAGGTCTTGCTGGGCGCTGTACACGTAATGACACAGTCGTTGAATCGACCGTCAAGATTCGCCAGCACTTCATGCTTATAGCCTTCGTAGGTGAAATCCATATGGATTTCATCTGATACTATCAAGACATTATGTGCAAGGCAGATTTCCGCCATCCGGACAAGTTCATTCTTCCTCCATACCCTGCCGACAGGATTATGAGGGCTGCAGAGAATAAAGAGCTTTACCTTTTCATCCACGATTTTCCTCTCGAAATCCTCAAAATCGATGTGGTATTTATTGTTCTTATAGACCAGCTGATTGACGACGATTCTCCGTTCATTGATCAGAATGGATTCCCGGAAAGGATAATAGACCGGCTCCTGGATAAGCACGGCATCATCTTTTTCGGTATAGGCACGGATAGCCGTCGTCACAGCGTAGACGACTCCCGGCGTCTTTACCAGCCACGAACGCTTTACTTCCCAATCGAAGTAGGTCTTAAACCAGGAGAAGACAGCTTCGTCATAGTCTTCCAAACCGTCTGAGTAGCCGAATATCCCATGCCGGCTCTTGTCCACCAGCGCTTCAATCACTTCATCCGGCACCTGGAAATCCATGTCAGCTACCCACAGCGGCAGGATATCAGCCGGTTTGCCCCTTCTCTCTGCAAAATCGTATTTAAGAGAATCTGTATTGTATCTGTCTATAACTTTATCAAAATCATATACCATCATTTACCTCCCGGCAGTTCAAATGCCTGTTTCAAATCGGCAATCAAATCGGATGGATCTTCAAGTCCCACCGACAAACGAAGCAGGCAGTCGTTGATTCCTTTTTTTCTGCGTTCCTCCTCAGGCACATCGGCATGTGTCTGGGTCATCGGATAGGTCAGCAATGATTCAACACCGCCAAGACTCTCAGCAAACTGTATCAATTTGATATTATTCAGCAAACGTTCAGCTATATCGCGCGCGGATACCGAAAACGAAATCATACCGCTGAATCCAGTTGCCTGTCTTTTTATGATTTCATGTCCAGGATGTTCAGGGAGTCCGATGTAGTATACCTTCTTCACCCATTCCTGTTTCTTCAGCCACTCCGCCAATATAAGCGCCGTCTTCTGCTGACTCTCCAGGCGCAGGGGAAGTGTCTTGATGCCCCTTAAAATAAGCCAGCTGTCAAATGGTGAAAGGCAAGCCCCGACCGTTTTGGCCAGATACCGCAGCTCATCCAGATGTTCCTGGCTGTTCAGCACAAGGAAACCTGCCAGGGTATCATTATGGCCACCCAGGTATTTCGTGCCGCTGTGCAGGACAATATCTGCTCCAAGGTCCAGCGGTTTCTGGAACCAGGGTGTCATAAACGTATTGTCAACTATCAGCAGGGCATCGTTTCCTTTTGCCACTTCGCTGATTTGCTCGATATCCGACACATGCATCATGGGATTGGTAGGCGTTTCAATGAAGATGGCCTTCGTTTCCTTCCGGACTCTGCTTCTCAGAAGATCAACATCACCCGTATCGATAAAATCGAAATCGATCCCCTTTTTCCTGGAAAGGACGTTGAAAAGCCGGAGGCTGCCGCCATACAGGTCTTCAGAAGCGATAATATGGTCTCCCTGCCTGAACATCTCCATCAGCGTCGTTGATGCTGCCATACCCGATGAAAATGCAATAGCATCAAGCCCTCCTTCAAGTCCTGCAACTGTTTTCTCAAGGTGTTCCCGTGTAGGATTGCTTAAGCGCGAATAATCGAAACCCGTGCTCTCTCCCAGCCCATGGTGGGCAAAAGTAGCAGACTGATAAATCGGCACGCTGACAGCACCTGTATTGTCATAGCTGTTCTTGTATCCATGAATGCATTTAGTATAAAATCCTCTTTGGTCCATAAGTCCCTCTTTCCTGAATGATAGCTGTTTCAAATGAAAAACATATAACCATCCGCATTTTTGCTTTCCTTGTATTTCTCCGCCAAATCTGCCAGCGTTAGCGAAGCCAGCTGTTCCTTGATTGCATCGTCTAAAGGTACAAAGATCGCTTCTGATAATACCCTGTCAATTCCTGGTGCCTTATTTACAACTGTATCTTTTGTTTCTTCAAAAATAGCAGCTTCCGTCGCTCGCATTATGTCATATACAGTAATGTCCCTTGAACTGCCGTTTAAAAGGTATCCCCCCTGGGCTCCTTTGATCGATTCAACGAGCCTGCTGCGTTTCAATAGTGCAAAGACCTGTTCCAGATATATCTTGGAAATATCAAGTTCTTCTGCCATCTGAATAATCGGTATGCACTGTGTCTCTTCCTGTTCTGCCAGATACACCATAGCTGCCAAAGCATACCTTCCTTTCACCGAAACTCTCATGTCGTTCCTCCTGTTCCTTCGAATTCTTATATTCTATAACAGCTTCAATCGAAATGTCAATATCATACTTTACATATATGTTTTAAATTTTATGCTTGACAAGCTGGATATATCCGTGTAGAATAAGCCCAACAGCAATTAACATATAAATTATATATGTTATATATGTTTTTAAAAGGAGAGATGAAAATGTCGAAAATTTACAAGAACCTTCCCGAACTCGTTGGCAACACCCCACTCGTTGAACTTGGCCGCTACTCTGAATCAGCAGGGCTTCAAACACCTATTGTCGCCAAGCTGGATTATTTCAACCCACTGGGAAGTGTTAAGGACAGGATTGCCAAAGCAATGATTGAAGACGCGGAAGATAAAGGGCTGCTGAAAAAAGGCGCCGTCATCGTCGAACCTACTAGTGGAAATACCGGTATCGGCCTCGCTTTCATAGGAGCCTCCAAAGGTTACAGGGTTATTCTGGCAATGCCTGAATCCATGAGTATAGAAAGAAGGAACCTGCTTAAAGCACTTGGAGCCGAACTGGTTCTCACCCCTGCGTCCGGCGGTATGAAGGCAGCGATCGATGAAGCCCAGGCAATCGCCGAAAGAACCCCTGGTGCTTTTATCCCAGGCCAATTCACCAACCCGGCGAATCCAGCTATCCACGAAGCAACCACCGGACCGGAAATCTGGAACGATACCGATGGCCAGGTTGATATATTCGTAGCCGGCATAGGCACAGGCGGCACCATTTCAGGTGCAGGCGCCTACTTGAAGTCACAGAATCCAGACGTTAAAGTCGTTGCTGTCGAACCCACCGGCTCCCCTGTTCTGTCAGGCGGCAGCCCGGGACCTCACAAGATTCAGGGTATCGGCGCCGGATTCATACCGGACACATTGAACGTGGATATATATGACGAAGTCATCCAGGTAGAGAATGAGGAAGCCTTTGCTGCGAGCCGTGCTGTCGCAAAGACAGAAGGCCTTCTGGTCGGCATCTCCTCCGGCGCAGCCATCAAGGCAGCAACTGTGTTAGCCTCCCGTCCGGAAAACAAAGGAAAGAAAATCGTTGTATTCCTTCCGGATACAGGTGAACGTTATCTGTCAACTGTTTTGTTCAGTGATGAAACAGATTGAACTACTCCCACTTGCAGAAGCGGGAGATTCCTGGTCAACGATCCTACCGGACCGAGATTACCCAGGCTCTGAAGGTCGTCCCGACCTCATATATTGTCAGCTTACGCTAGTTTCAGCAAATTCTTGCTTGCATTGATATCCCTGTCATGTTCTGTTTTGCAGTGAGGACAGACCCACTCCCTCAACGACAGTCTCTTGACAGGTGGATTCTTTTCGCCACAGACCGAGCATCTCTTGTATGCTCAGGTCCTCAATCGCAATCACTTGGTTTTCGCTGATCAGTCTTGAGGACAGCTTATGCAGAAAATCATTTCGCTGGTTCCTGATTCTCTCATGCTGTCTGGCTACTTTAAGTTTCGCCTTGTGGTAGTTGCTTGACCCAGTCTGCTTCCTGCTTAATGACTTCTGCAGGAATGCCAACCGTTTTTCGCTTCTGCTGAAGCATTTGGGGTTATTGATCTTCTCGCCGTCTGATGTGATGGCGAAATCCTTCAATCCCATGTCCAGCCCTATTTTCTTCTCAACCCGGGGAAGGGGCATTGCTTCTGTCTTGCAGGTGATTGAAACAAAATACTTTTCAGTGGTTGTACGCTTGACGGTAGCCTTCTTGATTTCTCCGATGACTTCTCTGGACTTGGCCATCTTCACCAGGCCCAGCTTCGGCAGTCTGATGCGGGTTCCTTCTATGCGGATATTGTCTGCTACCTTCTTGGTGGTATAGCTTTGCACCCTGTGGTGCTTGGACTTGAAGTGGGGTCGGCCACCCAGTTTCTTGTATCTGCGTTCAAACGCCCTTCCCAATCTTTCTATGGCATCCTGCAAGGCTATGGCATCCACTTCCTTCAGGAACGGGTAGTGCTTCTTCAGCTCCGGCAAAGCCTTGATGGCTTCGTACTTGTTGAACAACCTTCCCTTCCAGTTGTTTCTGGGAAAATATCCCTGCTGTACCATCTCTTCCACACGCTTGTAATACCGGTCCTGGTCAAGTTGTTTGCCAAGAGAGTAGTTGTATACAAAACGGCAATGTCCTATTGTCATGTCGATCAGTCTTTGTTGTTCTTTTGTGGGATACAGACGAAATTTATAGCTTTTTGTTGCAGTCAGGTTTGTCATGGTCAATCCTCCCCTCAAACGATATAGAACATTTGTTCCCCTCCCGTTAATTATACCATTTTCCACTTGAAGGTGATAGTATTTTGACGAAAAAACATGTCGAAGCCCCTGAAAAACAAGTGCAATTCATCCCCCGCCTGCACTCTCACTACGTGAGCAAGGAAGGTTAAGAGGCAGGGGTATTCTTGCTTTTGTTTGGATAAATACGAACTTCACACCAACTCAAAAAAGGACTCCTGACGGAGTCCTTTTTTTTGTGCTTAATACAAAGTTAAGTTCTAAATCACTATACAGCCAGAGCTTCTGCTCCGATGGTTCCAACCAGTGACTCCAGATAAGCGTCCGACTGAAGCTGCTCAAGTTCTTTCTTGGCAATTTCAAGTTTTTCTGCATACTCGAATGAATCAATCAGAGTCTTGTTGACAGGATTTGCAACAAACTCTTCCAGGTTGGCAATTTTTTTCTTGATCAGCTTGATATCGACTTGCTGCTTGTTCTTAAGACGTTCCATGTACCAATCGCTCTTAAGGATATTTTCCTTCTCGAACAACTCACGGACTTCTGGGGAATCGATCGTCAAACCTTCATATTCACCGTTGGCCATGATATGGAGCAATGCTTTGAGCGGCGGAATCGCATCATTGACACTGCCGTCTCTCAGATACGCCTCAGCAACCTTCTTATGTCCGTCAGTAATGTTCTTCACACCGTCGACAAAAGCTTCCATGCTTTGCAGCTCAGGCTTAAGGATTTTTTCTGTAAATACCTTCTGAGGCTCATCAAATATTTTGCCCATGTAACGGAAGCAGAAAGAATCAGTCATCCTGTAGCCCAAACGGCTTGCAGGAATCATCTCGCCATTATACTCGAAATCTTCGATCTTCTCCAAAGATCCCTCGGCAATAAGACGTTTCGGATCCCTCTCCTCTTCTGTCAGGCGGGCCCAAATCTCCGGAATGAAGATGGAAATATCATGGTCCACTCTTGTTTCCGGTCCGATATGTCCTGCGGGCGTTGTGAAGGCAGTATAACCGCAAAGCGCATATGAAAGCAATGCACTGTTCATATCGTAGATCGGCAGCAGCATGTTGAAAGGTGCTTTGGTAAGCGCACCCTCAGATCCTGCGCCGGTTGTCGACGGTGATTTGCCTGTCAGGCTGCTGAAGTAATCCATGAACAGCTCTGGAAGCTCCTGGTAATGGATAGGATTGTACACGCTAAGCGGCAGGATTTTTTTGCCGCCTTCCATTCCCGGTGGATTGTTCCTGCGTCCTGGAAGCACAGCATTAACCGGCATAAATACAGGTTTACCCACAGGGACTCTTCTCGACAGACGGGTTCCAACCTCTGCTAAGTAGTCATTGATCGGGCTGATGAAATCAGACCTGGTCTCCAAATATCTAGGATTCTTTGATGGCTTGCCATCAACAATTCTAGGCTCGGAGGATACGACGCAGTATTTGCTGTCGCCTTCCAGGAAGGATTCAATATGCTCTTTCACAGGATCCGTATATGAAATGTATCCCATGACATCATCTTTGATTTCCTGTACTTGAGGCTTTGTAAGCGGCTCGAAGTTTACAATGAAAAGGTTGTCACCTGACAAATCTTCTTCAGCTTGCTTGTCATAGCCTTTGTGAATCGCTTCGTCCGGTCTCTGGAAGAAACGGTACTCACAGTTCTTTGCAAACTTGTAACTCGTATTATCGAACTCCGGATTGAGGTTTTCCAGAGCATTTGCCGGAAGCATTACGGAAGCTGTTATATCATCCTCTTTTTGAATCTTTTCAGAAGGCATGAAATCCATACGCAGCTTGAAAACACGCCATGACTGATCCTCGTCAAAACCGACTCTAAGATAACTTGGACGAATCTTACGTCCGTTATACTTGATCTCATGCCCAGGTGTGCCATCCATCAGGTCAACTGAGAAATGGCTCCTCCATTCGCCTTCCCAGGATTCGTTATAGAATCTTTTAACCATCAGAACAAGCGCTTTGATGTAGTTCGGAATTGCATTGAGGTAGGCGTTGAATTCGTCCGTGTGACTTGATGAGGGTGTGAGCAGCTTGATAGTGGATCCGAGTGAACGGTCGGGTGATAAAATGGATCTGGACTTACGCGTTCTCTCGTGCTTTTCTTTCCATCTATCCGAATAGTCAAATTTCAAAATCTCTTCAACGAGATCGAAATCCTCTTCAAGGTTATTGACGAAATATGAGCCGTATATAATCGAGTTGCTTAAAGATTTGGATATCTCGGATTTACCTCCGCCTGAAACAGTACTTGGCTTATGGCAGAAGATACCCTCAGCTTCAGTGACCAACAATTTCCAGGATGGCGCTTCCGGATGCTTTTCCATCTGAATTTTGTCACCGTTTGGCTGTATATAAATATATGTAGGCAATAATTTCATTTTATGTTCTTTGCCTTCATGCATCCATTTGATCATTGTATCCTGAAGATAAATCTCAAAATTCTCAGGCAGATAGATGACGTTTTTATAGACTTTATCAACAGCATAATTCTCGGGCTTCAAGTCAATCAAATCGCCATAGTTTTTCTTGACCTCTTCGAAGGTATAGCCGTCAAGCTTCCTGTTGTCTATTCCTCTATAGATTTCACCGACGCTGGTCCTTGGGTAAACTGTCGTACCACCGGCATGCTCTTCCTCAACGTTACCATAGAGATTGGCAGCAAAACCGATAAGCGTCTTGACCTCTTTCTTGGAATAGCCGAAATAGTTGTCTCCAATAATAGTAACCGCAACACCGCTCGCATCACGGCAAGTCAGCTTGAATGCGCTGCCTTCATTATAAAGCTCGTCTTCATTCTTGTAACACATGCCATCACGACGCTGTCTCTCAGTCGCATCATCATAATGCGGCAGACCAACATCAACTTTACGCAGATTGATAAGGTGAGGAGCCAGAATGACATAACCTGTATGACCTGACCAACCATCTACATCCAGTCCGGCATCATTTATATGTAAGCTTGGATCGCCACCGTTTCCGAATACGGATTCTACGAAGTCAAGATTGGAAACCAGGCTGCCTGGTGCTAGGAACTTTATTTCCATTGTCTTTTCTTTAACGATGCCTGGTACTTCTGGACATACAATCGGCTTGAGCATCAACGTGACGAAAGTCTTCGCTTCTTCTTTCTGGGCCGATGTGAATGGCAATCTCATAAGCTCATCGGGAGCATTGAGTGCAGCCTCATATATCTTTGCGAAAGTTTCCTTAGGAACCGCTTTTTTATCATCAGGAATTGGCAGGCCGCCCTCAGCAATGTGGAAGGAGCCCTTTGTTGTTCTGCGATCATGCTTTGGATTGTTCAAAACCCCTTGCTTGATACGGTAACTGCTGACGATATCCGTGCAGAATTCATCACCATTCGGCGGCAATGACAGTTCGCGTGCCAAGCCGTAATGATCCAATGTGAAAGCTTTCTTGGCAACTTTCAGTTTTCCATCGTAATCGCTAAAATAATTGCTGAAGAATTCGTTGATACGCTTGTTGATACCAATATCATCTTCATTGCTTAAGCGATTCTTCTCTTTGAAATCCCTGATTATGCCGTCGAACAGATCAATGAAATAGTCACTGCTTTCAGCATTCTCGGAAGTTTCATGGCAAGTCGGAAGGCCAAGCGCTGCCAACTTGAAGTTGATATACTTGATACGATCCTCGCTTTTCTCCTCTGGATTTATGTTTCCATAATCCATACCCAGTTTCTTTTGATAATCCATTGCTTCCTCCATAATCTTTATTAATGCACTTTATTTATACAATTACGTAGATAGTTTATATAATAACATACTTTTCAAAACATATACAGTACTTTATCAAGAATTTAATAGTTATCATATGTCAAATATGCCTCAATGGATTTTTTCAGCTCCCATACGCCAGGATTCGCATTGATAAGAAATTCAAAATACATGTGTAATTTCTTAACATAACGCCTCAAAGCATCATGAAAAATATGAGCACTGTTACAAATCAGTTGTTAACCACTTTCGGCGAAGTAGCCCGTGAGACTACCACAATATTTTAAATCTTGCAGCTTCAAATAATGATGGAGCTTCTGGTCCAGAAGAAGTCGGGACAGTTTATATGGCGGGCGGCCGTTTCCAGCGTGAGCGGATTTTGAAACTCCGAGCCGCCATCCGTCAGAATGACTTGAAACATCTTCGCAAAAGCTTCTACAATATCCATCTCAACAACGCTGAGAGACTGCCCCTCTTTAATGAGCTTTTGAAAGTCGGCATAGTTCCTGTCTGTCCTATAAGCTCTGCTTTGAGTGCTTGCCCGGGTGGATTTCCGACGTTGTTTGTATTTGACTCTTCGCATTAAATCCAGGTTTCTAGCCGTGAGAACAGATTGATCGATGTAGTTGTAAATCGTTCTTCTGCTACACCCGATTTCTTCTGCATGATGGGTATAGATATGTGCAATAGTAATTTCTACATCCCTAGAATTTACCCATGCAAGTAGGAACTTACTATTTCATTTGAGGCTTTGCCATGTCTGGTATAAAAACAACCGCCAGCTAAGCGCTGGCGGTTTCTTTTTTATCGGGCAGTATGTTCTTCAAAAGTTCATCCGGCACGCGGAAGTTCCCTTCTCCTATGCCCAGTTTTATGTGAGGTCTGTTCGCCCCGTGGAAATCGGAGCCACCTGATTTGATGAAACCGAATTCGTGAATATAGTCAGCCAATCTCAACCTGTCTTCATCCGAAAATGACGGATAATAGTATTCGACACCATCCAAACCCATGTCTTTCAGTTCTTTAAGCCTTGAACGTATTTCCTTATCACTGTAGTCTTTCAGGCCGATATTCAAATGAAAATGCGCCATGAAAGCTTTTCCACCAGCAGCGTGAATGGCATCAAGTGCAGCTTCGGGTTCGATCAGCTCCCCTTCGATATATGGAATCTTATCGAGGTACTCTGTCCACGAATTCCTTATACTGATGGCATAACCTTCTGCAACCAGACACCTGGCAATTGCCTGACGGTCCATAAACCCGCCTATGATATGCGGTATGGCCTTTTTATGCGATATGTCAATGCCCATTCCCCGAAGCGCTTCAAATACATGCTCCAACTTGGTTGAACGGGTCTCTCTGTACTTAAGATATATATGTTTGAACCCTTCACTATCCGGGTCAATACCGAGTCCGAGAATATGAAGCAGCCTTCCTTTTCCATATGCAATACTGAATTCAATCCCTTTGACCAGGGTTATTCCCAGTCTTCTTGCTGCTTCAGATGCTTCGTCAAGTCCATCGATACTGTCATGGTCGGTTATAGCCACTGCGTACAACCCACGTCTCTTGGCTTCTTTTACAAGTTTCGTCGGTGTATAGGTGCCGTCCGATATCGTCGTATGGGCATGTAAATCAATCATTCTTTCACTCCTGACTTAAGGTATAATAATAGTGTATCATCAAGCCTTTTCACTGTCATTCGCGAATACAAACAATCATTGTCACAATTCTCTAATAATTTTATGCATTTTACACGTCTGGAGGAATGTATCATGAAAAAATATCGTCGAGTTATCATCTTTTCTTTAATTCTGGCACTTCTTCTCGCATCCTGCAGCAAGAAACCGGCACCCGACAGCAACACACAAGACACTGCCGAAGAGACTAGCGATCAGACAACCTATAACTGGATGATTTCGCATACATTGCCCGAGACTGCACCCATCCACATGGCGGTTGTAAAATTCACCGAGTTTGTTAAAGAGAAGAGCGATGGCAAAATCAATATCGAAGTTTTTCCAAACAGCATGCTTGGCAGCGATGAGGATATCCTCAAGCAGATGGGGGCTGGCGCGCTTGAAATGGCGTCGATGGGTGCACCATCACTGGCAAACTTCGTGCCTCAGCTTCAAGTGTTCAACATCCCTTACCTTTTCGAGAGCGATGACCATTTTTTCAAGGCACTCGATGGCGGTCTTATCAATGAACTGAATCCATATACCGAAGATGCAGGCTATACCATTCTAAGCTATTTCTATGGTGGCGCGCGAAGCATCTACACATCCGAAAAACCTGTCAGGTCGATTGAAGATATGAAGGGTTTGCGCATCCGGGTTCAGGATAATCCTGTTCAAACCGAGATGATGTCCCTGTTCGGTGCAGAACCTGTACCGCTACCTTTCCCCGATATCCCTCTGGCGCTCTCTATGGATGCTGTGGACGGTGCGGAAAATGTACCCGCTGTGCTCTCATCCGGCGGCCACGGTGAAATGATCAAATACTACAGTTTTACGGAACATACCAACATACCGGATTTCATCATCATCAGTACAGCCATATGGAACGAACTAACGCCAGAATACAAGCAGATTCTAAAGAATGCCGCCGAGGAAGCAACAGTTTTTGAAATAGAAACAGCCAAGGCAGATTACAAGGATGCCATTGCAACATCAGAAGAAAAATTCGGTATAGAGTTCATCACAGTTGATAAAGAACCCTTCATCAACGCTGTCAAGCCCCTGCATGATGAAGCGATGGAAAATGAGGATTACGGTGATTTGTTCAAATCAATCAAGGATATGAAATTCTGAACTTCGCTATGGACTGCATGAAGTCATCGACTTCCTTGTCTGTTACCACTTTCTTTATCAAGAGCATCCTGTACCTGCAGCTCATCAAACGCCAGATGATGGATTGTTCTCCGTCCATCATCTCGGATCTGTCATAAAAGTCTCTCCATGCGATTTCAATTATAGACCTGTTAAGAATATTGCCTTTCATAAGTTCCACCTTCTCATATGATAATTCTAATGTCCTCGTCTATAATCCTATCTTACATTATCCATTAGGTGGATTATACTCGAACATCCTGCAGAAGGTGGACTTTTCAACACAATTCAACTTTAAGGTTTTACAATCACTTTAATTGAATCCTGTTCCATTTGCTTTTCAATCGCTTTATCAACTTCATTAATATTGAATCGGTGAGTAATGATGGACTTCAGGTCCAATCGTCCCGAATTTATCAGTTCAGTCGCTCTAGATTGTGTGTTAGGATTGACAAAGGATCCAAAAATTTTCAATTCCTTTACGAACACATCAAATAATGGCAGTTCAATTTTAGCATCAGGACTCGGAACACTAAAAAGCAATATTTTACTTCCTCTATCAGCTATCTTAATCGCTTGCTCTACTGCGATATTCTTGCCAACACATTCGATAACAACATCAATAGCTCCTGAACCAACGCTGTTGTTAATCTGGTTTTTCAAATCTCCATGAAGAGGATTTACCGCGGCATCTGCTCCAACTTTCATTCCGATTTCTCTTCTGATTTCAACAGGTTCACTAAGCAGTACTTTTGAAGCGCCACTAAGCTTCGCGAGCTGTACCATCAAAAGGCCTATTGCTCCACCACCTATAACAACCACACGATCTCCAGCTTTGATATTTACTATATCCATTCCGTGAAGACAGCATGCCAATGGCTCTGCCATTGCACCGGCTTCATAATCCGAATCGTTTGCTAGCAGGTGTACCTGCTCCATAGGTACTAGACAGTACTGTGAAAACCGCCATCCATTGTTACACCAACTGCCTTCATATTGCTGCACAGCTGCTTTCTGCCACTATTGCAATATTGACAGTGACCACAATAAATATTGGGATCGACATTGACCTTGTCTCCCTCTTTGATTCCAGTGACATCTTCTCCTATTGATGTAACCACACCTGCAAATTCATGCCCCAGTACAACAGGTGGATTTACATCAGCAGAACCAGCTTCTCCATGAAAAATATGCACATCTGTTCCACAGATACCGGCAGCCATGACTTTGATTAATACATCGTTGTTTCCTGTTTGGGGCAAATCCCTATTTTCAACTACAATTTTACCTTTTCCGGTAAATACAGCACTTTTCATATTATATCACCATATCCCACTTTGACAGTGTGTTGACTTTCACTCTGCCCGATGTCCTTAGACTGATGCCATCACTTCCTTCATCTGGAAAGAATAATGATGTCATTGCTGTTTCTCCATCATTAATGAATATCTCAACAGAACTGACATCCAGCACAGCCCTGATATGAATCGGTTCTGAACAATCAACAGAACAACTCCTGATGAAATCGTCCGGATCCTGTAGATTGATAATAGGGCGCTTGGTTTTGTGACGTTTCAGGTATGCTATGTTTTGTTTTCGATCAAAGTACAGTATCAGTTCTTCATTTTCCCCTTCGAAAAAGCCAATTTCAAAATCGTCAGCTGTCGTCATTTCAAAAGTTATCTCAATATCCGCGACCACCCCTGCCAGATTTTCATTCCTATATTCACCCTCTATTTCCAGATCAGACTGGCTAAACAGGTTACTCCTGTATTTATTAAGTGCCTCGATTGGCCATTGGTAAATCCTTCCATCCTTTATACTTAACTTTCTCGGCAAGGTCAAAGAACCATTCCATCCATGCTGCATCTCATCCAAGACGTACTTACGCTGCCACATGTTCATCCATGCCATAAGCACCCTATTCCCATCCTTATCCAGAATTGATTGAGGTGCATAAAAATCAAAGCCATTATCGAAGTCCTGCACTCTTTCAAGAGAGAACTGGCACGTTTCATAGTTAAAAGATCCAATTAGAGCAAAGGTTGTGAAGATATTTTCCAGTTTCTTCCGGCTCTCTTCCCTTCCGTTGATGACAATGTCATTAACTCTAGGTTTCCACTGCGGTGAGAAGATAATGACCGTCTTGCCATCCAATTCAAAAATATCCGGGCATTCCCAAACCACACCATATTCTTTCCCAAGGGTGAAATAGTTTCTGTATTCCCAATCATAGCCGTCGTCCGAGGTGTAAAAGAGAATCTGCCCTTGATAATCCTTGGTCCTCGAGCCTGTTACCATATAAAATTTCCCCTCATGTTTCCATACTTTCGGATCCCTGAAATCCTCGATCCGGCTTTTGTGTCCTACTTGATCCGAACTGATTACCGGATTCCCTTCGAATTTTTCAAACTGGATGCCATCTTCGCTCGTTGCGAGACACTGCACTTCCCTGACTTCGGGCTTCTCCCTGTGCCCGGTATAATAAAGCCTTAAGATCCCATCCACTTCGATGGCCGTTCCTGAAAAAGCACCATATTCGTCATATGCTTCTCCAGGCTCCAATGCTACAGGCTTGTCCTCCCAGTTAATGAGGTCATCTGATGTAGCATGTCCCCAGTACATCGGTCCCCATTTTGTATCGTATGGATAGTATTGATAAAACATATGGTACTCGCCTTGAAAAATACTGAAACCATTCGGATCATTCATCCAGCCGATTGGCGGCATGAGATGTAGCCGATGTCTGTATCGGGAATTCACTGTCTTTTTATTCATATTTATATACGCATTTACATTCATCAGCCTTTAACCCCACTATTGGATATGGATGCAATAAAGTACTTCTGGAAAAAGATATATATCGCCAATACGGGAAGCATCATCAGAGCTGAGATGGCAAACAATCTGTCCCAATAAATATCACCGGAACTGAAAAAGCTTGCTATTTTCACTGTGACAGGTCTAACCCGTTCTGTCTGAGTAACAAGAAGTGGCCACAGGTATTGATTCCACGCTTCCATGCCTTGTAGTATCATGACTGTTACAAATGCTGGTTTAGTGAGCGGAAGAAACATTTTGAAGTATATTTTAAAGAAACCCAAGCCGTCTATCTTTGCTGCTTCTACTACTGAATCCGGTACTTCCTGAAAAAAGGAATAGAAAAGATAGATGTAAAGCGGGTGAGCGACAAAAGGCAAAATCTGAATCATATAAGTATCCAGCATGTTCAGTTTGACCGCTTCATACAACATTGGCAGCATGATTGCCTCATATGGGATGATGTATAGAGCGATAATACCCGTTAAAAGCATTTTTCTGTACTTGAACTTCCCTTTAAGAATTGCATAGGCGCATGCCGATGATACGCTTACAGTTCCAATGACTGTGCCTGCCAGGATGATCAACGAATTGATGAAGTATTGCACGGTGTTTGATTCCTTGCTCAACACTTCGATGTAGTTATTGAACGAAGGCGCTGTTACAAAAAAAGACTTGATTGATCCAAAGTCGGCCATGATTGTATAGCGATTATCTTTCAGACTTGCTACAAAAACCATATATAGAGGACAGATCATGATAATACCTATAATGAGCATAATCACAGGTCTGACATATTCCAAAATTTTCGATTTATTCTTGACCATTATTTTACCTCCTACTCTTCACTCAAACCCAATAGATACCGCTGTATCAAAACGATGATAAGTACCAGCACGAATATAAGTACCGATGTCGCTGAAGCATATCCAATTTTTTGAGCAACAAATCCTTTTTCATACATATAATGAACCAGCGTGTTGGTTGTCCCAACCGGACCGCCATGGGTCAGTATATTGACCTGTGTGAAAAGTTTCATCGCCTGTATGGTTGTGATAGTGAGTACAAATATATTGGTGTTGCGCAGATAAGGCCATGTTACATACCTGAACTTCTGCCATCCATTGGCTCCGAAGGTTTCTGCCGCCTCATACCCTTCTTCAGGAATATTCTGAAGGCCGGCAAGGTAGATGACCATTTGGAATCCATAAGATGCCCAGGAAGATAGAAAAACGACTGCAGGCATTGCTGATGCCTTGGTCCCCAGCCAGTCTACCGCATTGAAGGTCCCCCCTGAAATGAAGCCAAGTATTGAATTGAATATTCCGTAGGGATACTGGTAAAAGGTAGCCCACACAACACATACTACCGTAATCGGCGTAATGAATGGCATGAAATAGATTGCCCTAAGGAAATTCTTCATCACTTTTATCCTGTTCAGAAAAAATGCCAATGCCAACGCCGTTCCGCACTGTATGGGAACGACCAGCAAGGTGAAGTAGCCGATGTTGCCGAATGCTTGCCAGTATTCCCTGTCCGTCATTATCTGCACAAAATTTCTGATGCCAATAAATTTGGCGGCTACCGGGCCCTGTATCAGCCTTTGATTGGTCAGCGACAATTGAAAGGACATCAAAAAGGGAACTACAAGAAAGACTACCAAGAGTATAAGTGCCGGAAGTAACATTAGGAATTCTTCGACACCATCGCGAAACTCATGTCGTCGTTTTTGAGAGATTTCTTTGATTCCATTAAGTATTGCTATCATTAATTTACCCCCTGTGAAAGTGCATATGCATCGCATGAGCGATGCATATGTTGTGGAATGTAGAGTTGGTTATTGCCCACCGAATGGAGGATATCCATCGTTATCTTCAATGTCTTCATCAATTTCAGCTGCTGCCTTATCAAGTTCCGTCTTGATGTCCGCCCCGTCAAGTATGTTTCCAAATGCTTTCATGAAAGAAGCAGTAATAATCGGATATGCTGGATGTGGTACGCGTACTACAGCAGTACTAGCTGACTGTTCGGAAGCTATCTTCATCTTTCCAGTTGAGAAAAGATCACTGGTTGCTATCCATGACTTAAGCGCTGGGAATGATCCAACTTCTTCCAGATAAATTCTGAGGAACTCGTCATCTTGGAGCATGTAGCTGAGGAACTTGCCTGCTGCTACCTTTTCAGCTTCAGTGGATTCGTTGGCTATGGCATAAATCCAAGTTGCGTTCGGAGACTTAACACCATTGCCGAAATCAGGCAAAGGCATGACAATCAGATCATCGCCAAGTGCTGCTTCTGCTGCAGGGAAGAACCACGTACCACACCATGCCAATGCTGCATCCCTTGTTTCGTTGTACATCATATTGTCCCCTGCATTTTCAGGTACAAGCCATCCATTGTTCGACCAGTTTTGGAATTTCTGGAGTACCTCAATTGTTGATTGACCATTCAGCATGCCTTCAGCTTGCCATGTTTCGCGGTTCACGATACCACCGCCTCCGGAAATAAGTGCTGGATAAAAACCATAAGTTCCCCACTCACTCTTAACGCCATATGCTCTCATGATGTCCAGCGGGAATGTTACCTCGTCAAGTTCAGACAATGCTTGAAGATATCCTTCGAACTCATCTACTGTCCATGCATCTTCTACGGATGTCGGAATTCTGGCACCGATTTTATCCAAGTATGTTTTATTACCATAAAGTACAACTGTGCTATCCTGATGTCCAACTGCATAGAGTCTGCCATCGATTGGATATGTGCACTGTGCAATATTGGATGCAGTCATATCATCCAGCAGTGATTGATCGATATATTGGTTGATTTCAGCTGCTACACCTGACCACACAAGGTTGGGAAGGAATGGTCCATCCAGCATGAAAATCGTCGGTACATTATTAGCTGCAATAGAGCCACTAAGTTGTTCCTGGAAAGTATCATGCGGCGCATAGATCAATTCAACATCTATACCGGTTTCTGCTTTGAATTTTTCAACTATGTAATTCATAGCCTTTTGTTCTGGTTCAAGTCCCTGATACATGAAGCTGATTTTTGTTACTTCTTCACTTGAGGATGCAGTTTCGTTTCCCTCATTGTCTGATCCGCCATTCTCTGACGTTTCATTGTTCGATCCGCATCCGGCCATAATCCCCATGATCATTACCAGAGCCATCATTAACGATAACAGTTTCTTCATAAAAAAGCCCTCCTGATTTGTAGAATGTTTTTGAACTACAATCACATCTTACATTGCTTAGAAGGTGGATTATACTCGAACATTCTCCAAAAGGTGGACTTTTCAACATTATTGGCTGTATGAATCAATTATATTTACGGCACGATCAAGTTCCGACCTGATATCGTTCCCTTTCATGATATTATAAACCGCCTCCGAGAATTGGTTGCTAAGCAAAGGGTAGATTGGCGTTCTCGGCCTCGGTTCAGCTGTAATCGTAAGCTGGTCTGTGATGACCTTGCTTGTCAACTCGTTAGGAAACTCCCATTCGGCCAGCAGCGATTTTCTACTGGGCAACATATTTGTCGTCTTGGCAAAGCTTGCGGCATTTTCCGTATTCGTAAGGTATTTCAGTAAAATCACCGCACTCTGTCTTTCTTTACAGTCGGAAGAGATGCCGTAAGCCCAACTGCCCGAAGGAGAAGTATGGTATTGATAGTATGGAAAATAGGTCACTCCCCAGTTCAGATTCGGAATTTTCTGCATATTCGCCACTTCCCAGATTCCGCCTATCTTCGTGGCTGCTTTTTCTTCTTCAAATTCCGTCGGCGTCGGATTGAGTTTGAAGAGGTTTTCCTGGGCCATGTCCTGAATGACACTAATGGCTTTTATTCCCTCCTCGCTGTTTAAATATCCTTCTGTAGTCATTCCATATTCGGATATGATGTCTGTACCGCTTGACAGCCACAGCTGCTCGAAACAATAGGTCATCCATTCACCAAGGTCATAGATCATCGTTGTACCATATGTGTTCTCGGTAGTTAAAATCTTACAGACTTCATGGAACTCATTCCATGTCCAGGCTTCTTCGAGTTCAGTCGGTGGCACTATACCTGCTGCATCCAACATCTCCTTGTTGTAGAACAGAACAACAGATGATTCGCTGATACCGATAGCATAAAAGTGGTTGTCATAGGTCCCCTGTTCTATCAATGATGGCGCAAAATCTTCGATATCATCTTCGGTCAGCATGCTATCGAGTGGTATCAGCATATCCTGTGAAGCGTAATATGCGATGTTCGGGCCGTCCACGGCCAGAACATCCGGTAGTCCACCAGAAACGGCCGCCGTATTCACCTGGTCTTCATAAGCAAAGACATCGCCTCGGAGAATGAAATCGATATCCACATGGATTTTCCCTCTATAGAGTCGGTTGAATGTTTCTATGTTGTCCAGGTACCACTGGTACTCATCCTCTTCCCCTTGTGGCATCCACATGGTCAATTCGATGACGTCTCCATTTCCAGCTTCCATCAGTTCCTCATCAAGAAGCTCTATCTCCTTCTGGTCATCTTTGCCGGTACACCCAGTAAGAACAAGTATAGCCAGCATAAAAAGCATCAGTCTAAATCTCATGTTCTGCCTCCTCCATTCCCATCTTGGGCAAACGGATGATTACCTTCGTTCCCTCGCCTGGAACCGATTGGATTTCAACACCGTAACGCATTCCGTATAGCTTGCGTATTCTCTGATGGATGATTCGGATGCCTACCGACTTGCGCTCCGAATCGCCTTTATCGTCCTCCAGGATACTGGATAGTGTTTCCGGCTCGATGCCTTTGCCGTTATCCTCGATGCTGAAACAGATGAAATCTTCTTCAATCCAGCCTTTGATTTCGACAAGTCCGCCTTTTTCAGTATCGCTGAAGCCGTGTAGGATGGCATTCTCGATGAATGGCTGCATGAAGAATTTTGGCACAGGATACTCCATCAAGTTTTCATTCATGTCATAGGATACCTCGAATCTGCCTATAAAACGTTTGGACATAAGGAACACATAGCTTCTCATATAATCCAGCTCGTCTTCAAGGCTTACTATGGTATTCTCATTTTTCGCTGTATATTCCAGGATATCAGACAGGCGCACCAACATATCACTGATTTCGTCCTGGTCGTTGTCAATGGCCATCCAATTGATAACGTTTAGGGTATTGTATAGGAAATGGGGATTGAACTGGAAATAGAGCGCTTTGATCTGTGCTTCCTGTTCATTGATCTTGACCTGATAGTTCTCACGTATCAGCCGGTCAAGCCTCTCCGACATTTCGTAGAATTTGGAAAACAGGTACTTGAACTCACCCGTTTTCACTTTATTGGTGCCGATGTCAAAATCCCCTTCCCTCATATGACGGATTGCCTTCAACAGCATATTGATCGGACCTGTTATTCTGCGCGATATAATCACCGCAATGACAACAGCCAACAGAATGACGATCAGTGTCAGCATCAACCCAAAAAAAAGCATCTGCGGCAATGGCTTGACAAGACTTTCATACGGGACGAAAAATAGTGATATCCATCCTGTCGTATCGATGATGTCGTAACAGACCAGCATCTTCTCGCCTTTAACATTGGCCAGACTGGTACCACTGACATTCCCATACACCTGATTCAGCCATGCAAGGTCTTCAAACTCGAATGTATCCGCATTTTGTGATTTGGAGACCACCTGTCCATTTTCTGTAAGTACATAGTAATATGAACCTTCCGTGCTGGTATTATCGCTGAAAATATCACTGAGCATCTCTTCTTTGAAATGCACAGCCAAAACAGGCCTTTCACGCATTATATCCATGCGCTGCAGCATGTTGTTTTCTATGGTCGCGAACTCAATCTTCCTTGTAGCGGTAAATATGATTTCATCGAACCTCTTCAACTCAAGCTTCTCGTCTTCTCGTATTTTTAAGGCATCCAGCAAATCATAAGGTGGCATCCATATTAGATTGTTGTCTGCCATTTGACCTGTAATATAGATCTGGCTGCCGCTGAACTTGCTTTTTGGAATCCATAGGCTGGGGCTGAGTCCGTAAGTATACTCTGAAGTAATCAGATTCACAGTGTAGATATCTTCGGTTCTAGGGAAATAGCTGTTCAAAATGCCTGTAATTATATCATCGTTTTCACTGGCATTTTCGTGATTGTTTACATCCGGTGTATTGAAATATTCATAGAGTCTCCGATCCGTATGCAAGTCTCTGGCCCTGTTTTCCACCTGTACGAACTTGCTGTTAATCAATTCATTGCTCTGATTCAGAACGCTTAGAAAATTAACTCTGGTAGTCTGCAGAATGATTTCAGCACTCCTCTGATAATAACCCAGGCTTACGATAGCAACGGGTATGGCGATAAGAACTATATATGAAATTGTAAGCTTCGTCCTGAAACCCATTTCCTTGTGTTGTCTGGCCATTTGTCAACCGTCCCTACTCATATAATTTTTTGTTTCTGCGATATGTGTCAGGTGTAACTCCGAACTTCTTCTTAAATACACGATAGAAATACTTATGGTCTCGGAACCCTGTCATGTCAGCAATCTGATATACTTTGACATCACTGTTTCTGAGCAGGTCACATGCCTTTTCCATCCTAAGCTCTGACAGGTATTGCAGGAAGGTCTTTCCTGTATACTGTTTGAAGCTCGAACTGAAATGGGATGCGCTGTAATAGATGATCTCAGCAACATTCTCCAATGACAGGTCGTCCATGTAGTGCTCATCAATGTATTTAATGCACTTTTTCATCCTTGCATCAGTCTGTTCACTCTCTGCGGTTTTAAGTGCCTCGACGATGTTCATATAAATCTTTTCAAGCTCGGCAAAACAATTCTTGATGGATTTTCGTTCAGCTATGCATATCTCAATATTATGGACAAACTGTTCGTATATCTGTTTGCTGAAACTGTTTTGCACCTGAGTCAGCAATTCATGGTTGACTTCAAGCAATTTTAACTTTGTCGTCTCAGGATCAGGATGGCTCGAATACCTCATGACTTCTTTATATCCTTCAGCGATGCCCCTCCTAACCACCATTACATCATGCTTTTGAAGTCCGTCCTTGACTTTCAGTATTGATTCTTCGAAATCATATACCTCAGGTGCAGCACATACCAGTTCATCATATTCCAAAAGGTCGCTTTCCCCATTGTAATATCTGTATGCAAGTGCCTTCATTGCCTCTGTATAGGCTTTCTGAATACCATCGAAGATAACAGACTGCACACTGCTTGATGCAAAATAGGGTCGAAACTTGAATTCCTCCTCGATATGGTCTGCGAGCCTGGTGAATACTTCCTTATGTTCTCCCCACACCCGATCGCTCCTAAATGCCAGCACAATGAGGAGAATATTGTCATCGTTATCCAAGGAAAACGTAATAGAATGCCCCAGATTATCAAGTGATTTCTTGATGATCGGTTTTAGTCTCTGCTTGAATTCGCTTGTTACATGCATTGCTACAGCAATACCTTTGCTTTTATTCTCGAAAATACCCTCGATTTCTTTCAGCTCTTCCTGTGTCAGCTTGCCAGTAATCCATTTGTTCATCTGTCGTTCGAAATAGATAGGCAATGCAGTATCCAGCTGATTGAGCATCGCTTCTTTTTCCCTTGATTTTCGAAGTTCTTCCAGTAAGCTGTCCTCGACCTTCTCCAGCATCTGGCTGATCTTGGCTTTGTTTATTGGTTTGACAAGGTAATCAAAGACACCCATCTTTATCGCCTTCTGGGCATACTCGAATTCTCTGTGTCCGCTGAGCAGAAGTATTTTCATGTCCCTGTATTTATTGACTGTCCGTTCTATCAGCTCCATGCCGTCCATAATCGGCATACGTATATCAGTAATCAGAATATCCACCGGGTGACCGTCTATGATCGCCAACGCTTCCTTTCCGTTTTTCGCATTCAGTATTTCGTATTCAGGCCGGAGCTTCCGGATCAGGTTGGTAAGCCCGTTCAGGTGTATTTCTTCATCATCCACTACCAAGACAGTAAACATATGCATCCCTCCAGACGTAATATCCGATATCACAAAGATTATATCGTCACTCAAGATACCTGTCTACATTCCTTGATGTCACAAGCACATAGGGTATCCAATACTCTTGTTCGATATCGATACCGTTAAGATAATCTACAGCGACCTGTACCGACATCCTGCCCTGCCCGACTGCATCCTGAAAAATTGTGGCATCCATGTGTCCTTCCTTGACAGCAATCAGTCCGTCTTGAACGCCATCCACACCAATGACATCTGTCCGTTCCAGGAGGCCTGCTTCCGCAAGGGCATCCACAGCCCCTAAAGCCATTTCATCATTCTGCCCAACAACCGCATCAATCTGATCAGGGTAGATCAAAAGCAGTTCCTGCATTAGGGCTTTCGCCTCTATTCGGGACCAGTTAGCGGTTAATTCGGCAATAACCTCAATATCAGGATATAGTGCCAGAATATTGTGGATGCCTTCTCTCTTTTGAAGCTGTGCGGAGCTTCCAATTGGCCCTTCCAAAATCACGATATTGCCTTCACCTTCCAATGTCAGTGCCATCTGGGACATCTCCATCTCTCCTGCTGAAACATCGTATGAGCCAATGTATGATGTCAGTCTATTGCTGTTCACCCTTGTGTTAACACCAAAAACCGGCACACCGGCTTCATAGGCTTTGTCCACAGCAATGGTGCTTGCGTTGGAATCAACAGGCGAGAATATGATAGCATCGTATCCCTCTTTGATCATCTGATCGAATTGCTTTGCCTGTTCATTCATATCATAATCAGCATCGAAAATATCAATTTCGACCCCTAGTTCCTCAGCCATCTCTTTCTGTGCCTCACTGATCAGAACCATGAGTTCATTGCGCATGCCGTAGTGAGTAACGCCGATCTTGATAATATCCACCGTCTCAGTAGTAACAGTCTCCGATACTTTTGTTTCCCTATTGGGAACGCATCCCGCAAAAACGACCAGTATTACCAGAGACAATACCGCTATCCATAATTTTATGCCCTTAACTGATCTTTTCATCACTACCAACCTCCTACATATTATTATAGATGAGCGCTCGTAATATCGCTACTTCCAAATGGAAATCTTCTTTATTGATTCTGCCACTTCATCAGGCAATCTCAGCATCGCATCCTCCTTGACAGATGACAGAAAATCGAGCCGCATTTGAAAAGCATTTCTCAATGCATTTCCGTAAGCCTCGTCATCCTTCAAATCCATCCCCGGCATACGCATCACTGATCCGCTTTCGATATGACTCCACTTTTCATAGGCAGCATCATCGTTCACGATTGCTTCCATCCCGCTTATCGTCATATCCTTGGTCACTTTCTCATCCATGTAGTGACCTGTATTGAATATATAGCAGTCCACACCAAGGTCAACAAACAGTTTCTTGAACTTCTCGTAGTCCTCTTCCAGCGGGTAGGTTCTGAACGGATTCGCATAAGGCTCGAAAACCAGCTGGTCAAGATCTGTGCCGCTGACCACCCTTTCAGCCGAAGTCCTTTTGGTTGCCAAAAGCGCTCCCATGGCCGAAGCGAGGATAGGATCGCCGATCTTCACGACAGGCGGGAGGACCGGATCTTTCATCAGCCATACGATGGCATCGATCTTCTCCTCCACCTTGTTGACCCTATTGTCCGACCATAGCATCGACTTAAGCGCCCTGCCGTTCTTGTTGCGTATCTCCTCGCAGACGACTACTTTGTTGCCGTCCTCATCAACGGTCACGCCGCAGTTCTGGACACTGAGCAGATAACGGTTGTCTGCACTCTCAAGCGGGTAGTCAGCCGTCTTGTCGAAATAGGACGGTTCCAGAGCCACCGAGCTTCCAGTTTCAGTATTGATGACAAAGGCGTCATCGTGCAGCACCGACACGTCATACCTGCCTTCATGTTTCGCATGGGTCAGTGTGGATTTCCCTGATCCCGACAGTCCGAAAATCCCCATCACGTAGTTGCTGCCGTCCTGTTTTTTGTATCGTTTCAGACCTCCGTGGCATGATGCGAATCCGTTCCTGTTTGCTACGCTCCATGCTAGTGTCAGTGTCCCTTTCTTGAATTCCCCGAAATACCGCATCCCGAGAATCGCAGCGCAGTTGCTGTCCGAATCAAAGAATGCAAGACCGTATGGATAATCAGGGTGCCGCCAGTCGGGATCTGCGAATATGTAGATATCGCCTTCATCATAGGACACCGAATGACGGTACTTCTTGATGTACTCCTGGGTGATGGTCTGGAAATTCAAAAGCCAGTTGTATAGGATATTTTCATGGCCTTCCGGAATCAGAAGCCTCGCCCTGACCATGAAATCTTCCTCAAGACCGATGAAGCACTGTGCATGATAGGCTCTTTTCCGTCCAATTTCATAGGCAGCCTCCTTCAGTACGCTTAGTATTTCTTCCTTGTCGGTGGACGCTTCTCCGAAGATCCTTCTCGCGGCGGCGCATCTTCCGTGAACGGCGCCATCGTTGTACAGGAGAATCCTTGCATCTTCCACAAGACCCAGTTCCTCAGGTCTGTGGACCGGCATGTCCGTCACGACCGTTCCGGGACTTTTCGCAGCCAGTTTGTAGGCCTCCTTGAGCGATGTGACACTCACCACATTGTTGGTGTGGAAGGCTGTTTCGATGATGGATCTCGTTTCGGTGAAATACCGGCTTCCGGCTTTCACTTCATGCCTCTGATATTTTTCTATTGTTGACATAAAACCCTCATACTTTCACTTTGAATAAAACTTTTCTTGACACATTTGCGCCGTTAACAGCAATTTTCGATGCATGCGCTTCTCCCGGCATCAACAGCATGAATTCACCAGGCGCAACATAGTTTACCGGACCCAAACCGACAAAAAACTGTATGTCCTTGGAATTATCATAGCAACTTGTTTGTACAAGTTTTGCCGGATTGGCGCAGCCAATTCCCTCTCCCCCATCAACGATGCACTGTATATCAATATAGTACTTATGCACTTCCCAAATGCCTTGCTCTATTGGCATTGTCAGATTTTCACTGACGACAATATATATTTCATCTTCAATAATTATGTGTTTCCCAACACTTAGAGCATTTATATCATTATTTTTGATAAATTCAATTACAGTATCAATGTTCGGATGAATGCTTGCATAAAGGCTAAGATGGTCTATCTTGTCTATTATCATACGGTCTCCTCAAATATGACTTGTTGGTTGAAAAACGGGCGACTGCTGTTGCAGCCGCCCGTTTAAAGTCAGGCATTATTCAGCTTCGCTGAATTCTTTTTCTCTAAAGAATTCTTTACAATCTTTGTTACCAGCAATACGCCAAATAAAATGATGCCGGTTATTTCAAAAGGCATGTTTGGTATCATCATCAGCACAACGGCAAAAGCGCTAACAATTCTCTCAACTGGATTCCACTTGAGAATCAAGTATCCTCCTGTAATGGCAACAAGTGCCAGTATGATTACTGTCAGAACAGAAATGCTGTAAATAATCTGAAAGCTGCTGCCTACAAGCAGAACACTTGAGTTCAGGATAAACTTAAATGGTATCAAATACGCTGCCAGGCCAAGCTTGAATGCCGTGAAACCTGTTTTGTTCGGATCGCTTTCTGCTATGGCTGCCGCAGTATAGGCTGTGATGGCAACCGGTGGTGTCAAAGCACCCAACGAAGCATAGATAAATATGAACATATGAGCCGCAATCGGTTCCACGCCCATTTGTACCATCGGATTGACCAATATTGAAGCCAGTATGATATAAACAGCTGTCGGCGGCATACCGCATCCGAGTATCAAAGTGATTAAAGCTACAAAGATTGCCGTAAGAACCAGGCTTCCGCCAGTCACATCAAGCAGCGTATACGACAATTTTGCACCAAGACCTGTCATTGAAATAACACCTACTATGATTCCTGCTGTTGCTGTCGAAACAACAATTGGAATCGTTTGTGCTGCACCTTTCTCCAAAGTTTCCAATATTAACTTAAATGGAATCTTGAATCGTTTTGTCACCAAATCAATAACAAGCGTCAGTACCAATGCTCCGAAAGCCGTTTTCATCGGGCTCCATCCAACAAGAATGAATACGATCATGAACAAGACCGGTATCCCCAAGTAGAATTTCTTGAAGACAGTCTCTTTTAAATTGGGAAGTTCCTTTTTCCCCAATCCTTCAAGCCCCATCTTCTTGGCTCTCTGGTCAGTGGTAATGAAAAGGGAGACGTAGAACAACAATGCTGGGAATACAGCAGCTAAAGCTACGGATTGGTATGGCATCCCAAGATATTCAGCCATAATAAACGCTCCAGCTCCCATGATTGGAGGTGTGAACAGTCCGGCAGTAGATGCCACTGCTTCGATAGAAGCTGCATAAAATGGCAGATAGCCGGTCTTTTTCATTAGTGGTATTGTAAAGCTCCCCGTTGTAGCAACGTTGGCTGCGGGAGCACCTGAAATCATGCCCATCAGACCACTTGCAGCTATCGCTGTTTTTGCAGGTCCTCCCCTGTATTTCCCGGTAATGGTAAAAGCTACATCAATAAACCATTGACCAACATTGAATGCATTCAGAAAAGCACCGAATATTACAAATACGATAATGAACGTAGATGCAATACCAAGTGGTATGCCGAATATTCCTTCCGTGGTCAGATAAAGGAACTCGACAATCCTTCGCCAAGATTCGCCGCCGTGAGCCAAAAAGCCAGGGAAGTATGGCCCGAACAATGTATACAGCAAGAAAAATATAGTGATTAATGTAATCGCCAAGCCTACCTTTCTTCTGGCAAGTTCGAGAAGGATGATAATCATGATTGTTCCCATGATGATATCAAGATCCGGCGCCGGGCCAACCTTCAAAATCCTCTCACTCCAAACGGACATGATATAGATACCGGAAGCCAGAAAACTTAACGCCAACACAACATTGATGACACCAGTGATTTTCGTGCCGACCGAAGTCACCACTTCTTCTTTTTTGCTTATAAAGAATGCTATCGGTAATAAAAGAGTGATCAAAAGTGCCCTTTGAGTCATAGCTGAGAAAACTCCAAAGCCCGCTGTATAAATATAAATCAGTGATGTAATTATCAAAACAACCTTTAATAAATTCTTCAGGATAATTCCTGGAGTTATTCTCAGTTTGTTCACTTAATAAGACCCCTTTCAACGAAGTACTTTTCAGCTCCTGGATGCAATGGAATTGGTACACGATCAACAGCGGATTCCAGACTCAAGTCTTTTGCAGCTGGATGGGATTGCTGAATTTTTTCAATATTCTCGAAAATAGCTTTTGTTATATCATATACTTCATCTTCGGACAGTTCTTTGCTAACTACTATCATGTTTGACAGGTAAATTGTCGTTGCGTCACTTCCATTACCATACATGTCACTTGGAATATCTATGCTTGAGTAGTAAGGGAAATTAGTGAGTATTTCACCCAGCATATCCGTTTCAATTGTAATAATTCTAAAATCTTTTGTAGATGCTGCCAGCTGTGTGATTGCTGCTGCAGGGGCGGCAGATTGGATAACTGCTGCATCGACATTACCGTCTTTTAACGCATCTACGCCTTCAGCGTAAGCAAGATATGTCGGTTTGATATCATCCATTCCAAGACCGTAGACTGAGAGTACATCCCTCGTTACGTTGATGGCACCGCCACCAGCAGGCCCCATTGCAATTGTTTTGCCTTTCAGGTCTGCAAAGCTCTGTATATCTGAACTACCCATTACAACAACATGGAAGACGCCTTTTGACAAGCCATTGAAAAGTGCTGTAACATTTTCATACTTATCTGTATAAGGATCTGTTCCGTTAACTGCAGCATATGCCATTGGCCCTTGAGTGATAGCCAGCTCAACAGTTCCGTCATTGACCAGCATATTGTTTTCTGCTGCTCCACCTGTAACTTTTGCCGAAGTTTGAATGCCTAAATCATTTGTAATAATATCAGCTATGGCTATCCCAATCGGATAATAGGCGCCACCTGTACCTGCTGTACCTATTGAAAGGAATTTGCTTCGTTCTACTGTTTCAGCTGCTGTTTCAGTTGACTCTGTTGAATTTGTAGTAGTTGTAGTAGTTTCTGCTGTTTTAGAGCATCCTATCATCGAAATCGACAAGACGATCAGCATCATAACCATTAATAACTTTCTTTTCATTTGTAAAACGCCTCCTAGAGATAGGTATCCTGGCAAACGGAAGACCATTTGCCAAGATACGGATTTACTGTAACCCCATAGTTTGCTATAATTAGATAAGCCCTGCTAGTTTCAAGCCTTCCGTCACACCGTCGATCTCGTCCTGATCGAGTGGCATAAGCGGTTCACGCATAAGCGCTGAGCTGAAGAAACCACGTTGATGGATAGCTTCTTTCATTCTGGCATGTGCTTCTCCCGTTGGCTCACCAAACCCATAAATTGCGTTAGCCATCGGGAATATTTTATCTTGAAGTTCTCTTGACTTTGCCCAATCCTGTGCTTTAACTGCTTTCCATGCTTCTGTAATCAGTTCCGGGATGCAGTTTCCAAAACCTATCAGTGCACCATCCACACCAGGATACATTGATGTAAGCAGGTATTCGTCCATGCAAGTAAGGATTTTAAGATCCGGAGCTTGCTTTCTAAGAACCCTGATGTCTTTTTCATAAACACCCATATGACGAGTTCCCATTTTCAGTGCCTTTACATTAGGAATCTTTGCCATTTCCAGAATTGTCTCAACTGGATAGAAGCCTTTTGTACCGAACGGATACAGGTGAATGATTATACCGATGTCAATATTCTCTGCAACCCTCTTGAAGAAATTGATTGCCGAAGATTGTTTCATTCCGAATCTCAACCACAAGTGTGGAGGCATCAAAAGGATTCCGTCAGCACCTGCTTCTTGTGCATCCTTAGCATGGTCGATCGCTTCTAATGTCCCTTCTGCTGAAACACCAGATATGATCATAACTTTATCGCCAACTTCATCAGCAACGATTTGAGTGATTCGTTTTCTGTCTTCGCGGTCAAAAAGTGTAATCTCCCCTGTGTGACCATTTGTGACAAGGCCATCGATACCATCAAAATCAGCAAGCCATCTTACGTATGCTCTAAGTTCCTTTTCATTGATAGTGTAATCATCGTTCAGCGGAATTGAAATTGCAGGAAAGATATTCTCCCATGATACTTTTTTCATTTGTTCATCTCCTATGTTTTCTTTAAGTGGTTATTGATTATTATTTATTGATAAGTTGCATAATCCCATCATGTTTGCCGGCAAGAAACAGGATACTAAATATGCAACTATATACACTCAGTTACTGAATCCCTTTCGATGATTTCAACATCGAATTTCGTTTCGTGGTTTTCAAAGCCATCGTCACCACATATGAGTTCGACACATCTTTCTCCCATTTCATAGAATGGTATCTTTGCCGTTGTCAGTTTAGGTGATGTATATTCGGCTAGTACTATGTCCCCAACACCAATCAGCGATATGTCTGCCGGAACCTTCATCCCAATTTCTTTAATATATCTCAGTACACCAATCGCTATATTGTCATTCGCACAGCAGATAGCAGTGATTTCCTTGGAATAATCCAATATTCTCTTTGCAGAGCGATAACCGCCTTCCCAGGTAAACTCATCATTGATTACGAGATTTTCATCTATTGCAATGCCGCTGTTATTCATTGACTGCATAAATCCATTTAACCTTTGTTGGTTGACAATTATGTGGTCATCGCCTCCAACGAATGCGATTTTAGTGTGTTTCTTATCAATCAGGTACTGGCCGATTCTTCTGCCGACCTCCAAATTGTCGACGCCAATGCTTGGAATCTCGAATCCTTGAGGTGCCAATGCAATCGATTCGATTCCCAATGACTTTGAAAGCTCAATTCTTTCCTTCAAAGCTTCTCTGATAGAATCATCCAGGTATCCTCCACCAGCTATTATTATTCCTGCAACATTATGTTGTCTTAAAGTATCATAGTATTTCAATTCATAATCGGTTTCTCTTTTCGAGTTACAAACCAAAGCCAAATATCCAAGTTTTGTTGCGGTCTCTGTTACGCCCTTGGCGATTTCTGCAAAGTATGGATCGGCGATATCCCTCACAATGAGTCCTATCAATCGACTCTTGTTATATTTCAGGTTTTGTGCAGACATGCTTGGCACATAGTTCATTTCCTTGATTGCTTTCTCAACCGCTTTACGGTTTTTATCCGAAATGGGATAGTCTATGTTGTTGATTATTCTCGAGACTGTTGCGACAGATACTTTTGCATGTTTCGCTACATCTCTAATCGTTACTTTCTTCATGACAACCCTCCTATTCAGTATACGGTTACTATTAGTGTTAGTGAAGTAGTAACCGTTTTCTGTATTATACATCTGTTTTGGCATCTATGTCAATACCAATTTTGTGTGATTTTTTATGATTTACTATCAGCCATCAATATTGCCTGGTGTTTTTGCTCTATTTTATTGGCTTTCCGATTGTTTTTATAACAAATGGCACACAATAAGTCTCCATCCAACAGAACAATTTCTGCTAGATGGAGACTTCATCAGAAAGGGATAGATATACTCATACAGACAATTCTATATCCAGGCAAATGCCTCGTATGGCCTCACATTGACAACATTATCAGTCTGTCTATCAATGTTACCGTAATTGCTTATCAAACACTCATTAACATCAAGTGCCACTTTATGTTCCGCATTTGTCATATTGACCGCAACGGAAATCGTCATGTTTTCACCGATTCTTTCATAGCCAATAAGCGCTTCATGATTTATCATTATCTGCGCTACCTTGCCGTCAATCAAGGCATTTTTGAACTTCTCTGATTTTCTCATTCTAATCAATCGTCTGTAGAAATTGAATACAGAATCGTCATCTGCAATCTGAGTCTCTGCATTGATTGTCATGTAATTCTCGTTGACCGGCAGCCAAGGTTCAACGGTACTGAATCCGGCGGCAAATGTGCTATTCCATTGCATCGGTGTCCTTGCATTGTCCCTGCTTCGCCTGTAACAGACATGCATGGCTTTCTCCTCACCAAGTCCATTGGCAACGGCTCTTTTATACTGGTCAATCGTGCTGACATCATCATATTCATCAATCGACTTGCAACGCCTGTTCACCATGCCAAGTTCCTGACCCTGGTATATATATGGTGTCCCTCTCTGAAGCATGTACAGCACAGCCAGTGCGCTGCTCATATAATAGTGCTTAGACATATCCATTGTACCATCCTCAAAATACTTGTTGATGCTGCGTGGCTGGTCATGGTTTTCAAGATAAAGTGCTCCCCATCCAATCTTCTGTGTTTCAAGGAGGCTATGGAACATCTTGGTCTTCAGCTCGCTGACCGTCCAGTCATTCGTTTTGTACCAGGGTTCGCCAGGGGTAATGTCGATATCCGTATAGCTGAAATCGAACAGCATCGAGAAAGGTCCGCCTTCTCCGACGTATTCTCCAAGCTCCTCATACGGCACGCCAGGCGCTTCCGCTACAGTCAGAAAGTCCTGGGTTTTATACGTCTTGTCTTTCATTTCCCGGAGGAAATCCTGTATTCCAGGCTGGTTCAATGCCGTCCTGCTGATTTCCACCATGTCATCCTGATCGTCAGAAGGCAGACTGGGATATGCAGGATTCTTCTTGATAAAAGTAATAGCATCCATTCTGAAGCCATCGACACCCATGTCAATCCAGAAATTCATCATGTCATAAATATCATTTCTCATCCTATTATTTTCCCAGTTTAGATCCGGCTGGCTCACATCAAAGGTATGCAGGTAGAAACTTCCATCCGCTGTTTCTTCCCATGCTGACCCGCCAAAAAGACTTCTGGCATTTGAAGGCAGTTTTCCACCTTCTTTGAATACATAATAATCCCTGTATTCACTCTTTGGATTTTCCAGCGCATTCTTGAACCAGGCATGCTCGTTGGACGTGTGGTTCAGTACCATATCTATGACAATTTTGATGCCTATGGCTTCTGCGCTCTCAAGCAGCTCTCTCATATCGGACATCGAACCGAATTCTGGTGCTATCTTATAGTAATCGGAGATATCGTAGCCATTGTCTTTCATCGGTGATTCGAAGAAAGGGCACAGCCAGACGGCATCGACTCCCAATTGTGACAAATACTGCAGCTTTTCTGTAACACCGGCCAGATCCCCAATACCGTCACCATTGCTGTCGAAAAAACTTTTCACATAGATCTGGTAAACGACAGCCTCTTTCCACCACGGTTTTCTCATCATTTTATCGCTCCTGACATGACACCTTTTATGATTTGTTTCTGAGCTATGAAATATACCGCAAGAAGAGGTAGTATCGTCAACAGAAGTGCAGGGATAAGCAGTTCCCAGTTGTTCATATACGTTCCATTGAAGACCTTCATCTTGATTGGCATCGTGTATAAGTTGGATTTTGTAAGAACCAGCGACGGTAAAAGATAGTCGTTCCATATCCACATAACATTAAGTATTGCTATCGTCATAGAAGTCGGTTTCAACATTGGGAAGACAACATGGAAAAACGTCTGTATACGATTGCATCCGTCAATTAGCGCAGCTTCTTCGAGCTCCTTTGGTATGGACTTGATGAATCCATGGTAGAAGAATATCGAAAGCGCACTTCCGAATCCGCCATAGAAGATTATTAAAAGTACCGTCGGTATTCTGTTGATCAAATTCAACTTGGCGCCGTATATATGCATGAGCGGTATCATGATCGACTGGAATGGGATGATCATTGATACAACAAGCATGGAAAAGAATATTTTGCTGAATCTGTTGTTGTTTCTGACAAGATAGTAGGCCGTCATCGACGAAGTCAGCAAAATCAACACAGTGCTTGCTACGGTTATGACCAGGGTATTTAGGAACGATACGGCGAAAGTCATCTTCTCAATAACCTCTACAAACTGGCGGAATCCTATAGAAGTTGGCAAAGAGAAAGGATTGGTCAATATCTCCCCGTTGCTCTTGAACGAATTGACGACTATCAAAAAGAACGGGAATACAAAGGCAACAAATGCAATGATTACCAAAACATACATGATAAGTTTTTTTACTGATTCTTTTCCTTTCATTATGCTTCCACCTCGCCTTTCTTTCCGATATATACCTGGATGCCTGACACAACTGCAACGACAACGAAAAGTATGATTGCTTCAGCTTGGCCAGTACCATAACTGTTTTCTACAAAAGCTTTCCGAACAATATTCATTGAGACCAGCATGGTGCTGTTGTAAGGCCCCCCTGCTGTCAATGAATAATTCAGGTCATAGACCATGAAAGCACTCTTAAGCGTCATGAAAATGGTGATGACAAATGCCGGCCTGATCAGTGGCATGGTAATATGCCTTGTGCGCTGCCAGACATTGGCGCCGTCTATTGTTGAAGCCTCAATGACATCTTTTGGTACGTTGACCAGTCCTGCTATCAGAATCAGCATCATATAGCCCGACAACTGCCAGACCGAAACTGTGACTATTGCCCAGAAAGCCAAGTCGGCATCTCCCAGCCATCCCAGGCGAAGAAGTTCAATATTCAGTTTCTCGCCTATTGCCGGCATAGACTGTACGAATATGAATTGCCATATATAACCGAGTACCAGTCCTCCAATCAGGTTGGGTGTAAATAGCGCTGTCCGGAAGAAATTCTGCCCCCTTATTCCTGAAGTAACCAATAAAGCCAAGCCGAATGCCAAGGCATTGACGAGTACGATATTTATAATAACATACGTCACAGTCAACTTCATCGAGTCCCAAAACAGCTTGTCTTGGACAGCCGCCTTGTAGTTGATCAGCCCTCCAAAGACCGGCTCGCTAATCAAGGTTGGCATATCCATCAAAGTTAAATAAAATCCGTATAAGAACGGAATTAATACCGCAATTGAAAACAAAATGATTGAAGGCAATGTAAAGAACATCTGCATACCAAGCTTCTTAACTGCACCGTTTTTCATTGTTTTCTACTCCTTACTTTTATTGAGCTTTTGACTTGTAGTAAGATGAGAAAGCTTCTGCCAACTCTTCCCTTGTTTCCTTACCGTCTATATATTTCTGAACATCCGGAGCAATGATGCTTCCATAGTCGCCTGCGCTAACATAGTTCGTGCTGAATGGCAGCGTTTTGCCTGCAACAATAGCATCAGCCAACGCAGCTCCCAAAGGATTAGTCACTTTGTTTGGATTGTTTTTAAACGCAGAGATGATTTGTGATTCGTTGACTACAAAATTCTGTCCCTTTTCGCTGTACACGAGCCAATCAAGGAATTTCTTTGCTGCTTCCTGCTGTGCCTCAGTTGCGTTTCTATTGACTACAAAGATTTGCGTCGGACCACAGACCAAAGCATTGTTAAGCGGATTGTTCTCATCATCGTCTACAGGAACAGGCATGAAACCAAAGTTGTTACCAGCAACTGCCTGAAGCGAGTCGAATGCCCAGTTGCCATTGAACAGAATTGCGCTCTCACCTTTTCCTACAGATACATGTGCATCATCATAGTATGTACCAAGCGGACGTTCGCCGTACTTGTTGTATCCACCATGGATAAGCAGGTCCATTGTATCGTAGTAGCCGTTCCATATAGGATTGCCTGCGAAATCAAAGTCGCCTGACACAAGCTTTTCAACTGTTGCGTCGGGATCACCACCCTGGTTTACAAATTGCGAGCTGTAATGATTTGCTACCGACCAGAACTCTGTTTGATAGGCAACCGGATAATCCACGCCTGATGCCTTAATTCCATCAAGAAGGTTTTTCAGCTTGTCACGTGTATTTATGCTGAAGGGATCGAATGTTTCCCCAACTGCCTCATCAAGCACATTTTGATTGTAAACGAGACCGAATCCTTCAATAGCAAATGGGAATCCCACAATTTGTCCTTCCAGATTTGTAAACCCGTAAACAGTTTCTTCATTCCATTTTTCATTGGTCAGATCTACACCGAAATCTTTGTATTTGTCACGGACAGCATTGGGCTCCATCATCGCAAGTGCAACCGTTTCACCCGAAGATGTCAGTTTGTCAAAGATATTGATTGAGTCCCCTACAGTTACGGAATACGGCTCTACTATGATGTCCGGATATTCAAACATGAAATCTTTTGCTGCCTGTTCAAATTGAGCCGCAATTTCACCTTTACCGTTTGTGATGATGATTGTAACCTTTTCATCTGACTCTTGATTGTCTGTTGTGTTGCCGTCATTGCTCGAACCACAAGCTGTCAAAGAAATTGCCAGAACGGTTGCCAGCAGCAGTGCTAATACTTTTTTCATCTTACTTCCTCCTAAACATAATCCCCAGTTATTGTGTTTGAAACATGTTGCATGAAACATGTTTCATGCGGACTATGATACCACCATTTTTATCAAATGTCAACAAAAAAAACAGCTCCGCTGTGTTTTGCGAAGCAAATTTCCTTGAAAGGAAAGTATCATTGATAACTCATTTGCAAAATACGGATGCTTTAACCATTGTTGCTCAAGTCGAACTTTCCTTGAATATAAAAAAACAGGATGTTATCCTGTTTTCTATATGTTTTCTATTTAGTTGTATCCCCAGACTGCAATGATACCCTCAGTTTGCACATGAGCTGATCCGGTTTCTCTCCATTGATCTGGGCTGTTATCTGCTCCACTGTCTTTGTTGCGATTTCTCGTAGCGGCTGCTTGATTGTGGTGAAATTCATCAGACTCGTATTGACTATGTATGTACCATCATATGCTACGATGCATATGTCCTCAGGTATTCGCTTGCCTAGTTTGATGGCTGCTTTTGCGAAAGCCAAGGCTGCCATATCAGGCGCCATGATGCCGTCCACCTCTTTGCGCTTTGATAACAGTTCGCCAGCGAGCTCAAGGTATTTGTCATAATCGAATTCGTTCCATTTGATTTCAACCCTTTGGGTATCGATGCCTTGCTCACCTAAAACCATATCCAGTTCTGCATGGCTGGCGTATGAGAGCACTTCAGAATGCTTCTCACTGCATAGGTGCAATACGTGCTTGCAAGCGCTGTGAATGAATTCATTCGCTGCCAGTCGTCCGCCTTCCTTATGGTCGGATACGACAACCGGAATACCATCGTTGATATACAGATCCAGCATGACCATCGGTTTGCCGAATTCTTCATAGGTCTTCTTCTTTAGGTTGTTGGCACCGAATATGACCCCGTCCACAATGTTAGACTTGAAAGTATTCAAATACTCTTTTTCCCTGTCCACATCGTCATTGGTTGCACACAGCATAAGCTTGTAGCCCTTTTTGAAAAGTTCCGTTTCAATAAAATTCGCCAAACTTGAGAAGAATGGATGCCTGATACTGGGAACCAGCATGGCAATAATGCCTGAACGCTGCATGAACATCCCCCGTGCCAGTGCATTGGGTACATAATCCAGCTCTTCCATCGCCTTCATAATCTTGCTTTTCGTTTTTTCAGATACATTTCCTGTGCCATTCAGCACACGGGAAACTGTACAGGCAGCGACATTGGCTCTTTCGGCCACGTCCCTGATACTAGCCATAGTAATCACTCCAATTGTTAATGAAATATGTTTCATTATTATATCATTAAATTTGATAGACGACAACAAATACAGGCTAGCATTTTTGATCTAGATTATCTCTTTATCCGTTTCTTCCTTTCGCTGCGTTTTTTTCTCGCTCTTTTAAACAAATACGCCCAGAGCTTTCTATCCACTCTTTCACTTACGCATATAGCGAATGTACGGTCAGGCAACAGGATGCTGTCCGGCCTCAAAATCACTTCATCCGAGCTGAGCGCCACCTTCCACCTGTAGTCCTCAGGCAATATCGGCAGCTCGACCATGTTGCCTATGTGCCTGACGTTCATGGCCACATAGACAAAGTCATCCTCCGTATCGTCGACGTTTCGGCCTGCGAACATGATACCCAGGAACTTGTGTACATCAGGATCCCCGAGGTGCCACGCCTTTATACCATGGTGGCTTATCGAATGGAAATGGCCGCTTTGGGCATGCTTCCCTATCCGCTTCATGACCGGGTGCTCTTTCCTAATCACTATCATCTTCCTCGTAAACTCAAAAAGATCCTTGTTTTTTGAAAGAAGCTTCCAGTCGATCCAGGAGATTTCATTGTCCTGACAGTAAGCGTTGTTGTTTCCCTGCTGAGTCCTTCCGAACTCGTCCCCGGCAAGCAGCATCGGTACGCCCCTGCTCGAAAGCAAGGCCATAATCGCGTTTTTCACCATCTTTCTCCGCAGCTCCAGAACTTTCTTGTCTTTCGTCTCGCCCTCGAATCCGCAATTCCAGCTGTGGTTATTGTTGTCCCCGTCTGAGTTGTTCCAGCCGTTGGCTTCATTGTGCTTGTCATTGTAGCTGTATAAGTCGTGCAGCGTGAAACCGTCGTGGCAGGTAATGAAATTGATGGAAGCGTCCTTTCGAAAGTCCTTATGGTATATATCTAAAGAACCATTGATTCTCTCTATGACGTCATGGGCTACACCATCATCGCCTTTGAGAAACTCACGCATGCTGTCCCGATACTTGCCGTTCCACTCCACCCATTTCATGTAGGATGGGAATCTGCCTACCTGGTAAAGGCCTGTATCCCAGGCTTCTGCGATAAGTTTCGTATGCTTGAGTATGGGATCAAGTGCCAGTTCCTTCACGACGGGAGGATCGCTTAGTTCCTGACCATATTCTCCCCTTGTCAAGATGGATGCCAGGTCGAATCTGAAGCCATCGATTTTATATTCGGAAACCCAATACCTGACAGAATCCAGAATCATCCTTTTTACTATGGGATTGTTGCAGTTCAGCGTATTGCCGCAACCGCTGTAGTTGTGATAGGCATCGGCATGTCCAAGGATATAATGGGACTGTTTGTCCGATATTTTGTAGTTGATCGGATAGCCGCCATGCCCGCCTTCCGCGGTATGGTTGTATACAACATCCATGATGACCTCGATGCCGTTTCTATGGAGTTCCCTGACCAGTTCCTTAAGTTCGTTTACGCTTTCGCTGTAGTATTTTCGGTTAGGCGAAAAGAAATTGATCGGATTATAGCCCCAGAAGTCGCCGAGTCTCATGCCGTTATGTTCCCTGGTGTCAAGTTCTGCGTCGAAGGAGAAGATAGGCATCAGCTCGATAGCGTTGATGCCAAGATTCTTGAGGTAAGGGATTTTTTTCATCAGCTCTCCAAAGGTGCCTTTTTCTGTATATCCACCTACATGTGCCTCATAGATGATCAGGTCACTCATTGGTATTCGGGGATTTTTGACACCCTGCCAGTCGAACTGACCGGATACCACGCCGCCCCTGTATTGCTTTCTTGCATCTTTCTTGTCTTGCTCGTCAAGGTAATATCCCGAAACCTCCTTCGCATAGGGATCAAGAAAATACTCTGTACCGTTCTTGATGAACGTGTATTCGAAAGTATCGGCCTCAAGGCCGTAGAGCAACATCGAATAGACGTCCCCAAGTATGCATTCCTCAGGAAAAGCAACGACTCTATCTGGTTTCATCTGCCCCTTGTCGAAAAGTGCCAGCTCCACCTTCTCTGCGTCCTTGACATAGACAGTGAAAATGATACCCTCGCTGGTTGCATTTACACCAAAAAGGTCGAATCTACCTTTCCCTATCTGAGGTTTCAAGGTTTCGATATATCTGATGTCTTCACTTTGCTTTGAAGTTTTCTTCCCTATCAGTTTTTTAAGAAATTCGAACATCATTCATCACCTGTACTGTCTGAGAATTCGATAATCACTTCTTTCACATCCCAAAGGGTTTCGAGCCGCTCTTTTGCCTCTTCCTTGATGGCGGCAGAGAACTGATGGTTTTCCGGCAAGTCAACCAGAACGCGAACAATGCCGTCTTTCACTTCAATTTTCTCCACTAGATTGGTTGCCACCATATCCAGCCCCTTCATCGGATTCATTACTCTGCTCAGCCGTTTGCGCACGACCGCCTCCGTCGTTTCCTCTCTGTTCGTCGTCAGGCCGTGTTTTTCTTCGTAATTTTGAATGGCACTTCTTAGTGCGTCCACTGCCAGTACCGAGCAGTGCACTTTGATCGGCGGCAGACCACCCAGAGCTTCTGAAGCGTCTTTCCAGGTCAGTCTCTTGGCCTCCTCCAGGGTTTTCCCCTTTGCCAGTTCCGTTATGATGGATGCTGTCGCAATATTTGAAGCGCACCCATAGGATTCGAACTTGATATCTGTTATGACTTTCGTTTCATGGTCCACCATGATATGAACCGAAATCATATCGCCACATGCCGGACTCCCTTCCGTAGCTTTGCCGTCCGGATTCTCTATTCTGCCGACATTCCGCGGATGGCGGAAATGCTCCAGCACGATTTCACTGTATGGAAAATGCATTCTACATGCCTCCTTCTTTGCCCAAAGGACTGATTTTTCTTAATTCTTCTACGATCTTGGCTATGACATCCACAACATAGTCGATTTCTTCCATTGTGTTGTAACGTCCAAAAGTAAACCGTATGGATCCGTGGGCCCTTTCATGATCCCCGCCGATTGCCATCAGCACATGGCTGGCTTCCAGCGAACGGCTGAAGCAGGCGGACCCAGTGCTTACTGCAATGCCGTGCATATCCAGATGCAGGGTAATCGATTCGCCTTCCACATGATGGAAAGTGATATTCGCGTTATGGGGAAGCCTTTTGGCGGTATCGCCATTCAAAGTGACCTTTGGAATTTTTTCCATAACGGCTTTGATGATAGCATCACGCATGTTCTTAAGCCGCTCATTCTCTTCCTCCGTCACCAGTTCAGCAGCCTTGGCAAAGCCGACCGCACCTGGAATGTTTTCAATGCCCGGTCGGATGTCGTATTCCTGATAGCCGCCATCCATGATTTTCGAGATGGCTGTACCTTTTCGGACATACAACCCGCCTATTCCCTTTGGACCGTGAATAGTATGTGCTGAAACGGTGATCAGGTCGACGTTGATTTTCCTGACATCCAATGGCATCCTGGTGAATGTATGGGTGGCGTCCGTGTGGAACAGGACATTTCTCTCTCTGCAGACCATGCCGATGGCCTCAATGTCCTGTAAAGTACCGATTTCCTGATTGCCGTGCTGAATCGACACCAGGATTGTATCATCTCGTATAAGTCCTTTCAGCTGCTCAACGCTAACGAATCCATACTCGTCCACATCAAGGTAATCCACTTCAAACCCCCGTTTTTCCAGTTCTTGAGCACTGTGAAGGACAGGAAAGTCTTCAATCCTGGAAACTATGATATGTTTCCCTTTTTTGCTGCCCAGCGCTTTTGCAACACCCTTCAGTGCCAGATTGCTGGATTCCGTACTGCCGGATGTGAAAATAAATTCCTCTGGCTCTGCACCTAGAAGAACAGCTATCCGTTTCCTTGCATCCGACAATGTCTCTCTTGCGTCAAGCCCCAGTGAATAACCGAACTCAGAAGTAGCAACTGCATAATTCTCTAGAAAACAGGGTTTCATAGCTTCAAGGACCTTCTCATCGAGTCTTGTCGTCGCCGAATTATCCATATATATCAATTTATCCATAATGTACTTCACCTCTATATGAAAAGTGTTATGGCAGAATCCCTTGCCTCCTGAATATAGGTTCCCACCGCTCCATAGGTGTCGATGAATTCCTCATTCAGGTCGCGTGGTTTTATGCCCATTATTTCCATGGTCATCTCACAGGCTATGATTTTGCCTCCAAGTTCTTTGTAGTCTCTCATGAGCCTTTCCAAAGTTGCAACATTCTTTTTGTTCATGCGTTTCTTGATCATTCGCTTTCCAAGCCCCAGCATGTTCATTTTCGATAAATCGCCCTTGTTCAGGCCACCCTTTTTCAGTCGCAGCAATCCAAAGAACGTAAAGTAAATCGAAGCTTCCATACCCATCGCCAAGGCGCCGTTAGCTACAATCAGTGCACTGAATAATTTATCCATATCTCCACTGTGTACAATGATGGTTGCCTTTTCACTCATATCCGCACCTCCATCTTATTTCTGCAGCCGAATCAACCACTCGTTGCCATTCTGTTCCTCACTGATGATTTTCACCGACAAGGCTTTAGCAGCCATCGGGATTTCTTTTTTCGATGCTGGATGTGTACCAATGATTTCAACAATATCACCCGGGGCAGCTTTTCTTAACGCCTTACGCATTTCCACGAGTGGCACGGGACACGTTTCTCCCCGTACATCCACTTTTATCTCTGCCATGATGACGCCTCCTTAAAAAAAACCGACCCATGCAAAGGTCGGTTACGCTGCTGACTCACCTGGAGGAAAAGCGTCCAATTTACTTCCTCCGGATCATCGTCTCCATTATACATTAATATAACTTACACTAATATTATACTACTTTGGCCGGTAGTAGTAAATGTGATGGATTCACTGAGAGAAAGTAATGACAGAATTATTAATTGCAAAAGTAAGTGCCACCCTTTCTGGCTCAAGAATAGATGTTACTCTTGCAAACTTCAAGATTGAAGTTAATCGTACAAAGAGTCCACAACCTTTGCAGCAGTCAAGGGCGAGCTCTGCTCGTTCATCTTGACCCTTGACTGCTTCGATACACCCAAATCCTTATCCTTGGTTAGCAGTTTTGCTGCTGACCTGCTTCCGGCGAGGACGGGGTTTGGGGCAGGGCCCCAACTATCTTTTGTGATTACGGTTCCATTTGCTATACTTATATTGTGCTTATCTAATCTGCTTCCGATGTTTTGGAGGCGATACTATGGCTAAACATTCGCATCTGACCTTAGAACAGCGCTATATTATTGAACATTCTCTCAACAGGAGACTATCTTTCAAGGCCATTGCCAGGGAACTTCAAAAAGACTGCACAACCGTTTCCAAAGAAATAAAGAGCCATCGTGTTTTCAAAAAGATAGGGGCTCATGGGCGAGCTTTCAACGACTGTCTCCATCGTTCGGACTGCGACGTTAACCATCTCTGTACCGACTGCTCGAATGAAAGATTGCATTTCTGCAAATCCTGCAAGAAATGCAGCTCTGTCTGCCCACAGTACGCACCACAACCTTGCCACCTATTAAAAAGACCACCCTATGTCTGCAATGGTTGTATAAAACGTCAGACCTGCAGGCTTGAAAAGGCTTTATACGATGCTCGCGACGCACAAAAAGAATACGAACTCATTCGTTCAGAATCCCGGTCAGGCATTAACATCTCCGAACCAGAAGTCTTGCGCCTTGATCGCTTGATTAGTCCGCTCATTCAAAAAGGCCAGTCCATTCACCACATCTATGCAAACAACAGGGACCAAATCATGTGCAGCGAAAAAACAATCTACAACTATGTCGACTACAATCTGCTTTCTGCACGTAATGTCGATCTCCCAAGAAAGGTCCGGTATCATCTGCGCAAAAAGATCACGAATTATTTCAAGGTGGATAAAACCTGTCGCATTGGCCGCTCTTATCACGACTTTCTCGCTTTCACTTTTGAACACCCCGACATCCCTGTGGTAGAGATGGACAGTGTCATAGGGAGCATCGGAGGAAAAGTCTTGCTGACGCTTCACTTTGTCCAGCCGCAACTCATGTTGGCCTATCTAAGGGATGCCAACGATTCCAAGTCTGTTATCGACATCTTCGACAAGCTTTATCTTGGACTGCAGCCCGACTTGTTTAGGCAACTATTCCCACTGCTCCTCTGTGACAATGGCAGTGAATTCACTAATCCTAAAGCGATTGAATATGACCGGCAGAACAACAAAAGGACTTCCATATTTTATTGCGACCCATTAGCCCCCTACCAAAAGGGAGCAGCAGAAAACAACCATGAATTCATTCGACGTATCCTTCCCAAAGGTTCCTCTTTTGATCATCTTTCACAAGAGGATATCGACCTCATGATGTACCACATCAACTCCTACGGAAGGAACAAACTGGGTGACAAAAGTCCATACCAGGCTTTTGAATTTTTGTACGGTGAATCTGCACTCAAAAAAATCGGCTATAAGATAATAGCTCCCAATGATATTATCTTACAGCCTTCACTCTTAAAAAATAAACATTAAACCGGTAGACATCGATTAGATAAGCACCTCATATCCTGACTGAAATGGGGTGGAATTCACGATTACAAAAACGACCGTTCAATTTCACCGTCTATTAAAGTAACGTCATTTTTATCTATTGATGCTCAACCTATAGTATTATTATATCAAATACCATTCGAATTAGAAAATATACTTGAATGATTACATTCATTTCTACTTCATGTGGTTATTCTCTGATCAACGGTGGAACTTAATCATTCAAAGCGGAACTTAGTTTTTCACTCGACCGTAATGACAGAATCAATGAATCATGATAGTATGGGGGCAACGCTCAACCGGTGCCCTCATTTCGTGAAAGAAGGTAATCACATGCCACGACCACCTAAATCCAGAAAAATTAATGCCTTGCCGAAAAACACTGCTTTCGGTCCTGCATCTGATATCGATACAGCTGAAAACGCAATTCATATGACTGTCGATGAATATGAAGCCATCCGGCTGATCGACTATGAAGGATTGAACCAGGAAGAATGTGCGGTTCAAATGGATGTGGCAAGAACAACCGCCCAACGAATCTATAACAGCGGCAAGCTGAAACTTGCTGCTTCACTGGTAGAAAGCCGCTTCATCAAAATTGAAGGCGGTGAATATGAAGTGTGTCCTAACAGGATGGGCACGGTGGGCGGCAGACGAAGACGTCGCGGTGGCGGCGGCAAAGGCAGACGATAAATAATAAAACAACATTGCGAGGGCCTATGAACAGAAAAGATATGCTTGAATTGAAACGACGTTTCAAAAAAGATCAGTGCACATTCACAAAAATGTGTGGCTGCTATGTAAATGGTGAGAAGGAAATACAACTGGAATTTCGGGAAACCTTTTTGAATCTTCCCGAAGAAGAATTCTTCAAATATTTGGACATAAGCAAGAAAGTCCTTTCTGGAGGCGTAGGTAATAATCTACTGGAATTGAACTTCCCAACTGACGAAAACTTCGAAAACGAGAAGCAAGGTTTTCTGATGCAGTTAAAGAAAAGCGGATTGAAAGACGATGGTTTGCTCAGGGGATTCTATAGCTCTATTATTGACAGTTATGACTATACCGGAAACTATTTAATTCTTGTTTTTCATGATGTATATGATGTCATGACCAGAACTTCCGACAATATCAATCTGGATGAATCAGAAGAAGTCTATGAATATATTCTCTGTGCCATTTGTCCTGTTTCACTGTCCAAACCAGGTCTTGGGTATTTTGATGATGAACGAAAAATCAAAGCGCGTATTAGGGACTGGGTTGTTGACGCTCCTTCTATCGGCTTTCTCTACCCAGGTTTCATCGATCGGAGTTCTGATGTAAATGCTGTTATCTACTACACGAAAAACGCCAAGGATCCTCATCCTGAATTAATGGAAAATGCACTAGGCTGTTTTCCCAAACGGACAGCAACCATTCAAAAAGAAACCTTTCAGTCGATCATCAAAAGCACTGTCAGTACAGATGATGATGTCTCCGAAAAGGTTTTCATCGATATCCAGGAAAATCTGAATAATATGATTGAAGAATACAATGAAATCTACGAGGATACAGATGCAGCCCCTATAACTTTATCCACGGCCAGAATACGGAACCTTTTAGCAGACAGCGGGATTTCAGATGAATCGGCCCAAAAAATAGAAGCTTCCTTTGAAGAGAATTTTGGTGAGGAACTGCCTTTTGCTGTAAATCTGGTCGATTCAAAGCTTCTGAAGGCAAACGCTCAAAAGAAGAAAGAAGCGCAGCTGATCCAACAGGTTGAAAACCTTGAACACGAGCTTGAAGAAATCAAATCCATCGCTCCTGAAGACACCCAACCTGCAGACTATGATGTCGTCCTTCATGTAAAACCGGATAAACTTCCTAAGATCAAGACAGAAATTATTGATGGTCAGCGCTGTATTGTTGTCCCTATTGATAATGATGAACAAGCTGTAATCAATGGAAAGAATGATTTGATTTAGTCCCAATAGTACCTGACACGTTATTTAAAAGAGACGTCCTTAATCAGGACGTCTCTTCTCTATGATAACTGCATCGGTTTTTATTCAGACCTTTAGCAAGCCGCGAAAACCTCTGGCGCTATAGTAGGAATCTGCACCATTATGATACATGAAAACTGTATCATAACGTCGGTCGCAGAATACCGCTCCACCGAGTTTCCTGATATTGTCAGGGGTTTTAATCCAACTTGATGTTTTGGTATCAAATTCACCAAATTTTTGCAGTTGTCTGTATTGATCTTCCGTTAAGATTTCGATGCCCATTTCAAATGCAAAATCCATAGCACTTCTCTGTGGTTTATTCTTCTTTCTTTTTTCTAAAGCTTCTCGGTCATAACAAACATTTCTGCGTCCCAAAGGGCTTTCTGGCGAACAATCAACAAAAGTGTAGCTATCATTATCATCTTCAAATAGCACTACATCAGGCTCCCCACCGGTTGCCTCCATTTCATGCAAGGTAATGATATTATCATTATTTTTTTCTACTCTGCTTTTAATCTCTTCCCACTCTATCCCTTTGTGGCGGTCCATATTATCTAAAAAGCGCAACTTGAGTACTTCGATTATTTCATCGCGCTGTCCAGCTGTTAAATGTTTCATTTCATTAATCACGCCTTTCCTTATTTGATGTCAATCTCTGTGTGCTTTTGTAATAATTATGTACCCGCTGTGAAGCATTGTCCAGATGAATTTTCCTGACACGTGAATTTTCTCACTTTATCATATTCAAATTATGAGTTACACTAATAATATCCAAGAAAAGGCGGGCGAGCACATGATTAGTATCAGAAACTTGGGTAAAACCTATGGCCACGGCGAAGTAAGTGTTGAGGCTCTTAAAGACGTTACACTGGAAATCAGTCGAGGAGAATTTGTATCGATTATGGGACCGTCAGGTTCAGGCAAATCTACGTTGATGAATATCATCGGATGCCTTGACCGGCCTACTTGTGGAAGTTATTCTCTCGAAAATGTGGCAGTTGATCAGTTAAATGACAATGAACTGGCTTTGATCAGGAACAAAAAGGTAGGCTTTGTTTTTCAGTCCTTCAACCTTCTTCCAAGGATTACAGCATTGAAGAATGTGGAACTGCCGATGGTGTATTCAGGTATCCACTATAAAGAACGTACGCTCAGAGCAATTGAGGCATTGGAGAGGGTTGGTCTTGGAGACAGGATGCACCACATGCCGAATGAAATGTCCGGCGGACAAAAGCAACGGGTTGCCATCGCAAGAGCGCTAGTGAACAATCCGGCCATTATTTTGGCGGACGAACCGACAGGCAATCTTGATTCGGTGACATCAGAGGAGATAATGGAACAGTTTCAGTATTTGAATGCGGAGGGTGTTACCCTGCTTATTGTTACCCATGAAGCGGATATTGCGCAGCACACCAAAAGAATTGTGACCTTTGCTGACGGTTGTTTGACTGGGGACCGGCGAGTGGAAAAACAGATAGGAGGTACGCAGGAATGAATTCTTTTCAAAAAGCACTTCTAATCATAACATCACCCCTTAAGGCTTTGTCGGAAATTAACAGGAAGCCGAATATTATGGTACCGTTATTGATTATTATTGTATTTCCAATGCTTTATTATTTGATCTTTTGGAATAACCTCGAACCCAAATTGATTTCAGATCTTGAAAACAAAATGTTGGGATTGGGATTTGAACCAACAATGGAAATGATTGAGTTGCAAATGAAAATCTTAAGAATCACCTATCCTTTGCAAGGCGTTTTTACAGCACTGATTGGTGGATTGATTTCAGGCACTTATTATTTTATCTGTGCAAAAATTGCAAAATCAAAAGTTAGATTCAAAAAGATAATTTCATTGGTCTATCATGTGGCAATCATCTCAACATTGGCAGTTGTTTTGAATATGATATTGACAGCAGTTGGTATGGCTGTCTCATTGACTGAACCGATAACGAGTCTGGCTAGCCTGCTCCCCGATTCAATCGAAGCTACCTTCTTTTATGGGGCGGCAATGACTGTCGAGGTATTTACCATCTGGGGTACGATTGTCACCTATTTCGGTCTGCAGATTGTTGCGGATATGAGCAAGAAGGCAGCCTTAATCACAGTACTCTTGGGTTATGCTCTATCAATGACTTATGTAGGAGGCTCCATGGTACTGTCCCAACTGGCATCGAACTTAGTGTGATGTATCACTGACAATCAAGCAATCTATTCAGATATTCCGCACCATTGCATCGTTAGAATTTCTTGACAATACACCACATTGCCTTCAGAATTCTGCCTAACACTGATACGAACTATCTGACATCTTTACTTAATCATCAGTGGTACAGCACACTAGGATAGGAGCAAAAAACTTATGAAAAAAGTGCTAATAGCAATCGGAATTGTTTCGTCAATAGGATTGATGATATTCTTTAATCTAATAAAAGACAGTGGGGATTTTGACGGCATACAAGTCTTTAATGGTAAAGTTGAAGAAGTAGAAGCTGAAGTGATTCAAAAAGGCGAAATCTCCTCCACAGTATTGATTAGCGGTACTGTTGAAGAAGTGAACATGAAAAGTATTGTTAGCACCAGTACGATGGAATTGGTGGATGTGCTTGTTGAAAAAGGTGACCAGGTTGCTAAGGGCGATGTCTTGTTTACTGTGGATATCGACTCAATGGAAGACGAATTATTGCAGCTAGAGCTTAACCGTGAAATACAGGCATTGCAGCTGGAAAAACTTAAGAATGTCTCTGCTTCATCCAGTTCCACCGGGGCGAAAGTGTCGGTGGAAGTTGCAAAACTGAATCTGGCCAGCGCGACAACCATGTATGAAAACCAATTGGAGACTTATGAAAAGAATCAGGCACTATTTGATGAAGGAATCATTTCCAAAACCGAACTTGACGCATCGGAAAAGTCTGCTGAAGACGCCAAACAGCAGGTGGCAATAGCCGAATTGAATCTTGAACGAAGTGAATCCGACCTGTCTCAGATATTCAAAGAGAACAATACGTCGAGTAAATCTTTGGGCTATGATGTTCAGATCCAGTTAAAGAACCTGGAAAGTCTAGACCTTAATATTGCTGAGCTTGAAAAACAGATGTCCGAGATAGCAGAAAACACAAAGTCACCGATATCCGGCGTTGTTACTGATGTTTATGTAAATGAAGGTGATATAGTCATGGGCTCTACCCCCTTGATGGAGATTGTTGACACAGATAATCTGGTCATTAAAGCAGATGTTCGGGAATATGATATTAGAGATATGGCAATAGGACAGAACGCGGTCATTACTGGAGATGCAATCCCAAAAGATGCGGAAGTCGCCGGGAAGATAGAATTCATAGCTCCTATAGCCAGTGATGCGATGGTTAACGGTCGGCAAACCACAGGCATTGAAATCCATATTGCAGTTACAAAAGGTCTTGAATATTTGAAACCTGGCTATACCACAGATTGCGAGATTACGACAAAACATTTGACGGATGTGGTTGTAGCCAATTACAGCCTTTTTAGAGAAGACAAAGACAATAATAAATATGTATTTGTTGTCGTTGACGGTATAGTGGAAGAAAGAGAGATAGAAACAGGTATCACTTCAGATTTTGAAGCGCAAATCACTAGTGGTCTTGAAGCTGGTGATATGGTCATAATAAATCCTTCTCTTGCCATACAAGATGGTATGAGAGTCAAGATTACCAACAACCTGGAGGAAGAAGGGAAATGATATGCTATTTGGCGAAAACTTAAAGCAAGCATATATTAGTCTGACTTCCAATAAGCTAAGGTCCATACTAACCATGTTGGGGATTGCCATGGGGGTTTTCTCTGTGGTCGCCATTATGGCAATAAGCAATGCAGCCAAGGTGTTTATGTCGGGAGAATTCAACAAATTAGGAGCAGATACTATTTTTGTCCAATATGCAGGCGACGGCGAGAATCCAGCAGAAATGCTGACAATGAAAGATATGGAACTGATTGCTGATGGTATTGAAGAAGTGAGAAACATTACAGCAGCCCAAGTGTTTAATTCCAGCATTCGTGTAGAAGACGGAACGAGAACTGCCCAAGTCATTGGCACCACTTCTCAGTATCCCAGCTTTCAGATATTGAACATGTCTGAAGGACGGTTTTTATCAGCCGCTGATATCGATGGGCAAAGGCAGGTGGCTGTAGTTACGGATACCTATGCCAAGGAATATTTCGGCACCAATGAGATTTTAGGTGAAGAGATTTGGGTATATAATGACTATGATGACATCATGAAGGTGAAGGTTGTCGGTGTTTTAAATACAGAAGACGCCATGTTTGGCGACCTGATGGCAGGGATTGAGTTGCCGGTGCAGATATATCTGCCTATTACATCAACCCAAACTTTTTTTGATGATAAATACCTGGATCAGATTCAGGTTTCCGTTAGTCCTGGTTATGACATGGCGTCAACAGCTTCCAAAATGGTTCGGCTTTTGGAGTTCGTCCATCAGACAGAGGACAAGTATTATGCAACCAGTGTGGAAGAAATACAAAGGTCCATCAACGATGTGCTGAACGTGGTTTCGTTGATTTTTCTTGTGATTGCAATCATCACGTTGTTTGTTGGTGGAATCGGTATTATCAATATTTTGCTTGTATCTGTAACTGAAAGAATACGTGAAATCGGATTAAGAAAGGCCATCGGCGCAAGGAAGCGGGACATTGTCCTGCAGTTTCTTACAGAATCCATTATGATGACCGGATTTAGCGGGTTGCTCGGTATAACCTTGGGCGTTATCACCGGAGCTATCATTTCCAATACTATTAACATTCCACCTGTTGTAGACATTAAGATTATTCTGATAACTTTCTTTGGTTCGGTAATCCTTGGCTTGATATTCGGTGTCTACCCGGCGAAAAAAGCAGCTGACCTTGATCCCATTGATTCTTTAAGGTATGAATGATAACGGCATCATTATCGATCATTTCCTTTCCTATATGATTTCTTCTGCGGATCGGTTCATTTTGAGTGGTTCCCTTTTCTTATGGATTAGTACCGTCGTTGTTACAAACTGATATATTTAGAAACAGTTCGCCTGAATTCAACTACCTGTTCATCAGATAATTCATTCTTTTATTATATTATAGATCAACTTATAGTGGACATTATTGATTGCTTGGTAGAAAATATTGATATTGAGAGCCTTCAGGCTGGTTACTTGCCTGTTTGATGTACTGTACAAGTTGGCTGATCTTGAGGAACAAAAGCTAAGTGTCCGTTTTAGTTTACCAGTTACATTTCTCCAAATATTAAAGGGACCCTATATCCTACGACATAGAATCCTTTCAAAGCTGGAGGTGAGGCTTACCATTTCGCATCCCTGTCCGCAATCGAGTAGAATGCAATAAATGAGACTGTATTTTGACAGTCTCATTTTGCATAATTAGACTTATAACAAGTTTTTATATTCTTGTCTGCCATCAACGATTGCGTAAATAATCACTTCTTTTTGAGTATGATTCACTTTGTAAAATGCAAGATATCGTTCTACAATTACAACTCTATAACCTTGTTTCTTAAGTATAGAATAGTGAGGTATGCTACCTGATTCAGGAAACTCAGCCAATCTCATAATTGCGTGTTCCATTTTATCTAAGTAGTTAAGTGCAATTTCAATGCTGCCTGAATCATCTGCGATATAAAACAATAACTCTCTAATCTGATCCTGTGCTTTTTCAGTTCGAATCACTTTATAGTTCATATTTTTCTCTTTTCAACAAATCTTCACGTAAATCATTAAGAGTCTTTTGCATAGAATCTGTCCGACCGTACTGCACATCTTCTTCAGCTTCTGCAAGCATACGAAGCAATTCCAGTTCTGCTTCCATTTGGTTGTACTCCTGCAAACCAAGAACAACTGTGTCTCCTCTTCCATTTTTAGTTATGATAATCGGTTGACGAGTCTCATGACATTGTTTTGAAATTTCATTATATTGATTTCTTAAATCAGCTGATGGCCTTATATCTAACTTCATCATATCACCCCTTCTATTTCATAGTCATATTCTATCATATTTTGACTACACCTTCAATAGTTGTGAAGGGAATCGCGCCGCATACATCAATCAGGCTTTGCATTCCACAGCCCTGTCCGCAAAGTAGAATTCAATAAATGAGACTGTCATTTGACGGTCTCATTTTCGTGGAAAGTTCAAAATAACAAACAACATACTATCCCCATACAAATCTAATTTATCAACGAGTTGACATTTACTTCTAGTATAGCGTATTGGTATCTATTCAGTCAGCCTCAAATAGCAACCTATAATCGTCGCCTTCAAGAGCTGCTTTAATTGCTTCATGTGTATTGATGCCATGTTTCTTGGCTGTTCCAAGATATGACTTTATCGTCATGAATGTGTCTGCACCTTTTAACGTTCTGAAGCAGCCACTGACTTTTGCTTTGATTTTTATCATCCGAATACTTTGCTCTGCAATGTTGTTCGTAAAGGGAACATTGAAATCATGAATAAATTGGCAGACTTCTCCCTTGTGGTCGATTAACCTATCGATGAGGGCAAGAACGGTACCTTTTTTGATTCGTCCTTTCTTTCCAGGAACTCTCTCAGGAGTTGGATTCTGCTCCTTTGCCACTGCCATTATCCGGTCGTATTCATCACTGAATTTACGGCTATGATAATAGCTGATTGAGGTTTTCCTTTTTTCCATAGCTTTGTTCTTCGCTTTGTTCATCTTCAGCAGCAGCTTTTGGAAAGCTTCCGGCCACTCTTTTTGCTCCTTATGGTGGTCAATAACCCCATTTAACTCTCGGAGCAAGTGAGCTGCACACACGGCATGTTGGAGATTATACATCCAGTAGGAAGCCCAAAAGTCATGGATTATCAGCCCATCGAAATCAGGAAGAAAGCCTATGGCATCCATACCTTCTTTGCCTCGCTTTTTGTTTATCCCGAGATAGGTATAGTCCTTATCACAGGCACTATGGACCCAGTGAAGACTTCCTGCTGTACGCAGACCGGTTTCATCACAATGGATAACCGATTTGTTAAGCAATGCAGTTCGAATACTCTCAACCGTGTCTTCCACTTTATTGGCAAACCTGCTGACCATGGCATTGACGGTTCCGACACTGATCGGCAACCCCAATACAGAGGACAAGATATCATGTGTCCGTTGCACGCCCACCATCCCTTCGGTGTTGAGAGCTATAGCAAGTGCTTGGACGTTGGTGCCGTATTGCATGCTCGAGTTGATTGAATCCGGAAATTCACCACTGATGACTTGATGTTTCTCAAGTGGACATACATACGATTCTGTGTAATGGGGAACTATGGTTGTTTTTATTTCGACATCAATAACGTTCCTGATGGCAGACCGGCCGCAGCTCACACATTCATTCTCATAAGGACAGCCTTTACAGGCTTTGGGTCTGTGTACTATCGGGTCATCAGAGGTTGCCATCAGCGTGAGTCCGCTGCCTTTATGACCTTTTTGCCCACCGGGTTTTCTGCCGGAAGGTTTCCGAAGACTTTTGGGGCTTGGCTTGGCAAGGCCATCAGAAGACGGCGGCTTGGAACTGTTTTTGGAATTCTTGCCTATTTGCTCTTTCAAAGATTCAATGGTTTTCACCAGTTGGGCAATCGTGTGGTTCAATTCCTCATTGGTTTGAACCTGCTTCTCAGAAGAAGCAGCCATTGCTTCCAGGGTTTTTGACATGGTATCAATGGTCTTGCTCATAGATGCAATTTGCTGTTTTTGTTCTTCGTTTTCTTTGAGTAATTCTTCGTGAGTCACAGGTTCACCTTCTCTCGTTTTCTCTACTAATATTATAGTGAAAACGGCAGGCAAAGGCGAATGTGCCACAAAAGACCTTCGTCATTATGACGTGTTGACAACTCTTGGTTTATTGGAGCAAATCATAAGCCGACCAAGTGGCACATGGAAGTTATCCACTGAAATCAAGGCCAAAGATGATTTATATGCCAATAGTACGATGATTTTGCCAGCCAATAAAAAGTAGAAACTATCAACAGGCAGCAGATGCAGTTAAAACTTTTTCAAATTCAGCGAATGTCACAAAATCAATGGAAAATGCGAGCCGACTGAACAGTTACGCGTATTGTAAATATCTGAGCCAATGGCGCAGAATGAATTTTTGTTCTGCAAGGCGTAGGATGGCGTCGTAGCGGTGGCTACGGCAACTGACGACAACGAAGCAGACGAAGATTCAGGCAAGTCATTGGTCTAGTTATTTGCGGTACGCTATACTAGATATCATCTGGAAGATATTCAAGTGCGTAATCTTGAGGTGTTATTATTCTTGGAACATCTATTTCTATAACATGAAAATCCTTATCACCGGTAATGAAAATTTTAGCTCCGGAATTAATTGCCGAAGCTAAAATCGGTAAGTCTTTTGGATCACGTATCTCCGGATACTTTAATACTTCAATTTTTTGGCTCTTCGTGGATACCTGTGGGTGAGTTTTCCCTGTAGATCCAGTGTTTATGCCGGTTGAGCCGGTTTAGACTTCCGATTAGGTAGTGGTATCACCAAATCAGAGCAAACCAGATAGACCATATCCAGCATATTTTGAATATTCCTGAAGCCATATGCTTTCCGCACAATCAGCTTTATCTTGTTGTTGATAGCCTCGATTCTTGCATTGCTCATTCCGAGGCGAATCGTGTTTAATATGTGTTCTTTGTGCCGCCGGATTTTTTTGTTCAGCTCAATGAATGCCGGTATACGACTGTGACTTGCCCACCAAAGCCATTTTTTCAGTTCAGTCTCTGCTTCGTTAAGGTCCTTTATCTTAAGTAGCAACCGAAGTTTTTCCTTCATCAGATAGGCTCTGTAAAGACGTGGATTGGTAGCTGCAATCATTTCCACCTTCAACCGCTGATTCTCTGTGAGATTCTCGGGTGCTTTTCCCAGTGCGAAAGTGGACGTTTTGATTTCTGTTGCTCTGGTTTTTGATTCAGTCACTTTAGCAGAAATCGGATCGTCCGTTTTGGGGCGTCCTGGCTTTCTGGGATGTTCTTTGGCGATGTCTTGAGCGGCCGTGTATGCGTCTCTCCAAGCATCGCGCCTGACTTCATCAAGAGCCGACATGGCCCATTCGACAACATGGAACGGATCGACACACCGCTCACATTCGGGTGTGAATTCGTTGACACACTCGGTGATCCACTTGGCTCCATCACCGGTAACGACTTTGATTGAAGACAGCTGTTCCGGTGTCAGGCTGCGATAGAATTGTTCCAGTACAGTTTTTCCATGACCTTTTGCAGCCCATACGACGGTGTTCGTATCGTGGTTGACAACAATGGTGATATATTTGTGTCCCTTTTTGTAGCTGGTCTCGTCGATGCCGATATTGACCAGTCCATTGAGTCTTCTGGAACGCTCCGGTTCGATATCATTCAGGGTCCTGGTGATGCATCTGCCGACGGTAGCCCAATCAATACGCATATAATCGGAGACAGTGCTTCGGGGAAGATAGGTCGCAAGCCAAGCGGCAGTGAGATCAAAGTCCTTCGTGAAGTTGCTTCCCGGGTATGCCCATGGAACATCAGCAGTCACAACACCGTGTTCGGGGCACTTGATACGGTTTGTCGGGCATTCAATCTCAACAATGATGCCGCCCCAGTCCAAACCTCTCCAGATCTTGCCGATTGTAGAAGCTTGATCGTAGCCAGGACACTTTTGGCCGCAAATTGGGCAGATGTTCTGCTTCCATTTTTTAGGGCGTGCTTTGATCCTTAGGTGTTTGACACCATCAGAGTCAGTGAAAAAATCATGGTTTACAATCACAACGTCATTGACATTTAATAAGTTTTTGCATAAAGTATTAGCTGAAGCCATCTGTGATAATTCCTTCCTGTATGAGTTTAGGCACTAATACAATAAAGGAACACAGATGGTTTTTCAATTGTTTTTTATTTGAGGCTCTGCCCCAAACCCCGACCTCGGCGGCGCCAGGTCAGCAGCTATAAACTGCTGACCAATATCTAGGTTCTTGGTGAAATGAGGCTGTCAAGGGTCAAGATGAACGAGCTGCGCTCGCCCTTGACTGCCGCTGAGTAATAGGCTGAGATTTAGTGTAAATCAATCCGAAAAGCAGAAGATTTACCCACAACTATGCACGAAGCCTCAATTTTTTTAGGTGTATAAATTAATTCGTAAGTCATTTCATATAAAAATGCTTCCAGATAATTTATCTTATCTGGAAACTTTCTTTCAAAGACTAAATGCAATTCATCTATCGTATATGAACAAAGAACCAATTTATGCTTTAGCATTATGTCCCAGAGAATCATTGACAGTTTCGATTTTGGAAAAAGAATTGCAGAAACCAAAACATTGGTATCAATCATTATTCGCATATCTGTTCTCCCATAATTCACTTCTAATACCTTCAAGCAAATTATCAATATCTTCTTCTGTTTTTATTCCCGCCTTCAACGCTTCTTCCGCCATCTGTTTTTGAATATCTTTTAAGGCAACAACAGATGAATTTGCTACTATTATTTTACCATCCTCTTCTATAAACATGACTTTATCACCAGTCTTCAGATTCAGTTTGTTTCTAATATCCTTAGGAATTGTAATTTGTCCTTTTGATGTAACTCTTGCTAATTCCATAATAACACTCCTCCAGTAATCAATTCCTTACTTTCCTTACATCTATATTATACAATAAAATCTGCTTTATGACCACATCAAATATGTAGAAGAAAGTCTACAAATTTCAATTACAAAATATCAAAAGGCCCCTATACCATATGGCATAGAATCCTCGTGAACTCACCCACCACTTTTGCTAAAAGCTGTGAAGTGGGAGCATCCTGTGTAGAGTTGTCTACCGACAACTAATTGATCAGGCTAACTCCGTAGTCCCAACGGTTTTGTTATATGTATTCATGTCAGTCTATCGACAGCAACATGACGATGCCCTGTTGACTAATGTTGATGGCTGCATTATGGTCCCTTCCGATTACCAGACCGCATTCCGGACAGGCAAATATTCTGTCCGACAACTCAAGATGCTCATGCATGGCACCACAATCCGAACAGGTCTTGCTGGACGGGAACCACTTGTCCAGCTTGATGAGAACCTTGCCCCTGTCCTCCAGCTTGTAGGCGAGCATGTTTCGAAACATGCCGAAGCCGTTGTCATGCAGGTTCTTACCAAGATTGAGGCACTGGGCCAGACTGCGAAGATCCAGATCTTCCACAACGACAGCATCGCAGTCTTCGGCAAGACGGTATGCCTTCTTGTGCAGCCAGTCCAAGCGCTGCCGTTTGATTTTGCTCTGTAGCCTTGATACCTTTTTCTTTTGTTTGATCCAGTTGGCAGATTTGAACTGCTTGCGTGACAGTTTACGTTGTTCCTTGACCAGCTTGTCTTCCTGCTGTCGGTAGAAATGAGGGTAATTGGCTGTCTCACCCTCTGAATCGACATAGAAGTCCTGCTGGGCATAATCAAGGCCTACAATCTTGCTGGTGGACATGATAAAAGGCATAACCGGAGCGTCGTCATACTCCAGCAGAATGGAGATATCATAGTTTCCCAGAATATCCATGCTGATGGTCGCAGACTTGATCACCGAACCGGCTATCGGAGCACGATGCATGACAATATGTATCGGCGTTTTCAGTTTCGGTATCTTGATATAGGTCTTTCGGTCCTTCAGGTCACTGAAGAGCTTGACGGTGCCTTTCTGGTTGTTGGTGGTGAACGAAAAGTCGCCCTGTTTCTTGCTCTTGAAGGTGGGCAGGCCCTTCAGGTCACGGAATGTCAGTACATGCCCTTTGGTCTTGACCCACTTCCGAGACCGCTTCTTATAGGTGCTGCCGTGCTTGTTGTTGAATTGGCTGATGGCTTTGGTGAAGTTCTGCTTCACATTGGCAAAGGCGAGGCTGTCCACATCCGTCATGTAGGGAAACAGTTGCTTTACCGCCGAGGCTTCCTTCACGGATACATTGTCTATCCTCCCGGACTCATAACCACGGGCTTCCAATTGCCGGTACAGGTCGTCCACGTAGAAGTTGTAGAGCTTCCTGGCACAGCCAAAAGCCTGATTCAAGTACTGCCTCTGCTTGGTTGTAGGCTTTAGCCGATACCGGTAACCCTTTCATTTGACCTTTGTTTTACCATCGTTAAATGAAAAACTAAATTCCAGCTTTGTCTAAACCCTGAATATATGCAGAGTTAAGTTCCGGTTTGAAGCTATTTAGCTTACAAAATTACAGCTGTTCTTTCTTTGAAGCATCGTTATTAGGGCTCTAATTGCATAGTAATAAAGCATCTAAAAATAGTATGCAAGACTAATTTCCACATGCCATAGTGTAAGACTAAATTCCGTACAGTGAAATTCACACATTAGATCATTATAAAACAGTTCATTTTATGTGGTGAATAACAACTGCTATCATATATTATACACTATTTCATGATGGGGCGTTGCCCCAAACCCCAACCTCGGCGGTGCCAGGTCAGCAGCTAAACTGCTAACCAATAAATAGGTTCTTGGTCACTGAAGCAGTCAAGGGTCAAGATGAACGAGCAAGCTCGCCCTTGACTACTAGGAAATTAATGGGTCGAAACTTGTGCAAAGGTAAATTCCATGACCCTAGAATTTACTCTTGCAAACTGGAATTTAAAAATGCATTTAACGTTTGTTTTACCATAGAACACACCTCCCACATTTATAGGGAACATATGTTCTATTATATCATGCAAAGGCTTATTTTATAAGCTTTTGGGGTCAAATGGAATGGCTTTTTTACGTATTTTTTAGGAAAAGGCGATTCATCCCGCCACCTATGGAGGAGGGGGAATTCTCGCTGAATTATGTTAAAGTTGGAGGTGAGGGGAATCCCGCCGTAAAATGGTCCACCGGACTTTTATGCTTTCAGGTAGGTTGCATACCAGAGCAGTAAGTGTAGCTTACGGCCAGGGGCACCTCGCACCGCATGCGTCATTATGACTTTGCTCCAGCTCGCGTTCGACTCCCCGGCTATTTCGCCATTGTTAATTGACATCATATATGACACCATTTATAATGTCATTAGGAGGAGATTTATGAGCAAAAAGGAGAAACTCATTCAAAAACTCAGGAATAACCCAACTAATGTAAGATTCGAAACATTACAATCTTTATTACTTTACTACGGATTTATTGAGAGGACTCCAAAAGGAGGCTCTTCTCATTACACTTATATTTTCAAACAATATATCATTACAATACCCAAGCACAAACCTGTGAAATCCATTTATGTTAAGAAGGTCTTATCTATACTCGAAGACTTGAATCTCATTGATAAGGAGTGAAACCATGAAAGATATTAATTACTATAAAAATATCAAATATCCATTGACCATCCTTCAGGAAGACGATGGAAGCTACTTCGCTGAATACCCTGATCTAAAAGGTTGTATGACTGCTGCGGATACTTTTGAGGAAATCCATGAGATGGCTGAAGATGCAAAATCTGCTTGGCTTGAAACTGCATTGGAAAATGATGTGCCGATTCCAGAACCGAAAAACATATCGGCTTATTCTGGAACATTCAAACTACGCATACCAAAATCGCTGCACAAGCAGCTTGCTGAAGAAGCGAAAACCGAAGGCATCAGCATGAACCAGCTTTGTGTCTATCTTTTAAGCAGGGAACTCGAACAATTACATAGTTAATGAGGTGAGGGAAATCCCGCCGCAAAACGGTCCTCCGGACCTTTTTGCTTTCAGGTAGGTTGCATACCCGAGCAGTAAGTATAGCTTACGGCCAGGGCCACCTCGCACCGCAAGGTCAGCCTGACCTTGCTATGGCTCGCGTTCGACTCCCCGCTAATTCTCCATTCAAAAAGGACCCACTCTTACGAGTGGATCCCTTTGAATGGAGGTGGGGGGAGTCGAACCCCCGTCCGAAAACCCGTCCATGAAAGCATCTCCCATCACAGTCCGTCTACTGACATTCCCTCACCCAGGCGCCGAAGGACAGGCTCAAAGGCTTAGTAGCTTCATAAATCTTACCTACACGCAAAGCTTAGTGCAGATAGGTCCCCGCTAAGATGATACTTGATCCCGGGTCGCAGGAAGCCCGGGTCAAGCAGCAGCCCTTAGGCTGCGGCTAAAGTGTAATCTTCAGCGTTTAAATTTAGTTTGCCGGATTTTAACGTAGCTCCCGCATCCTACGGATGGCTTCTCTCACTTCCGATGTCCCCGTCGAAACCAGTACACCCCCGTGATTATAGGTTTTTCACCTTGAACTGCTTCTCCGCCTCACGGCGCTGGTCCTTCTTGGCAATGGCTTCACGCTTATCATAAAGCTTCTTGCCTCGGCAAAGACCGATCTCCATCTTCATCAGGCCATTCTTGAGATAGACCTTCAGAGGGACGATCGTGTAGCCCTTCTGGGCGACAGCGCCCATAAGCTTGTTGATCTCGCCCCGGTTCAGCAGCAGTTTGCGAACGCGCATTGGATCCTTGTTGAAAATGTTGCCCTTTTCATAAGGTGTGATGTGCATGCCCATGACAAACACTTCAGCATCGATGATTCTTATGAAGCTCTCCTTGATGGAACCCTTTCCCATTCTCAGAGACTTGACTTCCGTTCCGGCAAGCACCATACCTGCTTCGAAAGTCTGGTCGACAAAGTAGTCATGATAGGCTTTTTTGTTCTGGGCAATAAGCTTGTACCCTTCCTTTTTCGCCACGGCTGCACACCTCCTTTCACATGCGTCGAATATTAATTATATCATAGCTCTTCTTCTTTTGAAATAGCAAAATCGATGGTTCTTTCCTGCACATTCGCTCCTAACACTACAATCTTCACCGCATCTCCAAGAGCATACATGTTGCCGCGCCTTTCCCCGATGTACATGTGCTTCAATTCATCGAAATGATAATAGTCGTCATCAAGCGCAGTCACATGGATCAGACCTTCGATGGTGTTTGCAAGCTCTACATAAAGGCCCCATTGTGTAACGCCGGAAATGACGCCTTCGAATGTCTCGCCGATGTGTTTCGTCATATACTCAGCCTTTTTAAGCTTGATTGTCTCCCTTTCCGCCTGTTCTGCCCTGCGTTCAGCGCCGGATGAGTGCATGGCGACATGGGTTAGAATGCCATTATAGTGCTCGATCCGACCTTCATTCAACCTGCCTTCGATGGACTCTTTGATGATTCTGTGGATTTGCAAATCAGGATATCTTCTGATGGGCGATGTGAAGTGGCAATAGTGTTTAGTCGCCAAGCCATAATGTCCATCACATGTCGTGGTGTATCTTGCCTGTTTCATAGACCGTAGTGCAAGGCGTGAAATAATCGCCTCTTCCTTTGTTCCCTCCACGTCGGCCAGCAATTTCTGTATTTCCTTCGGATGGACATCTTCCTTGCCCTTGATATGATAGCCGAAGTTATAGATGAACTGGGCAAGCATCTTGATACGTTCTGGATCAGGCTCTTCATGGCTCCTGTAGACAAAAGGCAGTTCCTGCCAGAAGAAGTGCTCCGCCACAGTTTCATTGGCCATCAGCATGAAGTCTTCAATCAGCTTTGTGGCGCTGTTTCTCTCATAGGCCTTAATCTCAATCGGTTCTCCCTGCTCGTTGAGCTTGATTTTTGATTCCGGGAAATCAAAGTCGATAGAGCCCCTCTTCATCCTTTTATTCCTAAGGCAGGAGGACAGGTCCTTCATCAGATGGAACATCGGCACCAGGTCCCTGTATTTTTCGATGGTCGCTTCATCCAGATTCTCGATGATGGCATTCACATCCGTGTATGTCATACGTTCATCGACATTGATGATTGTTTTCTTGATTTGATAGTTGTCCACATGGCCGTTATGGTCTATTTTCATGATACAGCTGAGAGCCAGCCTGTCTTCATTGGCATTGAGTGAACAGATACCGTTGGACAGCTTCCTTGGGAGCATAGGGATGACCCTATCCACCAAATAAACACTGGTCCCCCGCAGCAATGCTTCTTTGTCTAGAGGTGAATCTTCCTGCACGTATTGTGTGACGTCGGCGATATGAACGCCCAGCGTATATCCTTCGGATGTCCTTGAAATCGTTATGGCATCATCCAGGTCCTTGGCGTCTTCTCCGTCGATGGTGACTGTCGTCCAGTCCCTTAGGTCCAGTCTGTCTTCCAGCTCATCGTCTGAAATAGTATCCGACACTTTTTCTACATATGCCATGATCTCGTCGGGAAAATGATGGGGGATCTCCATTGACCTGACAATCGCCAGGATATCCGTTGAAGGATCCGAGATATGGCCGATGATTTCCGTCACCTTGCCCTCCGGGTTCTTGTATTCGTCGCCCCAGCTTTCCACTTCCACAACGACTTTATGGTTGTTCATGGCACCCATTGTGCCGCCCTTGCCTATGAAGATATCTTTCGTGAATTTCTTGTCGTCAGGGATGACGAATCCGTATTCCTTGGTCTTCTTGAAAAGGCCTACAATTTCCGTACGCCCCCTCTTGATGATATCGACGATCTCGCCTTCCTGCCGCTTGCCCCTGGAATCAGAGAGCAGTTTGACCGCCACCTCGTCACCATGGAATGCATCTTTAGTAAAAGATGCTGGTATAAAGATATCGTCTTCCCAGTCTTCCACTTCAACAAAGCCAAATCCTTTTTTATGGGAAATGAACTTGCCCACGACGATATCGCTTTTCTGACGAAGCAGATACTTCCCCCGATTCGTGACTTCTATTTTACCAAGTTTTATCAGCTTTTTCAAAACAGCTTCCAGTTCAGCGCGCTCGCTCTGCTCGATTTGGAACATACCGGCAATCTCTTTGATCTTCATCGGCACATAATCCGAATGACTCATCAGTTCAAGCAGTATTTCTTCACGTGTAGGTTTATGCATAGCCAAGTTCCCCCTTATACTAATAAAGGCCGTCCATACGGACGGCCTATCTGTTAACCTAAAATATTGATCAGCAGTGCGAGGATGATGAATCCAGCTGCAAGGGCAACTGTTATCTTGCCAAGCGCACCTTCCATACTGCGTGCCTTGTTCTTTCCCCAGTAGGTTTCTCCGGCGCCACCAATTGCACCTGAAAGGCCTGCTGCCTTACCCTTCTGTGTAAGAACGACAACGACTAATGATATACTAACCAAAAAATAGAGTACTTTCAAAATAATTACTAAAGCTGTCACGATTCCACCTCCTAATCAACAGTACTATATTAGCACAAACGGAATCATGTAGCAACAACTATTTTGAAGGCTACTTTAGATTGAACCAGGCTTCCAGTCCAGGGAAATAAGCCACTTCATCCAGCTCTTCTTCAATCCGCAGCAACTGGTTGTATTTGGCGACCCTGTCTGAACGGCATGGCGCACCCGTCTTGATCTGTCCGGCATTGGCGGCCACAACGATGTCCGCAATCGTCGTGTCTTCCGTTTCACCAGACCTGTGTGATACAACTGCTGTGTAGCCGGCCCTATTAGCCATTGCGATAGCGTCGAAGGTCTCACTAAGTGTACCAATCTGATTGACTTTGATCAGAATCGAATTGGCAATGTCTTGCTCGATACCACGACTCAGGCGCTTCGTATTGGTAACGAACAGATCGTCGCCAACAAGCTGCACCTTGTCGCCGATGGCTTCTGTCAGCTTCTTCCAGCCTTCCCAGTCTTCTTCGTCCAGGGCATCCTCTATGGAAATGATCGGGTACTTTTCAACCAGTGCTTTGAAGTATTCAACCATCTCATCCGAAGTCCTTACCACATCCTCACCCTTCATTTCGCTTTCGCCAGGGAAATGGTACTTCTTCGTTACTTCGTTGTAGAGCTCACTGGAGGCAGCATCGATGGCGATTCTGATATCCTCGCCAGGCTTGTAGCCCGCTTTCTCAACGGCGTCAAGGATAATCTCGATGGCTTCATCCGTAGATGCGAGGTTCGGAGCGAAGCCGCCCTCATCGCCAACACCGGTAGCCAGCCCTTTTTCATTGAGGACTTTCTTCAGATTGTGGTAGATTTCAGCACAGATCTGCAGCGCTTCCTTGAAGGAGACGGCACCAACCGGCATAATCATGAATTCCTGAAGGTCGACAGTATTGTCCGCATGCTCGCCGCCGTTCAGAATGTTCATCATCGGTACCGGAAGCGTGAAGGCATTGAAACCTCCAAGGTACTGGTAAAGTGGCATCCCTACAGCCTGGGCAGCTGCTTTGGCAGTTGCCATGGAAACTCCCAGAATTGCATTCGCTCCCAGCTTGCCTTTGTTCTCCGTACCGTCAAGCTCAATCATCAGCATGTCGATGGCCCTTTGGTCGAGTGCATTCATACCAATCAATTCATCCGCTATGATATCGTTGACATTGTCTACAGCGTTCTGCACGCCTTTACTCATATATCTATTGCCGCCGTCTCTGAGCTCGACAGCTTCAAATGCCCCTGTAGAAGCGCCGGAAGGCACGGCTGCTACACCGATATATTGGTCGTCTACCACAACTTCCACTTCCACAGTCGGATTCGCTCTGGAATCCAGTACTTCTCTTGCATAAACATCAGTTATCTCAAAAAATTGCTTCATAATCGTTCTCCTTTCACCTGTTTGTTGATACTATAATTATACCAAATAAAAGAAAAAAAATCCCGGTTTTGATGAATCAAACCGGGATTGGATATCTCTAATTTTTTTCCAGCAAACTTTCGCCTGTCATCTCTTCTGGAATCGGCAATTCCATCAGGTCAAGCAGTGTCGGTGCGATATCCGCCAGCTTGCCGCCTTCCTTAAGACCGATGCCCTCTCCGGCATTCACCAGGATAAATGGTACCGGATTGACTGTATGTGCTGTAAAAGGCTGATGTGTTTCATAATCGATCAGCTGTTCAGCATTGCCGTGGTCAGCACAGATGAACATGACTCCATCCACTTCCTTGAGTGCAGCAATCGCATCAGTGACACACTGGTCGACAGCTTCCACCGCTTTTATCGCAGCAGATTCGATGCCTGTGTGGCCTACCATGTCCGGATTTGCGAAGTTGACAACGATGACATCAAACTTATCGCTCTTGATAGCTGCCACCAGCTCATCACGCACTGTAAAAGCGCTCATCTCCGGCTGAAGGTCATAGGTCGCTACTTTAGGTGAAGGAACAAGGATCCTTTCCTCCCCTTCATTCGGTTCCTCGACACCGCCGTTGAAGAAGAACGTAACGTGGGCGTATTTTTCCGTTTCGGCAAGTCTGAGCTGGGTCAATCCGTTATCCGCAAGATACTGGCCGAATGTGTTGTCCAGAGATGTTTTATGGAATGCTACATTTTTATTTGGAATCGTCACATCATACTCTGTAAAGACAGACACTGTCAAAGGGATGAAGCCTTTTTTACGCTCGAAATTACTGAAGTTCTCGTCACAGAAAGAACGCGTAATCTGACGCGCTCTGTCCGGGCGGAAGTTGAAGAAGATGATTGAATCATCTGCGTCAATGGTTGCTACCGGCTTGCCGTCTTCCATGACAACTGTCGGTACAACGAACTCGTCAACCACTTCTTTGTCATAGCTGTTTTGTACTGCTTCTACACCTGTCTCTGAAGTCAGGCCCTCACCCATTACCATGGCATTGTAAGCAAGTTCGACTCTGTCCCATCTGTTGTCCCTGTCCATTGCATAGTATCTGCCCATGACTGTAGCGATTTTTCCCGTACCGATTTCTTTCATCTTGGCATCAAGCGCTGCGACAAAATCTTTTCCAGATTGTGGCGGTGTATCTCTGCCGTCAAGGAAGCAATGCACATACACGTTCTCGAGGCCCTTCTTCTTGGCCAGTTCAACAAGCGCATACAAATGTGTATTGTGGCTGTGTACACCACCGTCTGACAGCAACCCGAACAGATGCAATGAAGTATTGTTGGCAATCGCTTGGTCGATTGCTTTGTTCAAAGCATCATTATCAAAGAAATCGCCATCATTAATGGCTTTGGTGATTCTGGTAAGTTCCTGGTAAACAACTCTTCCTGCGCCCATGTTCAGGTGTCCAACTTCCGAGTTGCCCATTTGCCCATCCGGCAACCCAACATCCATACCGCTCGCATGGCCTTCGACAAATACGCCGTTATTCATCAGCGCATCCATAGCTGGCGTGTTGGCGTGCTTGACTGCATTGCCCTCTTCTTTTTTGTTCAATCCATATCCATCAAGGATCATAAGAACAGTCGGTTTTTTTCTCATTATACTGGCTCCTTACTGTATTTACATTCTAAAACAATATCAATCAAATAGTCCATTGAATTATATACGATTAGTCCGCTATTTGCAAGGAGTCGCTATACTATATGACTTCTTCCTTAACATAACCGGCTATGTTAAGAGCATGGTCGGATATACGTTCGAGGTTGCTGATGGTATCAAGGAAAACAACACCCGTGGTGGAGTTGCACTTGTTCTCAGCAAGACGTTTGATGTGCTGCCTGCGCAGTTCTTCTTCCATATCGTCGATTTTTTCCTCAAGAAGCTCCACCTTCTTGACCAGCTCAACCCTGTCGTTTCTACGGGCTTCTATCGCCAATTCAATGATTTCAACTGATATTTTGCTGATTTCCTTGAATTCCGCTTCCGCTTCTTCAGAGAACTGAAGGTCATTATCCAGGTAGTACTGGGCCAGTTCTGCGATGTTTTCCGCATGGTCGCCTACACGTTCTATATCATTGACTGTATGGAACAGGTTTGTAATCACAAGGTGCTGCCTGTCATTCAAAGGTATATTGTTAATTTTAACAAGATAATCCGTAATCAGTTTTTCCAGCTTATTGATATCCTTCTCAGCCCGAATAACCTTTTTAATCTGCGCCTGATCTTTTGATATAAGGCACATGGTAGCTGATTTGGTGTTTTCAATTGTCAGTTCACCCATTCTCACAACTTCTTTGATCGCATTCTGCACTGCAAAAGATGGTGTCTCGAGTATACGGTCATCCAGGTGTTTCAGCGTAATTTCATCTTCGGACAGTGCCTCACGGTCAACACCAGGTACCAGTTTTTCAGCGAAATACACCAGTTTGTTGGCAAATCCAAACATTAGCACCGTACAGCTCACATTGAACAAGGTATGGAAGGTACTGATCTGAACCTTGGATATAAGCGTTCCCGCAAGATGCGAAAGCGTCGTTTTGAAGAGCACAACGGCAAGTATCGTAAATACGACTGTACCGATAACATTGAACAGCAAATGTATGACAGCTGCTCTCTTCGCCGTTTTATTGGCACCTATGCTGGAAAGCATCGCAGTGACAGTTGTACCGATGTTCTGGCCCAGGACTATATAGATAGCCGCGCTAAAAGGTACAACCCCCGTCGCCGCCAAGGTCTGCAGTATACCGACAGAAGCGGAACTGCTTTGGATGACTGCTGTTACCAACGCGCCAGCCAGGACGCCCAGGAATGGATTCTGACCCAATGTGATAAAAGCCTGTTGGAAAACCGGTGAATCCTTATAAGGTGTTATGCCGTGTTTCATATATGTGAGACCGATGAAAATCAAAGCAAATCCTACAAATATTTCACCGACTTGCTTGTTTTTGTTGTCTTTCGAGAAAAAGAACATGACCGCACCGACACCGATGACAAACGGTGCTATTTTGTCCGGTTTGAAAAACACCAATATTTCATCCAGGGAAACGAGCCATGAGGTGATGGTGGTACCGATGTTGGCTCCCATAATGACACCAACCGCCTGGGTCAGATTCATCAGTCCCGCATTGACGAAACCGACAACCATGACCGTGCTTGCCGAACTGCTCTGGATGATGGCAGTGACACCCGCACCCACCAATTACCGCAACGAACCGGTTGTTGGTCAGTATCCCCAGCAAATTCTTCATCTTGTTGCCTGCTGACTTCTGCAAGCCATCGGCCATAATATGCATCCCGTAAATAAATATGCCAAAACCCCGAAAAGGCTGAACACATTAAAGAGAAGCTCTCTTACCTGGTCACTCATGGATTTTCCTCCTGTAGTATGTAAAGTTATCATTAAATCCTTGTTAATAGCCCTTTCAATATTACCATAGGCGTATTTTGCCATTCAAGTAAAACTTCAAAAAGATTTCCTTTCAAAAAGTCTTATGCTATACTTGTTTTCATCACGCAAGCAAGCAAGGAGGATGACATGATAAAAGCAGATTGCCATTCGCACAGTGATTTTTCCGGCGATTGTGAAGTTGCCATGACAGATATGGTCGATGCAGCAATAGATAAGAAACTCGAATACCTGGCTTTGACCGAACACCATGACTTGGATTTCCCGCAATGCGATTACGATTTCGAACTGGATATCGACAGCTATTTCCCATACATTGCCGACCTGAAAGCAAAATACCAAGACAGAATCATCATACTGATCGGCATTGAGCTTGGCATGCAGACCCATCTCCATGATACGCTATCCGAACTGGTAAAAAGCAGAGGCTATGACTTCATACTGGCATCCAGCCACCTGATTGTCGGCCAGGATCCCTATGATGCGAACTATTTCAACACAAGAGGCCGCGAAGACGGCTACAGGGAATACTTCAGATACGCCCTTGAACAGGTTGAAAACTTCGATGATTTTGACGCTTACGGCCATCTGGATTATGTCATCAGATACTGGCTTGAGGACAACAAGAAATTCGAATACGCGGAATTCCAGGACGTTCTGGATCCATTGCTGAAAGCCATCATCAAGAAGGACAAATCCATTGAAGTAAATACTTCTGGATACAAATACGGCTTGGACCAGCCCCACCCTTCCTATGGCATTCTCGAACGCTATTATGAACTGGGGGGAAGAAACATTACGATCGGATCCGATGCCCACAAGCCCGAAGAGCTGAAAAGGGCGTTCGACCAAGTGGAAGAACGCCTCAAAATGATTGGTTTTGACGGCTATCTCGTCTATGTTCAAAGAAAGCCAGTAAAAATCAAATTTTAAATTTTATTGATGATGGTACCGCCGCCGACACCACAATGCTGCCGTCATAAAGCACGACCGCCTGTCCAGGTGTCACTGCTCTTACTGGGTCGTCGAAAATGACTTCCATCGTATCTTCATCTGTCATCCTGACGGTGCAAGGCGCTTCCTTATGGGAATAGCGGATTTTGCCCGTCAGTCTCATTTCACCTTCCAGCTTATCGAAAGCCATGAAATTAAGCTGATTTGCAATCAAACCTTTCGAAAAAACATCCTCGTTGTCTCCAACAACGACGGTATTGTTTACAGAATCGATCTCAACAACAAAAACCGGCTTGCCCATTGCAAGACCCAGCCCTTTGCGCTGTCCTATCGTGTAGTTGGCGATGCCCTTATGCTTACCAACCACGTTGCCAGCCGTATCCACGAAATCACCGGTTTCCATCTCTTTCCCTGTATAGTCTTTGATAAAACGGCCATAATCATTGTCCGGAATGAAGCAGATCTCCTGACTGTCAGGCTTGTTGGCTATACGGAGATTGATCTTCTCCGCCATCTTCCGGATATCCTCTTTCTCGAACTTTCCGACAGGCATCAGTGTTCTGGAAAGCTGTTCCTGTGTCAGATTGTATAGTGCATACGTCTGGTCTTTTCTGTCTGTCTTGGATTTTTCTAAGGCATATCTTTCGTTCGGAAGTTGAACAACACTTGCATAGTGCCCCGTGGCAATGTAGTCTGCGCCAATATTCATGCTGCGCTGCAGCAGGGATTCCCATTTGACGTACCTGTTGCAGGCAATGCAGGGATTGGGCGTTCTGCCTTGGAGATATTCATTGACAAAATAGTCGATGACACCCTCACTGAACTCCTTCTTGAAATTCATGACATAATAGGGTATTTCCAGTGCATTGGCCACCCTTCTCGCATCATCCACAGCACTCAAGCCGCAGCATCCGGCCTTCTCTTCCTGAACCTGTCGGTCGTCATCCTGCCAGATCTGCATGGTAACACCGATGACATTATAACCTTGTTCCTTCAGCAAAAAGGCGGCTACGGAAGAATCCACACCGCCCGACATGCCAACGACGACTGTTTTATTCGTCATCATCTTCGTCATCTTCATGATGGTCTGATTCTTTCGGTTCCTCCAGGCCCTCAATCACGATATTGTTCTTTTGCGCATAGTCCCACAGAGCCGCGTGAAGCGCTTCTTCAGCTAGGAGCGAACAGTGGACCTTCGCTTTTGGGAGTCCATCCAGAGCGTCCATAACTGCTTTGTTTGTCACATGCAAAGCTTCCTCGATTGTCTTTCCCATTACCATTTCTGTTGCCATGGAACTTGTTGCAATGGCCGCACCGCATCCGAATGTCTTGAACTTGACATCCTTGATTATGCCGTCCTTGACATCAAGATAGATTCTCATAATATCACCGCATTTCGCGTTTCCAACTGTACCGACGCCTGAAGCGTTTTCTATCTCACCCATATTTCTTGGGTTCGAAAAATGATCCATTACTTTATCTGTATACATATCGCACCTCTATCTTTCTGCCTTAAACCAGCAAACTTTTTACTATCTTCTGTTCGAAATCTTCATACAGCGGCGACATCTTTCTCAATCTGTTGACAATGCCTTTAAGGGAATCCACCAGGAAGTCTAGCTGTTCCGTCGTTGTTGACTCACCCAGAGATATCCTCAATGATCCATGTGCAATTTCATGAGGTAGGCCAATGGCCAGGAGCACGTGTGATGGATCGAGGGAACCTGATGTGCATGCCGATCCGCTTGAAGCATAGATACCTTTCATATCCAGCATGATCAACAGAGATTCACCCTCAATAAATTCAAAACTGAAGTTCACATTGTTGGGCAAACGTTTTGTAGGATGACCATTCAGCTTGCAGTATTCTATTTCATTCCCTATTCTTTCGATTAGGTAGTCTCTGAGATTCGTCTGTCTTTTAGATTCCTCTTCCAACGTCTCCACAGCGGATTCTATGGCTTTACCAAACCCTACAATAGCAGGCACGTTCTCCGTTCCGCCGCGGCGTTTCTTTTCCTGAGCGCCGCCATGGATGTAGGCTTTGAGCTTGATGCTCTTCTTACATAAAGTGCGCCGATGCCTTTTGGCCCGTAAAGCTTGTGGCCGCTGATAGACAGGAGGTCGATGTTGTCTTCTTTAACGTCGATGGGCACATGGCCGACTGCCTGTACCGCATCCGTATGGAAGAAGACGCCCTTCTCTTTTGCCACCGCACCGATTTCCCTTATTGGCTGAATCGTACCGATTTCATTGTTTGCAAACATGATTGTAATCAGGATGGTATTGTCTTTGATGGCGGCACGCACCTGCTCGGATCGACCAGACCATTCTCGTCCACATCAAGATACGTGACCTCAAAACCATTCCGCTCAAGGTATTCACAGGTATGAAGTACCGCATGGTGCTCGAACGTCGTTGTGATGATGTGGTTGCCCTTGTCCTTATAACTTTCTGCAATCCCTTTGATTGCCCAGTTATCTGCCTCCGTGCCACCGCTTGTGAAGAAGATTTCCCTCTCGCTGGCACCGATAGCTTTTGCTACCTGTTCCCTTGCAGCCTCAACAGCTTCTTTGTTGTTTTGGGCGAAACTGTAAATACTTGAAGGATTTCCAAAACTTTCCGAAAAATAAGGCAGCATAGCTGCTAGTACTTCAGCTTTAACCGGCGTCGTCGCCGCATGGTCCAAATATATTCCTTTATCCATTGTACGCTTCCTTTCTTGCCTGGACCATCCGGTCGATGGCACGCTGCTCTTCGACAAGGTCCTCCAAAGATATATTGTCAACAACCTGGTTGATACTGTCACTGATTCTTTTCCAGACGAATTTCGTCACACAGAAGGCAGATTCATCACAGGATATATCATCATTCGTCAGAACACAGTCCACAGGGTTCAGGCCCCCTTCAAGAGCTCTTAGAATATCGCCAACTGAAATATCTGCCGGCTTCTTGCTCAGTTCGTAACCGCCCTGGGCACCTCTGGTACTCTTGACGTACCCGGTTTTCTTGAGTACTGCCACGATACGCTCGAGATAGTTCTCGGAAATCGCCTGCCGCTCTGCTATGCTTTTTATTGAAACCTGACCTTCATCAGCATTGATTGCTATGTCTATCATTGCCCGTAGGCCATATCGACCTTTCGTTGAAAGTTTCATGCAACACCTCCAATTCCAACTAATCTACTCGGATATAATAATCATAATTTATCATGGTTGGACATCCTTGTCAATAGTTTAACATGTACTTTTATTGTACATTCCTACTATTTTAGTCGGAATTGCATTTTACAACCGGAAAACATGGAAAAAGCCGCTTCCAATGCCGGAAGCGGCTTGCTGTAGTAATCACATATTAAACGATATCAACTTCGTGTTTCGCTTTTTCTGGCAGCGTTAACATGATGATGAATCCGAGCAGGAACAGCGGCAAAATTGCGAAAATGCTGTACCTTGGTTTTCCCGTCAGTGTATTGGTCAGCGACATAAGCAGTGGGCCGAGGATTGCCGCGAACTTCCCGAATACATTGTAGAAACCAAAGAATTCATTGGCATTCTTCTTGGGAATGATTTTGGCGTAATAGGAACGGCTCAGCGCCTGTATGCCCCCCTGGGCTGATCCAATGATGGCACCCAGGATGAAGACATGATACAGCTTCGTCATATAGAAAGCAAAGACGACTGCAACAATATAGCTTAATATCCCAAAAAGTATCATTTTTTTTGCTGTGAAGACGCCGGCCAGCTTGCCGTAGAGCAAGGCAAAGGGAAAAGCAATGATCTGGATAACGAGCAAGATACCAAGAAGAATGAACATATTGTCAAGATCCAGACTCAACGTCCCTTTGGCATAGGGAACCGCCATCCGTATAATCGTATCCACCCCATCGATATA
>CAXXGE010000027.1:0-94780 GCA_963677915.2 Vallitaleaceae bacterium | reverse complement strand
GGGTGTCGATTTGAGTCAGGTCGATATTGCAGTTGTCTCCCATGGACATTACGATCATGGAGGCGGACTTCAGCGGTTTTTAGAACTGAATGTCATAGCGCCCATATATATCCATAGGAAGGCGTTTGAAGGGCATTATGCTTTCAGGAACGGTGGCGCGAAGACAAATATAGGGATAGACGGCAAGTTGCTTGACAGCGGCCGATTCATCCTGACTGGAGACCGCTTGTCCATTGATGAAGGACTCGAGCTGTTTTCGGCTGTTGGAGGAAACCGATTCAGGCCATCCGGCAACAGCCAACTGCTGATGGAAAAGGACGGTGACCTGGTTCCCGATGATTTTGTTCATGAACAGAACATGGTGGTGAGGGACGGGGACAAGACGGTGCTTTTCGCAGGCTGTGCCCATAATGGTATCGTCAACATCGTTGATAAGTTCCACGGCCTTTTTGGATGCTGGCCTGACCATATCGTTGGCGGGTTCCATCTGCAGCGGGGTTCGACTGCCGTCTGTGAAGACAGAGTGACGGTGGAGGCGATCGGCAAGTACCTGAATGGCACGGGTGCCGTGTGCCATACATGCCACTGTACAGGTCTTGAACCTTATGGCATACTGAAGGAAAAGATGGGTAGCAGCGTCGGCTATATGTCGACGGGAAGCATGATTGAGATTTAGATGATATTATTCATTCCGACATATGAGGAGATATAAAATGAAAATAGCAGTAGCAAGTGAAAAGGAATTTGTAACAGAGCATTTCGGACATTGTGAGCATTTCCATATTTTTGAAGTTGAAGATGGAAAAATCGTCAGAAGCAGCATTCAGGCCAATCCGGGTCATCGCCCTGGATTCCTGCCAAACTTTCTCGGAGACCTTGGCGTAACCGTCATCATTTCCGGAGGCATGGGTGCAGGCGCGATCGAGATTTTTAATGACAGGGGCATCGAGGTCATCACAGGTGCGTCGGGACTGGCTTTGGAAGCCGCTGAGCGGTGTGTGAAAGGAGAACTCCTGTCAACGGGTTCTGTCTGCGACCACAAGCATTAATTGAAGTGCAGCATTAGAAAAATGCGCAGGGTCTGCCGTCGGCAGACCCTTTTTGTTTTCCTTTGTTATATAATGGGTGGACATTAATAGAGGAGGCGTGTGGCTTATGTATTTTGAAACGACCAGCTGTTCCATGCTTGGAATGGATAGCCGCCTGATAAGGGTGGAAACAGATGTAAGTGAAGGATTTCCAAGGTTCGAGATTATCGGCCTTGCTGACAGCGCGGTTAAGGAAGCTGTCGACAGGGTAAGGACTGCGATGAAAAATGCCGGTTATCTGGTTCCGTTAAAAAGGGTGACTGTCAACCTGGCTCCTGCGGGATTCAGAAAGGCCGGCTCAGCAGGCTTTGACTTGGCAATTGCTGTAGCAGTGCTGGGCGCAATGGGAGCCATAGATAAGGAATCCGTGTCAGACACTGCGCTGATAGGGGAGCTGTCCCTAAACAGCAGTGTGAAAGGTGTGGCAGGTGCACTGCCGCTGGTCTGTTTTCTTAGGGACAGCGGCATCAATAGAATCATCCTGCCGTCTGAGAACTATCTCGAGGTAAACAGAGTGCCGGATGTGGCGTTGGTTCCTGTCGACAGCCTTAGCCAGGCGGTCCGGTATTTGAAGGGTGGGGAGGTCAGTGCCAGAGGGTCAGACCTTTTGGCACCGGTGTGTGGGAAACGGGACGTTCCGGACTTTGAAGACGTCAAGGGGCAGCTGCACGTGAGAAGGGCTGTCGAGGTGGCTGCAGCGGGGAGGCATCATATGTTGATGATGGGGCCGCCCGGAGCAGGGAAGACAATGGTAGCAAGGAGAGTGCCGGGGATTCTGCCGAATGCTTCTTTCGATGAACAGCTGGAAATATCCAAAATCTACAGTTTGGCGGGTCTGCTGAATGATAACGGCAACTGGATAGGAGACAGACCTTTCCGTTCACCCCACCATACCACGACGCTGGCTGGTCTTGCCGGAGGTGGGCGCTATCCGATGCCGGGAGAGATTTCCTTGTCGCATAACGGTGTCCTTTTCCTGGATGAGCTTCCTGAGTTCAAAAGACATGTGATGGAAGCCTTGCGGGAACCTTTGGAGGAAGGGAGGATTACCCTGGTCAGGTCGGGAGTCGCCCATGTTTTCCCGGCGGACTTCATGCTTGTTGGCATCGATGAATCCGTGCCCCTGCGGACACTATCCTGACAGAAACAGGTGTTCATGTACATGGCGTTCGATAAGAAACTACTACAGCAAGGTTTCGGGGCCTCTTCTTGACAGGATCGATATCCAGATAGAAGTCGAGGCGATACCCTTTGTGGATCTTGCAGATATTGATAGAGGAGAGAGTACAGGGACAATACGAAATCGGATTCTGGATGCCCAAGGTATGCAAGGGGACAGAAACAGATCCTTTGGTGTCCGTTTCAACTGCGACCTGCCTGATGAGCCTGAAAAATGGGGGTGGGGAAACAGAAGTGCGAGAGAACTGATGGAAAGCGCCTTCAAACTTCTGGGGCTTACCGCCAGGTCATACCATAAAGTGCTGAAAGTAGCGAGGACGATAGCGGATTTGGATGGGAGCGACAGCATAGCCGATGTCCATATTGCTGAAGCGGTCGGCTATCGTTTTCTAGACAGGCGTTACAGACAGGAGGAAGGGCTGTGAGCATAGTGGAAAAGGAGCGAATGCTGTGGTTCTGGCTCTCGAATATCAAGGGGATTGGTCCTGTCAAGAGAAGAAAACTGCTTGAGGTTTATGAATCACCGGAAGCGGTTTTTGAGGCCGACCCAAAAGATTTGGAAAAGCGGATCATGGGAAAGCCGTTCAGAGCAGGAGACCTTAACCAAATCCTTTCTTCCAGGAACATAAAACATATCGAGGAAAAGCTTGCCTCCGTCATATCCAGGGGCATAGGATTCTGGACGCTAGGAGACGCGGACTACCCCATGAACCTGAAACGGACAGAAGATGCGCCAACCCTGCTGTATTACAGGGGCAGGTATATCCAGCGGCCAGTGACGATAGCCATTGTCGGTACACGTCAGATGAGCCCCTATGGTAAACAGGCAGCAGAATATCTAGCCAAGGAACTGTCAGGCTTTGGTATCCACATTGTCAGCGGGATGGCCCGCGGCATCGATTCGACTGCGCATAGAAGCATTGTCAGCAGCGGTTTTGCAACGACTGCAGTATGGGGCTCGGGAATTGACGTGTGTTATCCGAAAGAAGGAAACAAGCTGGAAGCCGATATCCTGAAATGTGGCGGAGCGATTCTTTCTGAAGAAGGGCCTGGTGTCTATCCGGCGCCGGGGCTGTTTCCGAGAAGAAACAGGATCATCAGCGGACTTAGCGACGGTATCATTGTCGTGGAGGCGAAAAAAAGGAGCGGATCACTGATAACAGCGGACTGTGCCCTTGAACAGGGACGGGATGTATACGCCGTTCCGGGAAGGGTTTTCGACAAAAACAGTGAGGGTTGCAACCATCTTATACGCCTTGGGGCCAAGCCTGTTTTCGATGTGGATGATGTGCTGGAAGAGTACGCTGCATTAGGCAAGGTATCGATGGGCGAGAAGGATGATTTTGAAAAACTACTTGATGTGAATGAAAAAATGGTTTATCCTTGTATTCAATGGTCGCCGGTCTATATCGACGACATTATAAGGAAAACGAAGCTGCCTTTTGGAAAGCTGCAACTGATTCTAATAAATCTAGAGATGAAAGGTTGCATTCAGCAGCTGCCGAACCAGCACTACATAAGGAATGGATAGGAGAGACCTATGTCTAAAAACCTGGTGATTGTCGAGTCGCCGGCAAAGGCTAAAACCATTAAGAAGTTTTTGGGATCCACATATAAGATAGAAGCGTCCATGGGACATGTTAGGGATTTACCTAAAAGCCAGATGGGAATCGACTTTGAGAACGATTATGAACCAAAATACATTACAATTAGAGGAAAAGGCGATTTGCTGGCAAAGCTCCGAAAAGAAGCACGCAAAGCCTCAAAGATATACCTTGCCACTGACCCTGATAGAGAAGGAGAGGCCATTTCGTGGCATCTTTTGCATGCGTTGAAATTGGAAGAATCTGAGGACAACAAGGTGTACAGAATCACTTTCAATGAAATTACAAAACAGGCAGTGAAAGACTCTATCAAGCAGGCCCGGAATATCGATATGCATCTTGTGGATGCGCAGCAGGCAAGGCGTGTCCTTGACAGGGTGGTCGGTTACAACATCAGCCCACTGCTGTGGAAAAAGGTGAAGAAGGGTTTGAGTGCGGGGCGTGTTCAATCCGTTGCCTTGAAACTGATCTGTGACAGGGAGAAGGAAATCAACGCATTCATCCCCGAAGAATACTGGACAATCGATGCCGGAATTGCTGATAAAAAAACGAATGATCAATTCGTCGCAGCTTTCTACGGCACTGAAGACGGCAAAATGAAGCTGGAATCGAAGGATGATGTCGATCAGGTGTTGAAAGCAATCGAAGGTAATCCGTTTACTGTCGGCTCCATCAAGGAAGGTGAACGGAAGAAGAAGCCGTATCTGCCTTTCACCACCAGTACATTGCAGCAGGAAGCATCGAAGCAGCTGAACTTCTCTGCGGTCAAAACCATGAGGATAGCGCAGCAGCTATATGAAGGTGTGGATGTAAAAGGCAGAGGCACTATCAGTTTGATTACTTACCTGAGAACAGACTCAACCAGAATTTCTGACGAAGCGCACAATCATGCCGTTGAGTATATCAGGTCAGCTTTTGGTGATGCCTATGCGAATCCTGCCAACATCACAGCCAAGAAGAAAGGAAGCGTACAGGATGCCCATGAGGCGATTCGGCCTTCCTACATAGACGTGAAGCCTTCGGAGACGAAAGACTCATTGAGCAGGGACCAGTTCAGGCTGTATACCCTGATATGGAACAGATTTATTGCCAGCAGAATGCAGCCTGCCGTGTATACAACAAAGCAGGTCCGGGTTCTGTCAGCTGGTTATGTATTCACCGCCGCGCTCTCAGTCATCAAGTTCGAGGGATACCTCAAGGTGTACGGCAAAGAGGAGGAAAAAGCGGACAACCAGCAGATTGCGAATATTACCGAAACTTCCGAACTGGCGCTTGAGGAGATTGATGAGAAGCAGCATTTTACCCAGCATCCGCCAAGATACAGCGAGGCAAGTCTTGTCAAAACACTTGAGGAGAATGGTGTTGGAAGACCGAGTACATATGCGCCGACAATCGCGACTATTTCTGCCAGAGGCTATATCTCGAAAGAAGGCCGTCAGCTGTTTCCTACGGAAATGGGCGAGGTCGTAAACGACATCTTGGGGGATTTCTTCGATGAAGTCGTCAATGTCCAGTTTACAGCTGAAATGGAAGAGAAGCTGGATGACGTTGAAATCGGAAAAATTGAATGGAAAGATATCCTGAGAGATTTTTATCCCCATTTCGAGGAGACGCTCCAGAAGGCGGAAGCGGAACTTGAAAAAGTGGAAATAAAGGATGAAGAAACGGATATTCCGTGCGACAAATGCGGCCGTATGATGGTCATCAAGATGGGTAAATACGGGAAATTCCTTGCGTGTCCTGGATTCCCTGAATGCAGAAATGCAAAGCCTATCCTTGAAAAAGTTGACGATGTATACTGCCATAAGTGCGGGGGTCAGATGCTGGTCAAGAAGACCAAGAAAGGCCGGCGCTATTACGGTTGTGAAAACAATCCGGAATGTGATTTCATGACCTGGTACAAACCAACATCCGTGAAGTGTGAGTTGTGCGGATCGTTAATGGTGGAAAAAGGAGACAAATTACTCTGCAGCAACGACGAATGCAAGCATGTGATTGAAAAAAACTGAATTGTTCAAAAATTCAGTAAAGTCCCTTGAACGGCGAGGAGATATATACTATAATCTACTCATATTTCAAATTGGAGGTTGACACGTGAGCATTCAACTGCTTGATAATACTAGAAGAATCAACAAGCTTGTGCAAGGCGCAGGAAATAAAAGGGTACAGTTCAGGGACATCTGCGAAGTCATGAGCAATATATTGGGTGCGAACGTTCTTGTCATCAGCAGCAAGGGTAAGATTCTTGCCAACTACAACAGGCAGGAAGTGACCATGATCGGCGAGCTGCTCAGCGGTACGAGAGGCGAGTTCATTGATAACCGGTTGAATGAAAGGCTGCTTGGCATTCTTTCAACCAAGGAGAATATCAATATGACAACCCTTGGTTTCGGAGAACCAGTTCAATCCAAGGGATACGGCGGTATGACAGTTCCCATTGACATGGCCGGCGAAAGGCTTGGTACCTTGTTCTTGTACCGTGAAAAATCGGACTTCGACATTGATGACATTATACTTGGCGAGTATGGAGCGACTGTTGTCGGACTAGAAATTATGCGCTCGATCAATGAAGAAAACATCGAGGAATCCAGAAAGGCCAACGTTGTACGAGCCGCCATCGGAACCCTTTCCTTTTCGGAAATGGAAGCGGTCAAACATATTTTTGATGAGCTGAAAGGCTATGAAGGCATCCTTGTAGCAAGCAAAGTTGCCGACCGGGTCGGGATTACCCGTTCAGTCATCGTCAATGCACTGAGGAAATTTGAAAGTGCCGGTGTCATTGAATCAAGATCGCTTGGAATGAAAGGTACTTATATAAAAATACTTAATGAATTCCTTTTCAGGGAACTGGACAATATGTGAAAATGAAAGCAAGATGAAAATCTTGCTTTTTTGTTGCCTATTTTGGATAAGACGAATAGATTTTATGATATAATATGAATAAGTTGAATTTGTTTCGAAAGACTAAGAATAAGGAGTGTCTTCATGGGGAAACGCATTTTAATTGTAGATGATGCAGCATTCATGAGAATGATGATTAAGGATATCCTGGAATCGAAGGGATATGAGATAGCTGGAGAAGCAGTAGATGGCGTTGATGCCATCGAGAAGTTCAAGGAGCTTCAGCCAGACCTTGTCATTATGGATATTACGATGCCTGTCATGGACGGTATCGAGTCTGTCAAAGCCATCAAGGAATTGGACAGCGGCGCGAATATAATTATGTGTTCGGCCATGGGTCAGCAGGCCCTCGTTATTGAGTCCATCCAGGCAGGGGCAAGGGATTTTGTCGTCAAGCCTTTCCAGCCGGAAAGTGTTATTGAGGCAGTTGAAAAAACTATCGGAGTATAAATGGGGATTTAAGGGGTAGATGCGCATGGGGAAGAAACTGAAAATTCTTGTGGTTGATGACTCTGTCTTCATGAGGAGAGTTATCTCCGATGTCATCAATAGTGATTCTCGATTTGTCGTTGTAGGGGAGGCGGCCAATGGTGAAGAAGGGCTGGATATGATTGCAAAGCTGCGCCCGGATGCTGTCACGCTTGACTTGCAGATGCCGGTGATGGATGGCTTGACCATGCTCAGCAGACTGAAAAAGGGAAACAGGCCGCCTGTCGTTGTCCTGAGCTCTCTTGCAAGACACGATGAGGATGTGACAATCGAAGCGCTTGAAAAAGGCGCGTTTGACTTTGTAGTCAAACCGGACAGGATGATGAAGATCAAGTCAGAGGAATTGAAGAAAGAGCTGACCGGCAAACTTTCCGCTGCAGTCACTTCCGGATCCAGCATGAAACAGAATGGCTGGTTCAAAGATGAGGATTATGATCTTCATATAACCAGGAAACCGGACCTGACAAGTACTGAAAGGATTCAAAAACTTATTGCCATAGGCGCGTCCACAGGCGGGCCGCGTACGCTTCGGCATATCTTGAGTGAAATGCCGGCTGATCTTGATGCTGCAATTGTTATTGTTCAGCATATGCCTGCCGGGTTTACCCGTTCGTTTGCTGACAGACTGGATGAAAGCTGTCTTTTGAAAGTCAAGGAAGCTGAACCGGGAGATGTGCTTAAATCAGGCCACGTGTATATCGCTCCAGGTGACCGGCATTTGCTGGTGCTGGAACAAGGAAACGGAAAATACGAAATTGCATTGAACAACGGACCGTCTGTGAGCGGCCATAAACCATCTGTCGATGTCATGATGATGTCGTTGGCGGAACTGAGAATAAAAACGATCGTCGGCGTCATCCTAACCGGAATGGGGTCGGACGGGGCTAAGGGTGTCAAACTGCTTAAAGATAAGCGGCAGGCCCATATGATAGCCCAGAACAAGGAAAGCTGTGTCGTGTATGGCATGCCGAAGTCGATTGTCGAAAAAGGCCTGGCCAATGAAATTGTCGATATCAAGCGGCTGAGAGACAGTATAGTCAACAAACTGGGGGTGGACTGACGTGGATGCTTCACAATACCTGGAAATTTTTGTAGAGGAATCAAAAGAACACCTTCAGCTTTTGAATGAATCCCTCTTGGAACTTGAAAAAGATCCGATAGCAAATAAAGAAAAAATCAATGAAGTCTTCAGAGTAGCCCATACTTTAAAAGGGATGGCGGGAACGATGGGCTATAGCAACATGAACAAACTGGCCCATATCATGGAAGATGCCCTGTCTGCAATCAGGGACGGCAAAGTCAAGGTGGATTCTGATCTGGTAGATACACTCTTTTCCTGCCTTGACGCCTTGGAAAGGTATATAGAAGTGATTGCCGAAAGCGGTGCTGAAGGGGAGCAGAACAATGAAAAACTGATTTCAGACCTTAGAAGCATCGTTGCCGCCGCTGATCAAGCAGAAACTGCTGAAGAGGGGGAAGCGCCCGAGGAACCGGAAGTATCGGTTGTAGGTGTGTCAGAAAAAATAGCAAGGCTTGACCTTTTGACGCCGCTTAGCGATATAGAAAGGCATGCAATTAAATACGCCGGACAGGAAGGTATGGCGATCTACGGTATAACCGTCTATCTTTCGACCTCTTGTCTGCTCAAGTCAGCCCGATCCTTCATTATTTTTCGGGAGCTAGAAAAAATGGGGCAGGTTTTGAAAACAATCCCCAGTACCCAGGATATAGAGGATGAGAAGTTCGAATACGACTTTTCGATTATGCTGGTAAGCGCAGAACCGGCTGAAACCATTGCCGGGAAGATTGAAGCTGTGGCGGAAGTGGAGAAGGCGGCCATAGATGTGGTGAGCGATTTGGAAGAATCCGCTGCCGAAGCCGCTGTAGAAGAGACAGCGGCTGAAGAAGCTAGAGCTGCAGCTACGGAAGAAAGCAAAGACCCTGCAGCCAGCGAAATACTCGAAGAAGCCCAGAAGCATAAAAACAAACCGATAGCCAACAGAACTGTCAGGGTCGATATTGAACGGCTTGATGTTCTGATGAACCTTGTCAGTGAACTGATCATCATCAAGAATGGTCTTGAAATCGTGCAAAGCACCAAGCAGAGTTTCGAAGAACAAATCGAATACCTTGAAAGGATTACAACGAACCTTCACGATGCTGTCATGAAAGTGCGCATGGTACCGATAGACAGGGTCTTCAACAGATTTCCCAGGCTCATAAGAGACCTCTCAAGGCAATTGGAGAAAGAGATAGAACTGAACATGGAGGGCGAAGAGACGGAACTTGACAGAACGGTGATCGATGAAATCGGCGACCCGCTCGTACATCTGATCAGGAATTCGGCAGATCATGGTCTTGAAACGCCAGACCAAAGGTTGGCCGCAGGAAAAGACAGAACTGGCAATATCAACCTGAAAGCCTACCAGGATGGCAACAATGTGGTGATTGAAGTGGCTGACGACGGCCGTGGCATCAATATGGGCAGAGCGGTTGAGAAAGCCGTGAAAAATGGATTGATCAGCAAAGCCGAGGTGGGCGATCTGTCCGAAGGTGATATTATCGAACTGCTTTTTCAGCCGAGCTTCTCGACGGCTGAATCCGTTTCCGACCTGTCGGGGCGAGGCGTGGGACTCGATGTCGTAAAAACAAAAATAGAAGCTCTTGGCGGCAACGTGGAAGTCAAGACAGAGTCTGGCAAAGGCAGTACTTTCGTAATCAGGCTGCCATTGACTCTGGCGATCATCCAGGCGCTTATGGTACTGGTTGGAAATGAAAAGTTCGCAGTTCCGTTGAGTTCGATACAGACTATAGAGGAAATTCTGGTAGCTGACATCAAGTATGTTCAGAATCAGGAAGTCATCAACTTGCGTGGGAAAGTCATTCCAATAGTACAGCTGGGTAAAAGACTTAAGGTAGAAGAAGTGAAGGACAACAGGGAAGTCATCACCGTCGTTATTGTGACGAAAGGGGAAAAGGTTTCCGGTTTTGTCGTTGATGGCCTGATTGGCCAACAGGAAATTGTTATCAAGACTTTGGGTAAACATTTATCATCGATAAAATTGATTGCTGGAGCAACAATACTTGGCAATGGCGAAGTAGCGTTGATTCTGGATGTCAATAAGCTGGTCTAACGGAGGTGTTCGATGAATAAGCAATATATCGTTGTCGGACTTGGACAGGAAAGGTACGGCATTGACATAAAGCAAGTGCTGAATATCATCAAGATGCTGGATATTACAAGAGTGCCACTTGCACCAACAAGTGTGAAAGGCGTTGTCAACCTGAGAGGGGAGATTCTGCCTGTCATGAGCGCCAGGAAGGAATTTGGACTGGCGGATGATGTATTTACCAAAGATACCAGAATCATTTTCACCAAGGTGGATGATGCGCCGATAGGACTGATTGTGGACAGGGTACATGAAGTCATAGACATGGGTGAAGGTGAGATTGAAAAACTGGACGAGGACAGTATGGAAGGTAAAAAACCATATATCTGGGGAGTAGGAAAGGTCGGAAGGGATTTTATCACTCTGCTTGATGTGGAAGAACTGGTTCATACGGCAATCGGCGTTTCAACTGCGGAGAGGAAGGTTCTCAATGGATAGCATATTCAACCATTTGGACAACAACCATATTGATTTGATGAAGGAAATAGGTAACATTGGAGCAGGTAATGCAGCGACGGCACTGTCTCAACTGATTCACAAAAAAGTACTTATGGATGTGCCGGAAGTCAATATACCGGATTTCAGCCAGCTTCCCGAGATTCTGGGCGGAGCTGAAGCGCCGGTAATCGGCATACTTTCCTATATTACAGGAGAACTCGGCGGCATGCTGATATTTGTCGTGGACAAGATGGATGGCAGAAGGCTTGTCAACCTGCTTATGGGCAAGGAAGAAGGCGATCAGGGCGATCTGGATGAAATGGACCTGTCTGCGATGAAGGAAATCGGAAGCATCATCACAGGTGCCTATCTCTCATCACTCTCCATGCTGACCCAGCTGAAGATTACTGCGTCTGCGCCTTTTATGGCTGTGGACATGGCTGGTGCGATACTGAGTGTGCCGGCGGTTGAGTTTGGCAATGTCAGCGACAAAGTATTGCTGATCAAGACCCATTTCAAAGGCGTGAATGGCGGAATCAATGGCTATCTCATCCTGACGCCGGATGAAAGGTCCTATCAAACGATTATCAAGAGTGTAGGTATGGAATAGATGATTATCGGCAGTAAATACAATATCAAAGTGTCTATGGCCGATATGGCAATCAGCAAAGGGCCCGAGAAGATTTATACTCTCGGGCTCGGGTCGTGTGTTGCCGTTGTCCTTTACGATACGCACATAAAAATAGCCGGCATGGCTCACATCATGCTTCCGGACAGCAATCTTTTTGAAAGCAGGGATAACCCTGCCAAATTCGCAGACACGGCACTAGACAAACTGCTGAAGGATCTGATCAGCTCCGGTGCCGAAAAAGCCCATATTGTGGCGAAAATGGCAGGTGGCGCCCAGATGTTCAAGGAAAGCGGCGGCAGCAGGCTGTTTCAAATCGGAATCCGTAATGTCGGTGCGGTTAAGGATAAACTGAAGGACTTGGCGATTCCACTGATTGCAGAAGATACCGGTGGCTCACAGGGCCGCACAGTTGAATTTGACCCCTCAACAGGCAAGATGCTCGTCCATTCTATTGGAAGGGATATCAAATTAATATAGTAACTATTGCATTGCGTCAAGGGAATGTGTTATACTATCACTTGCGTAAAAAATCACGCATCTTGATCAAGGAGCCGGTGGCCCGTATGGGAACGCTTTGCGAGATGAAAAGGTGCGGAAGAAAACAACCAAAACGGAGGAAAAAACATGAGCGTTATTTCAATGAAACAATTGCTTGAAGCGGGTGTGCATTTCGGACACCAAACAAGAAGATGGAACCCTAAGATGAAGGAGTACATCTACACTGAGAGAAAATGGTATCTACATCATTGACCTTCAAAAGACTGTCGGTAAATTCAACGAGGCGTACAACGCAATCAAAGAGACAGTTGACAACGGCGGCACAGTGCTTTTCGTAGGTACTAAGAAACAGGCTCAAGATTCAATCAAAGCTGAAGCTGAGCGTTGCGGCATGTTCTATGTCAACCAAAGATGGCTCGGCGGTATGCTGACAAACTTCGAAACAATCAGTTCCAGAATCAACCGTCTTAAGACACTTGAGAAGATGGAAGAAGACGGAACATTCAAACTGCTTCCTAAAAAGGAAGTCATCAAGCTGAGACATGAAATGGAAAAGCTTGAGAAAAACATCGGTGGTATCAAAGAAATGAAGAAAGTGCCAGACATTATCTTCATCGTTGATCCAAAGAAAGAGAGAATTGCTATTCAGGAAGCGCATATTCTTGGTATCCCATTGGTAGGTATCCTTGATACGAACTGTGATCCTGAAGAGATTGACTATATCATTCCAGGTAATGATGATGCAATCCGTGCCGTCAAACTGATCACTGGAAAAATGGCAGACGCTGTTATCGAAGCCAACCAAGGCATGTCCATGGCTGGAGAAGCTGAAGAAGCAGCCGTAGAAGCAGAATAATTTAAATAATAGAATAACGGAGGTAGAATCATGGCGATTACAGCAGGCATGGTGAAAGATTTAAGAGAAAGAACCGGCGCCGGAATGATGGATTGCAAAAAGGCATTGACTGAAGCCGACGGCGATATGGATAGAGCAATTGACGTCCTGAGAGAGAAAGGCCTTTCAAAAGCGGCCAAAAAAGCAGGACGTATCGCAGCAGAAGGAATCGTTGCCGTATACAACGACAGCGATGCTGTTGCAGCAATCGTGGAAGTCAACAGTGAAACTGACTTCGTTGCAAAAAACGAGAAGTTCCAGGCTTATGTATCAGCTGTTGCTGAGCAGGCTTGCAAATCAAGCGCAACTGATCTTGATGCTTTCCTGGCTGAGCCAAGCATTGGCGATGCCAGCAAAACAGTGGCTGATGAACTGAATGCTCAGATTGCAGTTATCGGTGAGAACCTCAAAATCAGGAGATTCCAGAAAATGGAAGCTGCCAATGGCGTCATCACTTCCTACATTCATATGGGCGGAAAAATTGGTGTTCTTGTAGAGCTTGCAACCGATGTTGTAAACGAAAACATCAAAGAGTGCGGCAGGAACATCGCAATGCAAATTGCTGCCATTTCACCGCTTCACGTGGACCAAAGTGAAATATCCGAGGAATACAAAGAGTCCGAAAGACAAATCCTGAAGCAACAGGCGATGAACGAAAATCCAGACAAGCCTGAGAACATCATTGAAAAGATGATTATCGGACGTCTGAACAAGCAAATGAAGGAAATCTGCCTTCTTGATCAAGCCTATGTCAAAGACAGCGATATGAGCGTCAAGCAATATGTCGCATCTGTCGGCAAAGCTGAAGGTGCCAACCTCAGTGTCGTTCGTTTTGTGAGATTTGAGACTGGCGAAGGTATCGAGAAAAAAGAAGAGAATTTCGCTGAAGAAGTTGCAAAGCAAATGGGCAATTAAAAAATGCCGTTTAAAAGAGGAAGCATGTAGATGCTTCCTTTTTTATAGAGTTTATGTTAAATTATTACTGTGAGGTGTGTCTATGTCAAAGTATAAAAGAGTACTTCTGAAACTGAGCGGAGAAGCGCTGGCGGGATCTGGCGGACGCGGTTTTGATGAACAGAATGTATTGGCTGTTGCTGATCAGGTTAAGGAACTTGTCGACAATGGGGTTCAGGTAGCTATTGTTATAGGTGGTGGCAATTTTTGGCGTGGCCGCAGCAACTCTTCAATGGACCGCACCAAAGCCGATGAAATAGGTATGCTTGCTACAGTGATGAACTGCCTTTATACATCGGCGATGTTTAGGGCAAAAGGCATTGATGCTGTTGTCCAGACGCCTTTTTTATGCGGTAATATGACAGACCTGTTCCGCAAGGAAACAGCCCTTGCCCATATGAAGGAAGGAACGGTGGTTTTTTTTGCCGGAGGCACCGGACACCCGTATTTTTCGACGGATACAGGTGCCGCATTAAGAGCGATTGAAATCGATGCGGATATCATTCTGCTGGCTAAGAATATCGATGGCGTTTATGATGCGGATCCCAATGTCGTAGCGGGTGCAACCAAATTCGATGAGATTTCGCTGAGGGAAGTCATCAACAGGGATCTTAAGGTCATGGATTTGACAGCGGCGACGATGTGCGCAGAACAGAAAATGCCGATGATGGTATTCCATCTGAATGATGAAAACAGCATCGTTCGTGCTGCGAACGGTGAAAAAATAGGAACGACAGTCACGGTTTAGGAGGGTTATTGTGAAGAAAGAGCTAAAAAAATATGAAGAGAAGATGGGTAAAACCATTGAAGCACTGGAAAGCGAACTCAATACGATTCGTGCAGGCAGGGCCAATCCGCATGTTCTCGACAAGATCAAAGTAGATTATTATGGACAGGAAACGCCGTTGGCCCAGGTGGGCAACATCAACGTGCCTGAGCCGAGAATGATTCAAATCCAGCCATGGGATGTAAGTATCCTCAAGGATATCGAGAAAGCCATCCAGCAATCTGACTTGGGCATCAATCCCAGCAACGACGGCAAGTCGATCAGGCTTGTTTTCCCGGAACTGACAGAAGAGCGAAGGGACGAGCTTACCAAGGAAGTTAAAAAGATTGGTGAGAACTCGAAAATTGCCATCAGAAACATCAGACGCGATGCACTTGACCATTTCAAGAAGTCCCAGAAAGACAGTCTTATTACTGAGGACGATCTTAAAGATCTGGACAAGGAAACACAGGATATGACAGACAGCTACATCAAGAGTATCGATAAACACGTTGAAAATAAAAATAAGGAGCTCAAGACTGTATAATAGTCTTTAGTTCATGACAACTCCCCTCCTCGGAGGGGTATTTTCTTAAGAGGGAAAAAGAGGGGGCTGCAAAATGAAGGATTCGACTGTTATTCCCGAACATGTGGCTATCATAATGGATGGCAACGGCCGATGGGCCAAAGAACGCAACAAGCCTAGAAGTTTCGGTCATAAGGCTGGCAGCGACAATTTGAAAAAAATATGCAAGAAGGCTGATGAAATGGGTGTATCCTATGTCACGGTCTATGCATTTTCAACTGAAAACTGGAAACGTCCCAAGGCTGAAGTGGATTTCCTTATGAATCTGCTGAGACAGTATTTGAAAGACAGCATCAAGAAGGCCAAGAAAGACAATATGAGAATCAGGGTTATTGGTGACAGGTCCATTCTTGACGAGGATATTAGAACTTCCATCGCAGAACTGGAGGATGCGTCGAAGGATGCGACTGGCTTGAAGCTTCAGATTGCCCTTAATTATGGCGGCAGGGACGAGCTGCTTAGATGCATGAGGCTTATCGCTGAAGAAGTAACTGAAGGCACATTGTCACCGGAAGCCATCGATGAAGCATGTGTAGCAAACAGACTGGATACGGCAGGCATACCCGACCCTGATTTAATGATTCGTACAAGCGGTGAGATGCGTCTGAGTAATTTCCTGCCATGGCAGCTTGCTTATTCGGAGTTTTATTTTTCGGAAAAGCACTGGCCTGATTTCAAAGAGGAGGATTTTGAGGCGGCCTTGAAATTCTATGAAGGAAGAAAAAGACGTTTTGGAGGTGTTGAAGCATGAAAACACGTTTGATATCAGCTTTGGTTGTCCTTCCGGTAGCGCTGGCTGTCATTGTACTGGGCGGCCTCCCGATTTACGCAGCTGCCGTCTTTATTGCTCTTGTGGGTATCTACGAGATCTACAAGGCTTTCGGTGTCCTGTCAAAAACGATTTATGCATTCAATGCTGTTCTGGCTTTTGCATACCTTGTATTCCTTTATCTGGATCGGCAGGCCCTGCTGTCGGTGCTCTACGCAGTGTTCTTTATCGGGCTGCTGTTCATGTACGTGCTGACTTATCCGAAATATAACATCAAGGACATTGCAGGCATGCTGTTCGGCACCATTTATATAGTATACCTTCTCACCTTTATTATCATGGTCAGGGACGAGCCGGACATCGGTATCTGGATGGTGTGGTTCATCTTTGCAATCGCTATCGGATCGGACACTGGGGCTTACCTTGTCGGTACAAGGTTCGGCAAGAGGAAGCTGGTGCCGCTCCTGAGTCCCAACAAGACGGTGGAAGGCGCCTTCGGTGGCCTGTTGGGGTCTGTCGTCCTTTGCATACTTGTAGGTTTGGGTATCGTTCTGCTGTTTGAAGACGTGCATATTGATGCAATACCAGTCTTTGCTGTCATGGGCCTTTTCGGCTCGGTCGTGTCACAGCTGGGCGATCTGGTCGCATCTGGTATGAAACGGCAGACCGGTATCAAGGATTTTGGCAAGATCATGCCGGGACATGGCGGCGTAGTGGACAGGATGGATAGTTTTCTTGTGGTGGCACCCTACGTGTATTTCATTATGAAGCTTTGGTTTTGACAATACACTATACTTTAGGAGTGAATAGCTTTGAAAAACATTGCCGTACTTGGGTCGACTGGATCCATAGGTACACAAACACTGGAAATAGCTGAAGAAAGGGGCGATATTCGTGTCTGGGGGCTTAGTGCAGCCGAGAATATTGACCTTCTTGAAAAACAGATAAGACGTTTCAAGCCAAAGCTTGTTGCTGTGATGAATCCGGAGAAAGCCAAACTGCTAAAAGAACGGATAGGCAGTCTTGCAGAAGTAAGCAGCGGCATTGAAGGATTGATAGAAGTTGCAACCTTGGATGAGGCGGAAATAATTGTGACTGCTGTCGTGGGTATGGTTGGTCTCAGGCCGACGGCCGAGGCTATCAAGGCCGGCAAGAACATCGCACTTGCCAACAAGGAAACACTGGTAACTGCAGGCGAAATCATCATGCCTCTTGCTGGGCGTTATGGTGTCGATATACTTCCGGTAGACAGTGAACATTCGGCACTCTTCCAATCTCTCCAGGGGGAAGACTGGAAGCGCATAGAAAAACTCCATCTCACCGCATCGGGAGGACCTTTCAGAGGTTGGGGGAAAGAGGAGCTGGCGAAAGTCAAGCTCGAAGACGCCTTGAAACACCCCAATTGGACGATGGGAAAGAAAATTACGATTGATTCGTCAACGATGATGAATAAAGGTCTTGAGGTCCATGAGGCGAAATGGCTGTTTGATGTCAAGCCAGAGCAGATATCCGTTCTGGTGCATCCACAAAGCATCGTGCATTCAATGGTGGAGTTTGTGGACGGCTCCAATATTGCCCAGCTTGGGCTTCCGGATATGAAACTTCCAATCCAGTACGCAATCTATTATCCGGACCGGGTGAAAAATAGTTTTAACCGGCTTGACCTAGCTAAAATTGGTCAGCTGACCTTTGAAGCGCCGGACCTTGATGTGTTCACCTGCCTGAAACTGGCATACAATGCCCTTGATGAAGGCGGCACGATGCCAACGGTTATGAATGCTGCCAATGAATGGGCAGTGGCAAGATTCATCGGCGGTGGCCTTGGATACAAAGAGATACCGGTGCTGATCGAGACGCTCATGTCCCTGCACAAGAAGGAGAAACTGACTTCAATAGAACAGATAGTCGACACGGAAAGATGGGCACTTGAAACAGCAGAAAGGTTGTACGGAAAATGAACAATATCATACCAATAACAGTGGCGGTCCTTATTTTCGGCCTCATTGTTCTGATTCATGAGATGGGGCATTTCCTCTTCGCCAGAAGAAACGGCATTGTTGTAGAGGAATTCGCCATCGGCATGGGACCCGTAATTACATCAAGACATTGGATTGGGACCGACTTTTCAATCCGTGCCATCCCCTTTGGCGGTTTCTGCAGAATGAAGGGTGAGGACACGGAAGACCTGTCGGAAGGCTCTTTCGGATCCAAGTCAGCCTGGGTGCGCTTTCAGGTGATATTCGGAGGACCGCTTTTTAACTTTATGCTGGCTTTCCTTTTCGCCATATTCTATGTGGGAATGGGTGCAACCTTTACATCTACGATTGCAGAAGTCGCTCCGGATTCCCCTGCGGAAGCTGCAGGATTGATGCCTGGGGACAGGATTGCCGGCATTGATGGACACAACATCGTCCACTACAACGAAATCAGCGTCTACCTCAATACATCGCCTCGGGATGAAATAGAGGTAGACTACAAAAGGGAAGGGGTAGACGGCACGCAAAAGGTTGTGTTGACCCCTGCCTTGGTGGATCTTGACGGCACAGTTGTCAAGCAGATGGGCATTTACGGTGAGATGCTTCAAAGCAGAGGCATACTCGATATTCTGGAACACAGCGTGCGGGAAATCATCTTCTGGATTAAAATGGTATATTATTCCATAGGCATGATGGTTGCAGGCAATGTTTCTCCGGGCGATATCGCTGGCCCTGTAGGCATCGTATCTGTTATGAGCGACAGCTATAAGGAAAGCGCCAAATTCGGTATCAAGACTGTCTTCTATATGGTCTCCTATTATATGGTGCTTCTGAGTGCCAACCTGGGTGTCATGAACCTGCTGCCGATTCCTGCCTTGGATGGTGGAAGACTCATTTTCATCCTGGTGGAAATGGTTCGCGGAAAACCCATTGATGCCAAGAAAGAAGGAATCATCCATTTTATCGGCTATGTTCTGCTTATGGCCCTTATGGTATTGATTCTGTTCAATGACATATTTAGATTGTTCTAAATGCATACATTTTAGATATTGAATTCATGTATTTGTTGTGATATTGTTGAAGTAATCTTTGTAAAGAATAATAAATAGAAATGAGGAATAGCATGAAACCATCTTTTACATCTTTAGAAGTGTTGAATTTTGCAATCAGTCTCGAGGAAGAAGGCATCATTTTCTACGAGAAATTTGCCAAGAAAGCGAAAGGCGAGACCAGGGAACTGTTTCTGAAACTGGCAGACGACGAGAGAAGCCATGCCGGATATTTCACAAAACTGTACAAGGAAGCACAGGAAAGCCAGGAGGCTTACGATTATCTTTTTGATGCGGGCATCAATGATTTCTTCCATTCATATGCCAAGAGCGAAGCTTTCAGCAGCGACCCGAAAAAAGTGGAGACTGTTGAGGAAGCGATTCAGGAAGGTATCGATACAGAAGCTATCACAATCGACTTCTACAAGCAGCTGATGCCTTATGTCAACGATAAGACGCAAGAAACACTTCGGATGCTGATAGACGAAGAAGAAGACCACCTGGAAAGACTTAAGAAAATCAAAGAATTGTATTAATTCAGAAACCCGCGTTCAACTGGACGCGGGTTTCTTGCAAACTGCTTCCGATGTTGTTAAAATATAGATACATGACTATTATTGGAAGAGGTATCCTATGAAGAGGAAGCAAACGAGAAAAGTTTTAATAGGTGATGTGCCCATTGGCGGCGGCGAACCTGTCGCGATACAGTCGATGACCAATACAAGGACATCGGATACGGAAGACACCCTTTATCAGATTGAAAGCCTTGAAAAAGCCGGATGCCACATCGTCAGGATGGCCGTTCTGGATATGGATGATGCCAGGGCGTTCAAGGAGATAAAAAAGAATACCACAATACCTCTCGTTGCGGATATCCATTTTGACTACCGCCTTGCTCTTGCAGCTGTAGAAAGCGGCGCCGACAAGATCAGAATCAATCCGGGCAATATCGGCTCCAGGTTCAGACTGAAGCAGATAGCAGATGCATGCAGGGAACGGAGAGTGCCAATCAGGGTCGGCGTCAACAGCGGTTCGCTGGAAAAAGGACATACTGGAGAAGTACGGACATCCGACGGCTGAAGCTTTGGTTGAAAGCGCAATAAGAAACTGCGGCTATCTTGAAGAAACAGGCTTTGAGGATATTGTTGTTTCAATCAAGTCATCGGATGTCATGCTGGGTATCGAGGCTTACCGCCTGGCATCGGAAAAACTGCCTTACCCTTTGCACCTGGGCGTTACGGAGGCGGGAACGGTTTTCGCCGGGACCATCAAGTCCTCCGTCGGTATTGGCACGCTTCTGGCGGAGGGGATTGGCGATACATTCCGGGTTTCCTTAACAGCCGATCCGGTGGAGGAAATTAAGGTGGCAAGAGGCATTCTGAGGGCGCTTGATATGGATCATTCCGGCATCAACCTGGTTGCATGCCCTACATGCGGCAGGACGCGCATCGACCTGATCGGCATCGCCAGGGAAGTTGAGCGGCGTCTTGAAAACTATGATATTGAACTGAAAGTGGCGGTTATGGGCTGTGCCGTCAATGGTCCGGGGGAAGCACGTGAAGCCGACATCGGCATCGCTGGCGGCGATGGTGTGGGGCTGGTATTCAAGAAAGGCGTTGTAGTCAAGAAGGTTCCAGAAGAAAACCTTGTGGATGAACTGATGGCCATGATTGACGAGATGGCTGAAGCAAGGGACAACTAAAGGATTGATAGAGATGGCACAAAAACGGTTTTTGGAAGCCTTCCCCGGCATCGCACTGTCTGCAGGAACCACAGAGGCAGCGGAGGAAGCTTTCATAGATAATATATACTTGAATAAAGAGGAAAGCCATGTTCATATTGACATGGCTTTTCGTCGTGTCATCAGATATGGCATCATCAAGGATTTGGAAACGGAAATAGCGGCATTTCTGGATAGGGAAGGGATTCAGGTGAAAATCGAAGAGCGTTACGAGGTCGGAGATGGCCTAACGCTGAACAAGGCCTATGGCATGTACGCCATGACGCTGATGGAACGCCTGAAAGAACAAAGCCCCTTTGCAGCTGCTAAGCTGAACAACAAAAAACCATTGCTTGAAACGGCGACAATAACTTTTGAACTGGATGAGTTCGATTTTGGCTACCTCAAGCAATATACCATCGATTCCTGGATTGAACTGGAGTTCAAGAACAGGTTCGGTATGGATGTAAAGGCTGCCATACTTCCCAAGAAGCCCAAAACGGGTGTCTTTGACAGCTTTATGAAGAAGAGGGAAGAGGAGGCTTTAAGGCTTCAGCAGGAAATGGTGTCCATGAGCGATGCCAGAGACGGGGCCAGAAAAACGAAGAAAGTCGTACAGAAGCAGGAAGATGCCGGCAGCGAAAACAGGCTGGTCGGCAAGAAGGCTATCACCGGCACCGTCATATCGATTGCAGACTTCAGTGAAGAGACTGAAAATGTCATCATTGAATGTTATGTACTGAGCCAGGACGTAAGGATTACACGCTCGGAAAAAGCGCTGCTGATCATGGAAGTAACCGACTATACGGATTCGATTACATGCAAGACTTTCCTTAAAAAGGAAGAATTCGAGGAACAGGTCAAACCTAAAATGGGCAAGAATATGTTCCTTAGAATCGAAGGCCGCCTTCAATTCGATACGTATCAGAATGAAATGACAATCAACATCAAGGCGATGGAAAAAATTGATGATTTCAGGAATATGGTGAATGATACTGCTGAACGTAAACGGGTTGAGCTTCACTGTCATACTCAAATGAGTGATATGGATGGCATGGCCAGTGCTGGCGCCCTTATCAAGAGGGCGAAGGCATGGGGTCATACTGCGATAGCCATTACCGACCATGGTGTCGTTCAGGCATTTCCGGACGCGTTCCATGCGCTGGACAGGAATGATGAATTCAAAGTAATCTATGGCGTAGAGGGATATCTGGTCGACGACCTGAGGGATATTATCCGCCATCCGAAAGGGCAGTGCTTTGACGATGCCTATGTTGTGTTCGACCTTGAGACGACGGGCTTTTATGCGGGGATGGACAAGATTACGGAAGTGGGCGCAGTAAAAATTATCGGCAATGAAGTGGTGGAGCGGTTTTCTAGTTTTGTAAATCCAGAGCGGAGCATACCCATAAAAGTGCAGGAATTGACGGGCATCGATATGTCAATGGTCAGAGACGCGCCTGTTATTGATGAGGTATTGCCTGCTTTTCTGGACTTTTGCGAGGGCTGTACCCTGGTTGCCCATAATGCAGACTTCGACCTTGGATTCATTGAACATTTTGCAATGAAGTTTGGCCTTGAAGTGAACAATACAACGATGGATACGCTCGAACTTGCGAGACTGTTTTTCCCAAATATAAAAAATCATAGGCTGAATACCCTGGCAAAACATTTCAATGCACCTTTGCACAACCACCACCGCGCCGTGGATGATGCGGAAGCGACGGCGGTGATTCTGCTCAAGATGATGAAGCATATGAGGCAGATGAATATTCATGATCTTGACGGTATTCTGCGGTATGCAGCATCGACAGCAAGGGATGTAAAGAAACTGAGAGCTTCCCATGTAATCATACTGGCAAAGAATTTGACTGGACTTAGGAATCTGTATGAGCTGATTTCTAGATCCCATATCGATTATTTCTTCAGGCAACCCAAGATTCCCAAAAGCCTTCTTCAGTCCATGCGGGAGGGGCTGATCGTAGGGACAGCCTGTGAAGCTGGCGAGCTGTACCAGGCGGTACTTATGGATAAGCCTAAGGAAGAGCTGGAGCGGCTTTGCGAGTTTTACGACTACTATGAAATTCAACCCATCGAAAACAATCTGTTCCTGATCAGGAATGGGGCAGTTCAGGATGAAGACGGGCTGAAGGAGATCAACAGGAGGATTGTGGATCTGGGTGAAGAGCATGGCAAGCCGGTTGTGGCTACGGGCGATGTTCATTTCCTGGATCCCGAAGACGAGATATTCCGCAGGATCCTGATGGCAGGGAAGGGATTCGATGATGCAGACAATCAGGCGCCCATACATCTAAAGACAACGGACGAGATGCTGAAGGCTTTCAGCTATCTTGGACAGGACAGGGCCTATGAGACCGTCGTAGAGAATCCCAACAGGATTGCGGAAATGGTTGAACGAATCGAGCCTGTACCGCCGGACAAATACCCGCCTGTAATAGAAGGTTCGGATGAGGAGCTTCGGACGATATGCTACGGAAAGGCGGAGGAGATCTACGGATCACCCCTGCCTTCCCAAGTGGAAGAGCGGCTCGAAAGGGAGCTGCATTCCATTATTTCCAATGGTTTTGCGGTGATGTACATCATCGCCCAGAAACTGGTATGGAAATCGATGGAGGACGGTTACCTGGTGGGCTCGAGGGGATCCGTCGGATCCTCGCTGGCGGCTACGATGGCTGGGATTACGGAAGTCAATCCCCTGCCGCCCCATTACATCTGCGGGAAATGTCACTATACGGATTTCGATTCATCTGCGGTCAAAGCTTTTGCCGGGAATTCGGGATGCAACCTTGAAGACAAGGAATGTCCTGTCTGCAGAGCAACGCTCCAGAAAGAAGGCCATGACATACCATTCGAAACATTCCTCGGGTTCAACGGAGACAAAGAGCCGGATATCGACCTGAATTTCTCCGGTGAATACCAGGGTGTTGCCCATGCCTATACGGAAGAGTTGTTTGGAGAGGGCCATGTATTCAGAGCCGGCACCATCGGCACATTGGCAGAAAAAACCGCCTACGGATTTGTTAAGAAATATTTCGACGAGAAAAACACAACAAAAAGAAATGCGGAAATCAACCGTCTTGTGCAGGGGTGCACCGGTGTAAGGAGGACGACCGGGCAGCACCCTGGAGGTATCATTGTCGTTCCCAAGGACCAGTCCATCTATAAATTCACGCCGGTTCAAAGGCCTGCAAACGATATGACATCGACGACGGTAACGACCCATTTCGATTACCACTCCATTGACCACAACCTGCTCAAGCTGGACATATTGGGTCATGACGACCCGACAATGATAAGGATGCTTTCGGATCTGACGGGGGTGGATCCCCAGTCCATTCCGCTGGATGAACCGAAGGTCATGTCGCTTTTCACATCCCTTGATGCTTTGGAAATCGGTCCTGAAGATATCGGCGGCTGCAGTCTTGGGTCATTGGGTATACCGGAATTCGGAACGGATTTCGTCATGCAGATGCTTAGGGATACAAAGCCCAAGAGTTTCTCCGACCTTGTCAGAATCTCAGGTCTGTCACATGGTACCGATGTATGGCTCAACAATGCCCAGGAACTGATCAGAGATGGCAAGTGTACAATTTCTGAAGTCATATCCACCAGGGACGACATCATGACCTATCTCATCAATATGGGCGTGGACAAAGGTCTGTCGTTCACAATTATGGAAAGCGTGAGAAAAGGGAAGGGGCTTAAGCCGGAATGGGAAGAGGCAATGACCGGCAAGGGCGTTCCCGACTGGTACATCTGGTCGTGCAAACAGATAAAGTACATGTTCCCGAAGGCCCATGCGGTTGCCTACGTTATGATGGCTTATAGAATAGCCTGGTTCAAGGTCTACCATAAAGAAGCCTATTATGCGGCGTTCTTCTCCATCAGGGCATCCGACTTCGACTACGAGACGATGTGCCATGGAAAAGCCCAGCTGGAGGAGCATATGAATGAACTGAAGGGCCGGGACGACCTGAGTAAAAAGGAAAAGGACACAATCAAGGACATGCGAATCGTTCAGGAAATGTACGCACGAGGTGTTGAATTCCTGCCGATCGATCTATACAAGGTGGATGCTGCCAGATTCCAGCTTTTTGACGGCGGTATCATGCCATCACTCAGTGCGCTCCAGGGGCTTGGTGAAAAAGCAGCCGAAAACATCGTCATCGAAAGGGATAAGTCGCCGTTTATGTCAATTGATGATCTGCGTGAGAGGACGAAGATCAGTAAGACGGTTGTTGAGATTATGAAGAAGAACGGTATACTGGAAAGTATGCCTGAATCCAATCAACTTAGTTTGTTTTAAGGAGGGCCTATGCAGTATAAACCATATGGAAAAACAGGCAAGATGGTGTCGGCCATCGGTTTTGGCGGCATGCGTTTTAAAAAGAAGACTATGCCAACGGTTTTGAAAAGGCCGCAGAAATCGTACGGTATGCAAGTAAAAGGGGCATCAACTACTTTGATACAGCGCCACACTATTGCGACGACAAAAGCGAGAAAATCATGGGCGAGGCGTTCAAGGATATGCCCAATCCCTTCTATGTTTCCACAAAAAGCATGGTAAACGATGAACCAACCGCTGACGATCTGAGGCGCCGTGTCGAGCAGTCCCTTAGAAGGATGAACGTGGAGAAAATCAATTTCATGCATATGTGGTGCATCCTGAACCTTGAGGATTACAACAGGGTGATTGCGCCTGGAGGACCGTATGAAGGTGCTTTGAAACTGAAGGATGAAGGCCTGATTGAGCATATCGTTTTTTCAACCCATGCCAAAGGTGATGAGATTGAACTGATGGTCAATTCGGGTCGCTTCGAAGGCGTCCTCCTGGGATACAATGCAACCAACTTCGCATTCCGCAGAAAAGGCATCAAGGCTGCTTATGAAAAAGGGCTTGGTGTCGTCACGATGAACCCACTTGGTGGAGGGATCATACCCCAGAATCCGGACTTCTACAGCTTCATAAGGGATAATGACGAGGATACCCTGGCCCAGGCGGCTCTCAAGTTCAATGCATCCCACAAGGAGATCAGCGTTGTTCTGTCTGGTATGTCGTCGATTGAAGAAGTCGACGAGAATGTTCAGGCGGGCGAGGACTATGGCGTGATGAGCGATGAGAGAATGGATCAAATAACAGCACATCTCAATAGGAATCTGGATCAGCTGTGCACTGGCTGCGGTTACTGCGACAACTGTCCTCAGGATATACCGATACCAAAGTATATGGATGCGTACAATATGTACATCCTTAAGAACGAGTCGGATGCAATTGTGGAGCGACTCAAATGGCACTGGGGATTAAAGGCAAAGGATGCCGCGGCTTGTATTGCTTGCGGCGTGTGTGAAAGGGAATGCACCCAACATCTTCCTATTATAAACAGACTGAAAATGATAGCGGACTTGTAGAGGGGAGACTACGATGAAGAAGATAGACATCTATACGGATGGCGCCTGCAGAGGCAATCCTGATGGACCGGGCGGCTACGGAGTTCTCCTGGAATACAGGGACAAGGAGGGTGTGTTGCATTCCAAGGAATTGAGTGGCGGCTATTCAGCTACTACAAACAACAGAATGGAACTCCGGGCAGTTCTGGAGGGCCTTAGGGCCGTCAATGAACCGTGCGATATCACCGTGCATACAGATTCCCAGTATATTGCCAATGCTTTCAATAAAGGATGGCTGAATAACTGGATTCTGAATGGCTGGAAACGGGGCAAGAAAAAAGAACCGGTTAAGAACGAGGACCTCTGGAGGGCGATTCTGGAAGCGAAAGGCGATCATAAACTGACCTTGGAATGGGTGAGAGGACATGCGGGACACCCTCAAAATGAGCGCTGTGATGTGCTGGCGACTGAAGCTGCCGACAGCGGTGACTTGACGGTAGATGTGTATAAATAAAATACAATACTGGTGGAAAATTAGTGTATTTTTCAAGAAATCTATGTTATACTTATAAATGCATATTGTATACACGATACTTGAAGGAGGATAGGGAAGGAAGTATTCCTATCCGAATAGACAAAGAGGACACTCTGGTTCATATCGAAAGAAAAGTCAAGGTAAAAGGTCACGTTGAGTCTATATTTGGAAGTGGTTTCCAATCTGGCATAAGGACTTATACGTGATAGCAATACATAATCAATCAATATTATTTCACGGAGGTATTTGAGAATGGCTGAAAAAATCTTTCAGACGATGGATGGCAATATGGCTGCAGCATACGTGGCATACGCTTTCACAGATGTAGCGGCTATCTATCCAATCACACCATCATCCAACATGGCTGAGTACACGGATGAATGGGCTGCAAACGGCAGGAAGAACATCTTTGGACAAACTGTGTCCGTACAGGAAATGCAATCTGAAGCTGGTGCTGCCGGTGCAGTACATGGTTCTCTGCAATCCGGTGCTCTGACGACTACGTACACAGCATCACAAGGTTTGCTTCTTATGATTCCTAACATGTACAAAATCGCAGGTGAACTTCTTCCTTCGGTATTCCATGTCAGCGCACGTGCAATCGCTACACATGCACTGTCAATCTATGGAGACCATTCAGATGTAATGTCTGCAAGACAAACTGGTTTTGCAATGCTTGCAACTGGTTCCGTTCAGGAAGTTATGGACCTTGCAGGTGTAGCGCATCTTGCTTCTATCAAGAGCAGAGTGCCTTTCATCCATTTCTTTGATGGTTTCAGAACTTCTCATGAAGTACAAAAAGTCGAGACAATCGATTACAGCGTATTCGACAGCCTCGTAGACAAAGAAGCTATTAAGGAATTCAGAAAAAGAGGTCTTAATTCTGAGCACCCAGTTACTCGTGGTACTGCACAGAATCCTGACATCTTCTTCCAGGCTAAAGAAGCTTCCAATCCATTCTATACGACGCTTCCGGATACTGTTGCAGATTATATGAACAAAATCTCCGAAATAGTCGGCAGAGAATACAAGCCTTTCAACTACTATGGCGCAGCTGATGCTGAAAATGTCGTCATTGCCATGGGATCTGTTACTGAAGCCCTTGAAGAGCTTGTTGATTACCTGAATAATAAAGGCGAGAAAGTCGGTCTTGTCAAAGTACACCTGTACAGACCTTTCTCCGAAAAATACTTCTTCAACGTGCTTCCTGCATCCGTGAAGAAAATCGCTGTCCTTGACAGAACAAAAGAACCTGGTGCACTTGGTGAGCCTCTGTATCAAGATATCCGTGCAATGTATTATGACAGAGCTGAGAGACCTGTCATCGTTGGAGGACGTTACGGTCTTGGTTCAAAAGACACGACACCTACAATGCTTAAAGCTGTCTATGACAACCTGAAAGCAGATGCACCTAAGAACAACTTCACAGTCGGCATCGTGGATGACGTGACAAATCTTTCCCTTCCTATCGGAGAAGATATCGTCACTGAGAATGCAAGTGCGATCCGCTGCAAGTTCTGGGTCTTGGTTCCGACGGTACAGTTGGTGCGAACAAATCCGCCATCAAATCATCGGTGACAAAACGGATATGTATGCTCAAGGTTACTTCTCCTATGACTCCAAGAAGTCCGGTGGAATCACTGTATCCCACTTGAGATTCGGTACAGATAAGATCCGTTCCACATACCTTATCAATGACGCGGACTACATCGCTTGCCATAACCAATCCTATGTTGACAAATACGATTTGGTCAAAGGCCTTAAAAAGGCGGCAAGTTTGTTCTCAATACAATCTGGAGTGCAGAAGAGCTTGATACACACCTGCCTGCTTCTCTGAAAAGAGCGATTGCAGCAGCTGAAGCAGAGATGTACATCATCAATGCAACTGACCTTGCAGAAGAAATCGGCCTTGGCAGCAGAATCAACATGATCATGCAAGCGGCCTTCTTCAAACTGGCCAATGTTCTTCCGATCGAAGATGCTATGGCATACCTTAAAGAAGCCGTCAAGAAATCCTACGGTAAAAAAGGCGACAAGATCGTTGCAATGAACAACGAAGCAATCGACAAAGGTATCGATAAGCTTGTCAAAGTCGAAGTGCCTGCAAGCTGGGCGACTGCTGTCGATGGAGAAACAGTTGAATCTGATGCGCCAGCGTTCATCAGGAACATTGTAGAGCCTGTCAACGCTCAAAAAGGTGACGCTCTTCCTGTCAGTACTTTTAAAGGCGCTGAAGATGGGACATTCCCTTCAGGTACTAGTGCATATGAGAAACGCGGTATCGCGGTCCACGTACCTGAGTGGCAGATCGACAACTGTATCCAGTGTAACCAATGTTCATATCGTCTGCCCGCACGCTGTTATCCGCCCATTCCTTCTGGATGAACAGGAAGTGGCCAATGCACCTGAAGGTTTTGCGACTAAGAAAGCTGTCGGCAAACAATTCGAAGGTCTTCAGTACAAGATTCAGATTTCTCCTCTTGACTGTACAGGCTGCGGCAACTGCGCCGACATCTGTCCTTCAAAAGAGAAGTCTCTGATCATGAAGCCTCTCGAGTCACAGCTTAATGAAGTGGACAACTGGAATTACGCACACAACGAAGTTACTTACAAAGACGGCCTGATGGGCAAGAACACTGTTAAAGGCAGCCAGTTCGCACAGCCCCTGCATGAGTTCTCCGGTGCCTGCGCAGGCTGCGGTGAAACACCATATATCAAAGTCGTCACACAACTGTACGGCGACAGAATGACCATTGCCAATGCTACAGGTTGCTCATCCATCTGGGGTGGATCCGCTCCTGCAACTGTCTACACAACCAATGCTGAAGGCCAAGGTCCTGCTTGGGCAAACTCCCTCTTCGAGGACAATGCAGAGTTTGGTTATGGAATCGCAATGGGTTACAAACAAATGAGAGCGTCCATCGAAGACAACATGAACGTTCTGATCGGCAGCGACGTGCCTGCAGAAGCAAAAGCTGCATTCCAAAACTGGATCGACAGCAAAGAAGATGCAGATGCATGCAAGAAAGCAAGCGCTGAAGTCAAATCCGCACTTTCAGGTCTGACTGCTTCCTCTGATGCAGCGAAAGTAGCCATCGAAGAGCTTATCAGCAAAGAAGACTACCTTGGAAAGAAATCCGTATGGATCCTTGGTGGTGACGGTTGGGCTTACGATATCGGTTATGGCGGACTTGACCACGTTCTTGCTTCCGGCGAGAATGTCAATGTCCTTGTATTCGATACAGAAGTTTACTCCAACACTGGCGGACAGGCTTCAAAAGCGACACCGACTGCTGCAGTTGCGAAATTCGCTGCAAAAGGTAAGAACATCAAGAAGAAAGACCTCGGTATGATTGCTGCGACATATGGCTATGTCTACGCTGCACAGGTTGCTATGGGCGCAGACAAGAACCAGTTCATGAAAGCTTTGCTTGAGGCAGAAGCTTATGATGGACCTTCCATCATTATCGCTTATGCTCCGTGTATCGCACACGGTATCAGAAAGGGCATGGGCAAGACACAGGAAAGAGAAGCCGATGCGGTTGCAGCTGGTTACTGGCACCTGTGGAGATATAACCCAATGCTGGCAGCAGAAGGTAAGAATTCCGTTCACGCTTGATTCAAAAGAGCCTTCCGCAGACTTCCAGGAATTCCTTCTTGGCGAAGTGCGTTACACTTCACTCCAGAAGACATTCCCTGATGTTGCTGAGAAGCTGTTCGTAAAAGCAGAAGCTGATGCGAAAGAGCGTTATGCTTCCTACATCAGAATGACAAACATGGAATACTAATCATTGACTTTTCATTGTGCTTATACTAAAATGACAGTAACTTTCCAATGGAAAATGATTATTAATTAGTATGGAGGTAATTAAAATGAAAAAATATGTATGTATAGTATGTGGTTACGTTTACGATCCTGCTGAGGGAGATCCTGACAACGGTGTAGCTCCTGGTACTGCTTTTGAAGATATCCCTGATGATTGGGTATGCCCTCTTTGCGGTGTAGGTAAGGACGAATTCGAAGAGGAGGCTTAAACCTCATGAAAGCAATAGAAATCAAGAAAGGCATATACTGGGTAGGTGCAGTTGACTGGGATCTCAGGAACTTTCACGGCTACCTGACACAGCGTGGTTCGACATACAATGCCTACTTGATCATGGACGAGAAGATTACACTGATTGACTCTGTCAAGGAGCACCTTACTTCTGATATGATGGAACGTATATCAAGTATTGTTGATCCGTCCAAGATTGATTATGTAATCTCAAACCATGTTGAGATGGACCATTCAGGTGCGATTCCGGCCATAGCCAAAATTGCGCCGAATGCCAAGATTTTCGCATCGCCTAAAGGTGTGGAAGGCCTTAAGGCTCATTACGGCGAACAGTACAATTTCGAGGCCGTCAAGCCGACGGAACCTATTTCTCTCGGTGAGAGAAGCCTTAGTTTTGTGCTGACACCGATGATCCACTGGCCTGACAACATGCTAACTTATATGCCGGAGGAGAAGATTCTGTTCTCCAACGATGCATTCGGCCAGCATCTTGCTTCGTCACAGCGTTTCGACGACGAGTACTCGCTGGAAGTCATCATGGAAGAGGCAAGAAAGTATTACGCGAACATCGTATTGCCTTATGGCAGCCAGGTTCAGCGTGCCCTAAAGCAGGCTGCGGCTCTGGATATCGAATTGATTGCACCAAGCCATGGTATCATTTGGCGAAAACACATAAGCGAGATTTTTACCGAGTATACGAAGTGGGCGAGCAATGAAACGGAAAAGAAAGCCGTGATCTGCTACGATACGATGTGGGGCTCGACCAAGAAGATGGCTTATGCCCTTTCTGCCGTCATGGAAGAAAAAGGCTATGCAACGTCCTTATACAATGTTTCGTTGACGCATATTTCCGACATCATGACAGACCTTATTACTGCTGAATATGTGTGCGTCGGATCTCCGACACTCAACAACAACATGATGCCAACAGTTGCCGCTTTCCTAACCTACATGAAAGGCCTGGCGCCAAAGAACCGCAAGGCAGTTGCGTTCGGTTCCTACGGATGGGGCGGTCAGAGTATCGGCCAGGTGGCGGATACCCTTAAAGAAGCCGGATTCGATGTGAAATCAACCGAACGGATCCAGTACATCCCGTCCAAGGAAGATCTGGACAAGTACGAAATCACATTGGAAGAAGCGATTGATTAAGTGAATAACTGATTGATTATGGCAGCCCGCAGAAATGCGGGCTGTTTAACACAGCTATAGAAAGAGGGTAAAAGGATGAGCGTATACTACAACAATATCACTGAACTCATTGGCGGTACGCCGCTTGTGGCAATTAATAAACTGAACAAGAACGACAACCTTATACTTGGGAAGCTGGAATCTTTCAATCCTGGAGGCAGTGTCAAGGACAGGATCGCCTTTGCCATGATTGAGGAAGCGGAGAAAGCTGGATTGATCAGCGAAGGCACAACAATAATTGAACCAACAAGTGGTAACACAGGTGTCGGACTGGCACTAGTTGCGGCAGTCAAAGGCTACAGGCTTATCCTGACCATGCCTGACACCATGAGTATCGAGCGCAGGAGGCTTCTGAGTGCCTATGGTGCCCAGCTTGTGCTGACACCTGGTAAAGAAGGCATGCGCGGTGCTATCAATAGAGCTGAAGAGCTAAAAAAAGAATACACAAACCACTTCGTTCCACAGCAATTTGAAAATGCAGCCAATCCTGAAGCTCATAGAAGGACGACGGCGCTGGAAATTCTGAATGATACTGATGGCAAGGTGGATATTTTTGTTACCGGCGTTGGGACAGGCGGTACAATCACCGGTGTGGGTGAAATGCTGAAAGAAAAGGTTCCGGGCATTCAAATAATTGCTGTAGAGCCGGAAGCTTCCCCGGTTCTGTCAGGAGGCGAGCCAGGGCCACACAAGATCCAAGGCATCGGAGCCGGATTCGTGCCTGGTGTGCTTAAGACAGAACTTCTTGACGATGTTATCAGGGTGTCAAACGATGATGCTTATGACATGATGAGGAAGCTGGCAAAAGAAGAAGGCCTGCTTGTGGGTATCTCAGCGGCAGCCAATGTCTATGCAGCACTTCAACTGGCTTCAAAAGCCGAAAACAAAGGGAAAACAATTGTGACAACCCTTTGCGACACAGGGGAGAGGTATCTTTCTCTTGACGTATTCGGCGAATAGAAAGGATTAGTGTCATGGCTGTTTCCAACAAATCCAAGTGTGCAATAAGGTGCATGATGCATCTGGCACTGAGCGACAAGGATACTTTGACAGCGCAGGATATATATGAGAAAGAAGACCTGTCCAAACGGTACATTGAACAGGTGTTTGCCGACCTGAAAAGGCAGGGACTTGTGAAAAGTGTAAAAGGGAAAAACGGCGGCTACTATCTTGCCAGGGAACTTAGAAACATCAAGGCGAAGGACATCGTCATAGCCGTAGAAGGCAACACGCTTTTTGGTGAGCCGGGAGACAACAGCACGAAGAAGGACGTTGAAATCATCCTTCAGTCTGCTTTATGGGATAAACTGGACCATTCCGTTATGAATATTCTGGATCATGTTACCTTGCAGGACCTGGTCTCGAAGTACAACGATACCTACAGCCAAATGTTTTATATTTAGATTGCTAAGAGCGGTGCCAGAGGGACGGACCTTTTTGGCACTGGGAAACTGACGCATAAGAAAGGACCAATCAGTTTATCACTATATGTGACAATTGATTGGTCCTTTTTGGGCATCAGTTTTGCAATCTGCCAGTGCCAAAAAGGTCCGTCCCTCTGGCACCGATGCTACAGTTTTTGGAATTTCAGGCTGATGTCCAGTGCAGATACAGAATGGGTCAGTGCACCGACGCTGATGATATCGATGCCGGTTTCGGCTACTGATCTGACTCTGTCGAGCGTCATATTGCCGCTGGCTTCCAGAAGCGCAGCCCCATCCGTGATGGCGACGGCTTCCTTCATTGTATCCAGTGACATGTTGTCAAGCATGATGATATCCGCCTTGGATTCAAGCGCTGCAGCCAGTTCTTCAAGGGTTTCGACCTCGACTTCTATCTTGACTGTGTGTGCGATATTCTTCCTTGCAAGCTCGACTGCCTTGGCGATACCGCCTGCAGCAGCAATATGGTTGTCCTTGATCATCACTGCGTCCGAAAGGCAATATCTGTGGTTATAGCAACCGCCGGTAAGAACGGCGTGTTTCTCCAGAGAACGAAGGCCCGGTGTCGTCTTGCGGGTATCCACAACGCGTACGGGAAGGCCATCCACAGCATCGGCATATTGTTTCGACATGGTCGCTATGCCGCTCATCCTTTGCATCAGGTTAAGTGCCAGTCGTTCGCCCATCAGAATCGCATCCATTGGGCCGCTGATATGGGCTATGATATCGCCTTTTTCGAGGAGGCGGCCGTCGGTTGCCTGCCATTCAATGAGAATATCTTTGTTGATCTCGTCAAAAACCAGTTCAAAGACTTCCGAACCGCACAGTATACCGGCTTCTTTGGCAACCAGATCGCCTTTGGCCTGTTCGCCGTGGATGACAATATTGCTTGTCGTTATATCTCCAAAAGGCATGTCTTCCTTAAGCCAGCGTCTTATATTTTCCTTCAGTTCAATCTTATTGTAGTGGTGCATTGATTATGCCTCCAAGTCCTTGGTTTTGTAGTGACAGCCGATACTTTCCGATTTAAGTGCATCTTTGGCAATGAGCAGGGCTGCTGTCAACATATTCCTTGTTTCAAAATAATTGAATGTCCGACAGGTGATTTCCGAAAATTCTTCCATCAATCCCTCCAGAAGCCGGATTGCCTCCTTGAGGCGCGCATCTGTCCGGATAATGCCAACATAATCGGTCATGATGATGCGGATCTGCTTTTTCATTTCTTTGAACTTGTTCTCCACCTCAGGACTACATGCCTGAAGATGGGAATAGGAGGTGACATCCGAATTGGCAATCTCCCGAAACGGCAGGTCTTTGATGTGTTGACTGTTGATATCTACGGCAATACGTTTGCCAAAGACAATACACTCGAGAAGGGAGTTGCTCGCTAGTCTGTTAGCGCCATGGACACCGGTATTGGCAACTTCGCCGCAGGCATAGATATTCTGGAGATTGGTTCTGCCGATCAGATCGACTTTAACACCACCAACAAAATAGTGGGCGACAGGCGTAACCGGAATCAGGTCCTTTTCCATATGAACGCCTTTAGAGGCCAAATGCTGATAGATTGTGGGGAAACGATTGGTCAGAAACTTCTTCTCCATATGCGTGCAGTCCAGATACAGGTGATTGATCTTCTGCTTTTGCATGACCTTGAACATGCATTGGGAGACGATGTCGCGGGGCGCCAACTCGGCCAGCTCATGGAATTTCGGCATAAAGCGCTTTTTGTCTTTATCGAGCAGCAAAGCCCCTTCACCTCGGACGGCTTCTGATATCAGGAAGCGTTTATCGCTGGCCGGGTCGTAGAAGGCGGTGGGGTGGAACTGTATGTAGCAAAGATGGTTTGTATCAATACCGGCTGCACTTGACAGTGCAATGCCGTCCCCGGTGGAAAATTTCTGGTTTGTGGTGTTGGTGTAGAGTCCGCCGATACCACCTGATGCAAGAACCGTTTTCTTCGCATAGACAATAAGCGCTTCGCCATCTTTCAGCATGGCCGCACCGAGAATCGAGTCGCCGTCTTTCAGAAGTGATGTGACCATGGTATTGTCGAAAACGGTAATGTTGCTTCGTGTATTCAGTTCCTTGAGGACCGTATCCATAATGGCTTTGCCGGTTGCATCGCCATGGGCGTGCAGTATCCTGTGCTGACTGTGTCCACCTTCCAGTGTAGCAAGAAGGCCTCCGTGCTCATCCTTGTCGAAGTCGACACCCATATTGATGAGACTGTGGATTTCATCCGGAGCACTTTCCACCAACACTTGAACGGCACCTTTGTCATTGACAAAGCTGCCGGCCTTGAGTGTATCCAATATGTGGGATTCAAAGGTATCTGAAGGAGACATCTTGCCTGCAATGCCTCCCTGCGCAAGGGAAGAGTTGCTGACGGTATGTTCATCCTTGGATATGACAGTCACTGATAAGTCGCTGTCAAGATGCAAGGCTGTATAAAGACCGGCCAAACCGGCCCCAATAATCAGCACGTCCGTTTGAATCTGGTTCAATTCGGGTCGCCTACTTTCATTAGCTCATCGATAACATTCTGTCCAGTGGTTTTCTAGCCTGTTCGATGATGTCAGAATCCAATTCGATAACGGGTGCCATGTTTTTCAGTGAATCCCTTAAGTTTTCAAGGGTTATCTTTTTCATGTTTTTGCATAGAAGCGTGTCCGATGCAAGGATGAATGTTTTGTCGGGACTGTCCTTCTTGAGTCTGTGCAGAACCCCTTCTTCCGTACCAATGATGTATTCCTGTCCGTCATCGTTCTTGGCAAAGTCGATGATGCCTTTTGTGGATCCTACGAAATCCGCCAGTTCGACGACATCCGCATTGCACTCCGGATGGACAAGAAACTTGGCATTGGGATGCTGCTTTTTGACGGCGAGCACATCAGATGCTTTCATTCTTTCATGAACACAGCAAAAGCCAAGCCAAAGGTCGATGTTCTTCTCCGGCATTTTGGATTTGATCCAGCCGCCGAGGTTTTTATCGGGAAGGAAGATGATGTGCTCTTCATCAAGCTGCTCCATGATTCTAAGGGCATTCGAGGAAGTGACACAAACATCAGTCATTGCTTTTGTTTCCGCTGTTGTATTGACGTAGGAAACGACAGTGGTATTGGGATGTTTTTCCTTATAGCGCTGAAGTTTCTTGGGGGCCACCATATCTGCCATAGGGCATCCGGCATCGTCATTGGGCAGAAGGACTGTCTTTTCAGGAGAAAGTATCTTGGCGGTTTCAGCCATGAAACGAACCCCGCACAGGACAATCACATCATGCGGTGTATCTTTGCCGACCTGGGCAAGAGCAAGAGAATCGCCAACGAAATCGGCCAGCTCCTGGATTTCCGGAATCTGGTAGTAGTGGGCCAGAATCGTTGCGTTGCGTTCTTCTTTTAACGTACGAATCTCATTTACGAGACTATCTATTGAATTCAAAGTGTTCCAACCTTTCCATATAATTCTATTAAATCAAAAGTATAACATAATATGAAGTTTATATCAATGAATCTAAGTTTTATGTTATAATGTTTTTTGAACCGATGGAACAAGGAGGAATAGCATCCGTGCAAATAAAAATGTGGAGGGAAATTCTAATTCCCTATCAGCAGGCTGTTCAAGAGATGGCGGTCAAATTCGAAAGCATCGTAAACGAGAACTCGCGTCTTGGCAAGTATTCACCTATCGAGTATGTAACAACCCGTGTAAAAAAGATTTCCAGCATTCTTGAGAAGGCGCAGATGAAAGGCGTGGCGATTGACAGAATAGAAGAGGAAATTGAAGATATCGCTGGCGTCAGAATCATCTGCCAGTTCGTTGAGGACATAGACAAGGTAGTCGAACTGATCCGTTCCAGAAACGATATGACAATCAAGTTTGAGAAGGATTATATCTCCAATACGAAGCAGAGCGGGTACAGAAGCTACCATATGATTGTCTACTACAATGTCCATACCGCTCTGGGCGAGAAGAAAATCCAGGCGGAAATCCAGATAAGGACGCTGGCCATGAACTTCTGGGCTACAATCGAACATTCCATCCAATACAAATACAAAGGCGATGTCCCTTCCTTTATACAGAACCGCCTGGTGCATGCGGCAGAAGCGGCCCATCAGCTGGACAACGAGATGTCGAAGATCAGAACCGAGGTGCTGGATGCTCAGTCTGAATTCAGACTGAAGTCCAATATCATCGCCGACATTTTGAATAACATTCAGAACCTGAAAGGCATGGATATGGAGAAGGATGCTTTGGAGCAGATCCAGGACCACTTCTTCAAACTGTGGGAACGCAACGATATCGGAGAACTGGAAGAATACAGCCGTCAGCTGGATGAGATTTCAGCAGTTCACAGAGCACAGAGCCTGGGGTAATATATGCAGTTGCCAGAATCATTCAAGAACAACATGATGTCCCTGCTGGGACAGGAATATGAGAATTATGAAAAGTCTGTCGACGGGGATGCCTGTTCGGGCATCCGGGTTAACAGGCTGAAAATACAGGATTCAAGTGACAAGGCCTTTTTTCCGGAAACAGAAGGCCAAGTGCCCTGGTGCAGTCAGGGCTATTATTATTTGCAGCAAACCCAGATGGCCAAGCACCCATATTACCATGCCGGTGCCTATTATATTCAGGAACCGAGTGCCATGGCGCCGGTCGCGGCTATGGCTGTTATGCCCGGGGACACGGTGCTTGATTTATGCGGCGCGCCGGGTGGCAAGTCCACATTTATTGGCGAGAAGCTGGGTGGTGAAGGGTGGCTTATAGCCAACGACATCAGCGCATCAAGAGCCCAGGCGATGCTGAAGAACATCGAACAGAACGGCATCAGGAATGCAGTCGTCATGAGCGAGGAACCTTCAAGGATTGCAGCGCGTTTTCAAGGATTCTTTGACCACGTTCTTGTGGATGCACCCTGCTCCGGCGAAGGCATGTTCCGCAAAGACGGAAAGCTTGTGAAATCATGGGTAGAAAGAGGCAGCAGCTATTTCGTGCCGATCCAAAGCGAAATACTGGACGCTGCGGACAAATGCATCAAGCCAGGGGGGACGCTGACCTATTCCACGTGCACGTTCAACCTGGAAGAAAATGAAAAACAGATACGTTCATTTCTTGAAAGGTATCCGGATTACCGTCTGGTGGCTATCCCCGGCAAGCTGGGCATCGACAAAGGCTTTGACATTCCCGGCAGTGAAGGTTTCGACCTGAGTCTGACAGGGCGCATTTGGCCTCATAGACACAAAGGGGAAGGGCATTTCGTTGCGCAGCTTGTCAAGGGCGGGAACGCTGTAGAGTCTGGCTCGGGATGGCGCACGGAATACGGAAACATAGATGGGCATTCCTATGAAGCGCTAAGCAGCTTTTCATCTGAGATAGGCTGGCAGTGTCCTGATAAGGAACAGCTGTATATAATTAAGGATAAGATACTTCAGCATGCATCAAAGTTCCCTGATACCCACGGGATGCGAGTCATGCGTACAGGACTTCTGCTCGGTACGGTGAAAAAGGGCAGGTTTGAACCTTCGCAGGCGCTGGCACAGGCGATTGATCCGGGGAACGTTTCACGCGTCATCGAACTCGATGGCAACGACTACGATACAGTTCGCTTTTTAAAGGGCGAAACCATCGATGCCGACAGGGAAAAAGGGTACTGGCTGGTCGCCGTCGATGGCATGGGTATCGGCTTCGGTAAAGCTGTAGGCGGTAAATTGAAGAACAAGCGGGACGCGAATTGGCGGTGGAAATAATCATGAGGCTGGACAGGTTTTTAAGCAATATGGGAGAAGGATCCCGCAAAGACATTAAAAAGCTGACAAGCATGGGAAGCATCACGGTCAACGGCGTCCGCGCAAAGAAGCCGTCGATGAATATCGATGAAGTAAAGGATACAGTAGCGGTCAACGGTACACACATTCCATATGAACCATTCATATATCTGATGCTGAACAAACCTGCAGGTGTTCTTTCGGCTACTGAAGACCGAAAGGGTGAGACGGTGCTTGACATCATCCAGCATAAGAGGAAAGACGAGCTGTTTCCTGTCGGGAGGCTCGATAAAGATACGGAAGGCCTGCTGCTTCTCACAAACGACGGACCTTTGGCCCATGATCTGCTTTCACCCAAGAGACATGTGCCAAAAACATACTTCGCCAATATCAAGGGCAAGGTCGAAGAGGTTCACAGGGAGATTTTTGAATCAGGGATAACCCTCGAAGACGGTACCTTGTGCATGCCTGCGGATCTTGAGATCCTGAAATGCGAGACAGGCGATGGGGACGTTCACTGCGATGTCATGGTGACCATCTATGAGGGCAAGTTCCATCAGGTCAAACGGATGTTCCAGGCAATTGGCACAGAAGTGACGTATTTGAAGCGGATATCCATGGGAGGATTGCCGCTGGACAGTGATTTGGCATTGGGCGAATGGCGGCCGCTGACAACAGAAGATTTAAAGAAATTGAGGAATGAAATATGTTAAGCAATATAAAAGCGGTCATATTCGACCTGGATGGTACACTGATCGATTCCATGTGGCTATGGAAACAGATTGATATCGATTATCTTGAATTGAAAGGCCATGCACTGCCTGAAGATCTCCAGGATGCAATAGAAGGTATGAGCTTTACGGAGACGGCGCAGTATTTCAAGAAGCGATTCGGAATCGAGGAGGATGTGGCTGACATCAAGGACACTTGGAACGGCATGGCCAAGGACTACTACCTTCATAAAGTGCCTATGAAAGAACATGCCGGTCTTCTCCTTGAACGGCTGAAGGCAGGCAATTATAAAATAGGCATTGGAACCAGCAATTCCAGGGAGCTGGTAGGGGCAATCGCTGACAAGTACGGCTTGGGGGATTATTGCCACTCGATCAGAACCGGCTGCGAAGTGGAAAGGGGAAAACCCTTTCCGGACATATTCCTGAAAGTAGCTGAAGACCTTGCGGTTGAGCCTTCAGAGTGCCTTGTTATCGAAGATATTCCCAACGGAATCAAGGCTGCAAGGAATGCGGGGATGAAAGTCTGCGCGATTTACGATGATTTTTCCAAAGACCAGACTTCCGAGAAGCGAAGACTGGCAGATTATTACATTGAGAGTTATGCAGAGCTTGTTCTATTGCTAGAGCAAGCGGCTGTCTGAGAAGTGAGGTTCCAATGAGTGGATTTTTACCCGTATCACGGGAGGATATGAAAAAAAGAGGCTGGGAGCAGTGTGATTTCATCCTGGTTACAGGCGATGCCTATATCGATCATCCTTCTTTCGGGGCGGCGATTATCAGCCGCCTTTTGGAACGCAATGGTTTCAAGGTTGGCGTGATTGCTCAGCCCGACTGGAAAAGAACGGCAGACATAGCTGCCCTTGGAGAGCCAAGACTGGCGTTTCTGGTTACCGGAGGCAATATCGACTCCATGGTCAACCACTACAGCGTAGCGAAGAAGCGCAGGGAGAAGGATGCCTATACACCTGGTGGTGAAGCCGGAAAAAGGCCTGACAGGGCGACGATTGTCTACAGCAACCTAATCAGGAAGGCGTTCAAGGATTCGACAATCATTCTGGGAGGGATCGAAGCTTCTTTGCGAAGGCTTGCCCATTACGACTACTGGTCGGACAAAGTCAGGCGGTCGCTACTGCTGGATGCCCAGGGAGACCTGCTGGTCTACGGCATGGCTGAAAAAGCCATTGTTGCAGTAGCTGAAGCCCTCGATGCGGGCATTGAAGCCAAAGATATCACCTTTATTAACGGAACTGTCTATAAATCGAAAGAACTGACGCAACTTGACAAGCCGCTCATGCTGCCGTCATACGGTGACATCTGTGGCGACAGACGGGCGTATGCGGAAAGCTTCAGAATCCAGATGGAGCAGACGGATGCTTTTACGGCCAGGACTTTGGTCGAGACGTACGGAGACAGCGAATATATTATACAAATGCCGCCTATGCAGCCGCTGACCGAGAGGGAGATGGATGATGTCTACGCCCTTCCCTTCGAAAGGGACTACCACCCGATGTATGAAGCCGCTGGAGGCGTGCCTGCTATAGAAGAGGTCAAATTCAGCATCATAGCTAACAGAGGGTGCTTTGGAGGCTGCAATTTCTGTGCCCTGACTTTCCACCAGGGGAGGATCATGCAGGCAAGGAGCAAGACGAGCATTGTCGAGGAAGGGAAAGCCATTACCGAAGACCCGGATTTCAAAGGCTATATCCACGACGTAGGCGGGCCGACTGCCAATTTCCGCAGGCCTTCCTGCACCAAACAGCTCACAAAGGGTGTCTGTCAGCACAAACAATGCTTGACGCCTGATAAATGCGCCATGCTGGAAGTGGACCACAAGGACTATCTTTCCGTCCTGAAAGCGCTTCGGGAACTGCCGAAAGTCAAGAAGGTGTTTATCCGTTCCGGAATCCGTTTCGACTACCTGCTGTATGACAAGGACCAGTCCTTTATGAAGGAACTGTGCGAGCATCATGTGAGCGGACAGCTTAAAGTGGCTCCCGAGCATGTGTCAGACAAGGTTCTGGGCTATATGGGCAAAACGAAGCATGCGGTCTATGAGGCGTTTACCAAACGTTTTACCGGCATGAATGAAAAACTGGGCAAGAAGCAGTATCTTGTGCCTTATCTTATGTCTTCCCATCCAGGCTGCGACCTCAACGATGCCATCGAGCTGGCTGAATATTTGAGGGACATTCGGTATCAGCCCCAGCAGGTGCAGGATTTCTATCCTACGCCGGCGACGCTGTCCACTGCCATGTATTACACGGGGCTGAATCCACTGACAATGGAACCGGTATACGTGCCTAAAACACCTCATGAGAAAGCGGTTCAAAGAGCTTTGATCCAATACAGGGCTCCCAGGAATTACAAGCTGGTAAGAGAAGCCCTTATATTGGCAGGCAGGGAAGACCTGATTGGATTCGGAAAATCCTGTTTGATACGACCCATGAAACATGAAGCAAAGCATGAATCAAAGAAAGCAGAACCTTCCAAAAAACCTTTCAAGAAAAAGAAGGCAATTCGAAACATACATAAAAAGAAAAAGTAGCCTAAGGTTGATTTTGACGGTCTCATTAGGTATAATAATTCAATTGAGGTAAGGATTAAAAGGGAAGAGGTGCGGTAATGATAAAGAGCATGACCGGATTCGGACGTGGTGAACACACGATAGAAAACAGGAAGATAACGGTTGAGATCAAGTCGGTCAATCACCGATACTGCGATGTCAATGTAAGAATGCCAAGGAAGCTCGGTTTTCTGGAAAATGACATCAAGAACTATATCAAGAAGCACCTTTCAAGAGGAAAGGTCGATGTGTATCTGTCCTATGAAGACAATTCCGACAAGCAGGAATCGATCAAATTCAACGAAGCTTTGGCTTCAGAATATCTGGGCTACTTCGGTAAGGTGTCGGAAATGTTCGGGCTTGACAATGATATCAAGGTATCCCATATGACTCGGCTGCCGGACGTCTTCACACTGGAAGTGCAGGAGGACGACGAGGAACTGCTCTGGTCAATCATGAAGGGCGCCCTAGACAATGCCCTGGTCAAAGTAGTTGAGACCAGACAAGTGGAAGGCGAGCTGCTGTTCAGGGATATCGACGAGAAGCTGACGGCCATGTCGGATGCGCTGGGAAAAATCAATATATTCACACCAATGGTCGTAGAAGAGTACAGGACCAAGCTGGAAGCAAGACTGGCTGAACTGCTTGACAATGCCAATGTGGACGAGGGCAGGCTGGCTCAGGAAGTGGCCATTTTCGCCGACAAGAGCTGCATTGACGAAGAGATCGTAAGACTGGGAAGCCATATCGAACACATGAGCAAGACCCTGGCCAGTACCCAACCTGTTGGAAGGAAACTCGATTTCCTGGCCCAGGAGATGAACAGGGAGGCCAACACGATCCTATCGAAGGCGAACAATCTTGAGATTGCCAACGAGGCCATCGGTTTGAAGACTGAAATCGAGAAAATCAGAGAACAGATACAGAATATCGAATAGGGGATCTGAGATGCAGACCAAATTCATTAACATAGGTTTTGGAAGTGTCATTTCCGCAGACAAGATTGTTGCAATCATGAACCCGGAATCGGCACCGATGAAGAGAATGATGAGACAGGCGAAGGATGAAGGAAGATTCTGGGATGCGACTTTCGGAAGAAGGACACGTGCTGTAATTATAACCGAATCGAACCATATCATTTCATCTGGAATCCAGGTGGAGACACTGGTTAACCGTCTGTCGGATAAACAGAAAGCGACAGGAGATTGATATGCAGGAAAAAGGTGTGCTAACGATTATATCCGGCTTTTCAGGTGCCGGTAAAGGAACGATTGTCAAAGAGCTTCTGGCTCAGAAAGAGAACTATTCCTTGTCCATATCTTCAACGACGAGACAGAGAAGAGAACACGAGGAAGAAGGCATACATTACAATTTCTTGAGCCGTGAAGCTTTTCAGCGATTGATTGACGATGATGCCCTGTTTGAACATGCTGAGTTCTGTGGCAACCTGTACGGCACACCAAGAGCATCGGTTGAAGCGCTGCTCTCAGAGAACAAAGACGTCATACTTGAGATTGAACTTCAGGGCGCCCTGCAGGTGAAAGCCAAATACCCTGAAACGCTGCTTATTTTCATTGTGCCGCCGTCTGTCCGTGAACTCAGGGACCGGCTTGTGAGCAGAGGGACGGAAAGCATGGATGTCATCCATGAAAGAATGAAAAGGGCTTTTGAAGAGCTTGAATACATTCACCGCTATGATTTTCTGGTCGTCAATGATGACCTGCAGAAAGCCGTTGATGACGTACACCACGTCGTTTTATCGGAGAAACACAAAATAGCCAGAAACCTGGACGTAAAAGAAAAATTGAAACTGGAGTTCGAAGAACTTCTGAAAGGAGAATAGATATGCTGCACCCATCTTATTCAGATTTAATGGAGATTATCAACGAGAGAAACGAAGACGTCACACTCAAGAGCCGCTACTCCATCGTCATCGCTTCGGCTAAGAGAGCAAGACAGCTGATCGACGGCGACATCCCGATGGTGGATGAAGTCATGCCAAAGCCGCTTTCCAATGCCGTCAACGAGCTGTACCACGGCAAAATAGACATCGCGTAATAACAGGGTGGTCCCTTCTTGGTGGACCACTTTTTTATGATTCGGAAAAGCATGAAAAGGAGGGCGACATGTACAAGCGTTTTGCAGACATCATCATCGATATTTCAACAAAAAGCCTGGACAGGCCCTTTTCCTATGGCGTTCCGGACGAACTGCTCGATCAAGCCAAGGTCGGGAGCATTGTGGAGATTCCCTTTGGTGCGGGAAACAGGATGCGGCAGGGATACATCATCGATCTTAAGGAGAAAACCGACTTAAAGGGTGTGACAATAAAAGCCGTTGCCAAAATCTATGACTCCATCAATGTCGAGTCGGAACTGATTCAGCTGGCAAGGTGGATGCGCCACCGTTATGTCTGCACGATGCAGGCCGCAATGAAGGCACTCCTTCCTGCGAAGCCGACGGTCGGCAAGCGTTCCCTTCAAATGGTGGTTCCTTCTGCCGATGATAAGAAGATGAGTGATGCTTTCACAGGATTTCTTGCCTCCGCCAGAACCCAGGCGAGAGCCAGAGTGATTGGCGCATTACTGGATGACGGTTGCCGTCCTGTTGCAATGAACAAGCTCCTTGAACGCGCCCAATGCGGCAAAGGCGTTGTGGAAGGTCTTGAGAAACTGGGTCTTTTGAGGATAACACGCGTAGAATCGGTCAGGAATCCATTCAACCATGAGCGGTATGGCAAGAGCCTCAAGCTGGACCTGAACAGTGAGCAGCAGACAGCTGTCGATGCGGTCGCTGAATCGGTGCTGGCTGCCAGCAACAAAGTGTTTCTGCTTCATGGCATCACAGGAAGCGGAAAAACAGAAGTCTATCTGCAAATCATTGAAAAAGTGCTAGCAAGAGGGGAAAGTGTGATCGTTCTGATTCCGGAAATCGCTTTAACACCCCAGACAGTCGAGAGATTTGCTAGCCGATTCGGGGACGTGGTAGGCATCATGCATTCCAGGCTCTCTCAGGGTGAACGCTACGACCAATGGCGTCAGGCAAAAGAAGGAAAACTGAAAATAATGATCGGACCCAGGTCTGCCGTGTTCACGCCCTTTGAAAAAATAGGACTGATCGTGCTTGACGAGGAGCATGAAACCGCCTATAAATCGGAAACCAATCCCAAATACCATGCACGTGAAGTGGCTATCTTCAGGGCAAGGCACCATCGCTGTCCTGTGCTTCTAGGTTCGGCAACACCACTGGTGGACAGTTACTATAAAGCAGGCAGAGGAGACTATGTGCTGCTTGAACTGTTAAAAAAAGCGGCTACAGACAGGGAGCTTGAACTTAAGGTGGCCGATATGCGAACCGAACTGGCCGAAGGCAACAAAAGCATTTTCAGCAGGCTGCTGCAGAAGGCTATCAAAGACGCTCTGGACAGAAAGGAACAGGTCATGCTGTTTCTGAACCGCAGGGGTCATTCGGGATTTGTAAGCTGCCGACAATGCGGTCTGGTGCTGAAATGCAGCCACTGCGATATTTCATATACCTATCATGCATATAACAATGAGCTCGTCTGCCACTACTGCAACGAGAGGAAACCGATGGTGGACCATTGTCCTGCCTGCGGTTCCAAATACATCAAGTCTTTCGGTATCGGAACGCAGAAAGTGGAGAAACAGATCAAAGAACTTTTCCCGGAAGCGCGCGTCCTGAGAATGGATTTTGACACGACATCAGGCAAGCACGGACATGAGGCCATTATTGAGCCTTTCAAAAACCATAAGGCCGACATTCTGGTTGGAACGCAAATGATTGCAAAAGGGCACCATTTCGACAAGGTCAGCCTCGTGGGCGTTCTGGCTGCGGACCTTTCCCTTCATGTGAATGATTTCAGGGCAAGCGAGAGAACCTATCAGCTTCTTGCGCAGGTTGTTGGAAGAACAGGCAGGAGCGATACGAAGGGGCTGGGAATCATACAGACGTATTCCCCGGACCATTACAGCATACAAGGAGCAATAGGGCAGGATTACAAAGCCTTTTACCGCAAGGAAATCGCCTACAGAAGACTGATGGGCTACCCGCCCTTCGGCCAGATACTGGTGGTGCTACTTTCAGGCACCAGTGAAAAGGAATTGATAAGAGGTTCCTATGAAGTCAAGGACATGATCGAGAAAATGGATGGCGGGAACCTTGGACTTACTGTGCTTGGCCCGTCGCCTGCGACCGTATCAAAGATAAGGGACGTGTATCGGCGTGTTCTTTATGTGAAGCATCCAGATTACAAAACATTGACGCAAACAGCAGAACAAATTTATAATAGAGTAACGGCATCGCCTGTATCCAGTGTATTGCAGATCAGTTGCGATGTGAATCCAATGATGTCATTTTAGGAGGCGCTATGGCACTTAGACAGATCAGGATTGAAGGAGATCCCATTTTAAGGAAAACATCGAGGGAAATCACAGAGATCAATGACAAAATCAAAACACTGATTGAAGATATGAAAGAAACAATGTATGAAGCGCAGGGCGTCGGCTTGGCAGCGCCACAGGTCGGCATGTTGAAGCGGTTGTTCATCATCGATGTGGGCGAAGGTCCTGTTGTCTATATCAATCCAAAGATTATTGAAAGCGATGGAGAACAGCTTGGACCTGAAGGCTGCCTCAGCGTACCGGGCAAGGTTGGAGAGGTATCCCGTCCGATGACTGTCGTCGTAGAAGCAATGAATGATAAAGGGGAAGTATTCCGGCAAAAGGGCGAAGAACTGCTGGCAAGGGCGATTTGCCACGAACTGGACCATTTGAATGGTATCCTTTACATCGACCTTGCGCAATCTATAGAGGAAGACTAGGTGATGATATGAGAGTCTTATTCATGGGCACACCGGATTTCAGCGTGCCAACACTCAAAGCGATAATCGAAGCCGGCCACGAGGTGGTTGGCGTTGTAACCCAGCCGGACAAGCCAAAAGGCCGTGGAAAGCAGATGCAGAAAACACCGGTGAAAGCCTTCGCGGAAGAGAACGGACTGTCTGTTTATCAGCCCGAGAAGGTGAAAGACCCGGCATTTTTGGAACTTGCGGCTTCGCTGGCGCCTGACGTCATGGTCGTGGTTGCGTTTGGACAGATACTGCCCAAAGCAATTCTGGAGCTTCCGAAGTATGGCTGCATCAACGTACATGCCTCGCTGCTGCCGAAACTAAGGGGAGCCGGCCCTATCCAGTGGTCCATTATCAATGGTGATGAAAAGAGCGGTGTGACGACCATGCAGATGGATGTCGGCCTCGATACCGGTGATATGCTGCTCAAGACGGAAGTTGCAATCGAAGCTGACGAGACCGGCGGTTCGCTGCACGACAAGCTGAGTGAAGCGGGTGCCTCCCTTTTGATTGAGACCCTTGACGCTATTGAATCGGGTTCTGTATCGGCGACACCACAGGTTGAAACAGAGGCGAGCTATGCCCCCATGCTGGACAAGACCCTCGGCAATATCGACTGGAAAAAAACGGCAGAAGAAATCGAAAGGCTGATCAGAGGCCTCAATCCCTGGCCAAGTGCCTATACGCGAATCGGTGGAAAGCTGCTCAAGATATGGTCCGCTGAAGTCGTGGAACTGGATGAACAGAAAGATGTTCCCGGCACGGTGCTGACGGCAGAAGAAGGGATTTTGATGATACAGTGCGGTGAGAATGCACTCCTTGTCAGAGAGCTCCAACTGGAAGGTAAGAAACGCATGGATGTGGACGATTTCCTAAGAGGGCATACAGTGGAGAAGGGGATTCGTCTATGAATGCAAGATGGGTGGGACTCAAGGCCCTGGAACTGATGGTTGACGAAGACCTGTTTATCAATGCTGCAGTGGATAAGGTTATGTTCGGCAAGGAAATGGAGAAATCCGACAGGGCATTTGTCAAGAGACTGGTATACGGCACCGTTGAAAACAGAATCCAGCTTGACTACATTATCGACCTCTATTCCAAAACCAGGACCGGAAAGATGAAGCTGACCGTCCTGATGGTGCTGCGTATGGCAGTCTATCAGCTTCTTTATATGCCTTCAATCCATAACGGCGCCGTAATCAACGAAGCGGTAAAACTGATAAAGAAGCGGAAAATGTTCCAGCTTACAGGGTTCGTCAACGGTGTGCTTAGAAACATATCAAAGAATATTGACAAGATCGAGTACCCTTCAGAAAATGAGAATCCTGTCAAAGCAGCGAGTGTCCGTTACTCCTTTCCTGAAACGCTTATTGAATTGCTTCTGGAAAACCATACTTATGAGGAACTCAAGGCTTTTCTGGCATATACGCATACGGCGGCTCCATTGTCGATAAGAGCGAATACACGAAAAACAACAGTTGAAAACCTTAAAAAGACACTTGAAAAAGAAGGATTGAAGGTCGAGCAGGGTGCTTTTGGCGGCAATGGCCTTCGGCTTTCGGGCATTGACAGGCTTTTCGATCTGGAGGCTTTTCAAAGCGGACTTTTTCAGGTGCAGGATGAAAGCTCCATGCTGGTTGGAAGTCTGTCGGGTATCCAAGAGGGGGACAAAGTGCTCGACCTCTGTGCGGCCCCCGGCGGCAAGGCAACCCATGCAGCAGAACTGACCGGGCCAGGTGGAAGTGTCATTGCCTGTGATATCAGTGACAGAAAGCTCGCCCTAATAGAAGAGAACAGGAGCCGTCTTGGTTTGCCATGGATGGCTGTTGAACAATCGGACGCTTCAAGGCACAGGGAAGACTTCGACAAGGCCTTCGACGTCGTGCTTGCGGACCTTCCTTGCTCGGGCCTTGGCATCATCCGCAAAAAGCCGGATATCAAGTGGCAGATGAACAGGGAAAAGGTGGCATCACTGGTGGCTTTGCAGCGGGAGATGCTGACAAACGCAGCGGCCTATGTCAAGAACGGCGGTGATTTGGTGTTCAGTACCTGTACGATGACAAAAGAAGAGAACGAAGACAATGCCGATTGGTTCCTTGAGAAATTCAAGGCATTCGAGTCGGTTCCTCTTGATGTGGATGGATATGGCGACAGCTGCGGAAGGATAAGAATAAAGCCATGGGAAACAGGAACAGATGGATTTTTCATTGCCAGGTTCAGGAAGAAGGGCGAAGATGAATAAAATCGATATTCTATCCATGATGCCCGATGAGCTGGGCCTTTGGATGAAAAAACTCGGGCAGCCGGCCTTCAGAAGCAAGCAGCTGTTCGACTGGCTTCACAAGAAGGATTCAAGGGACTTTGAAAACATGACCAATCTGCCCAAGGGTCTGGTGGAGACGCTGAAGGAAAACGCCAGGATAGAGCATCTTACGACTGCGAAAGTCCAGGTGTCTGCTGACCAGAGAACCAGGAAATTCCTTTTTGGTCTGTCGGATGGACAGTTTATTGAAACGGTTTCCATGCAGCAGCCCCACGGACACAGCGTATGCCTTTCAACACAGGCTGGATGTGCCATGGGATGCACCTTCTGCGCCTCGGGCATCGGCGGTTTGGTCAGAAACCTGACACCGGCCGAGATGCTTGAACAGTTGAACGAGGCGGAAAGGCAGACAGGTGTCAGGGTATCCCACGTGGTTCTGATGGGTACCGGAGAGCCTTTGGATAACTACGATAATGTACTGAAGTGGATTCGCCTGGCTGTATGCGAGGACGGGAAAAATATCAGCCAAAGGCATATAACCCTTTCCACCTGCGGTCTGGTGCCGCAGATACGCGCACTTGCAGACGAAAAGCTGGGCATTACCCTGGCTATATCGCTGCATGCACCAAACGATGCGCTTCGAAGCAAAACAATGCCTGTGTCAGACAGATTTGCTATAGATGAACTGCTGACGGCATGCGAGTATTATTTCGAGACGACAAAAAGGCGCATCACATTCGAATACAGTCTGATAAAGGGTGTCAACGACAAAGCGGAACATGGCAGGGAGCTGGCATCGATTCTAAAGAAACGCAGCTTCAAATGCCATGTCAATCTTATACCGATCAATCCTGTCAAGGAGATGGGTTATGAAAGCACGGAACGCAAATATATCGACAAATTCATGAAAATACTGACTGACGCAGGCATTGAGACAACAGTCAGGCGGTCTTTGGGAGCCGAGATTGATGCGGCTTGTGGACAACTGAGACTGTAATGTCGGAGGGGGAAAGATGCAATCATTTGGAACGACAGATTTGGGATTGTTGAGAAAACTGAATGAAGATTACTATTTCCAGACGATGAAACAAATCGGCCCGTTGCCAAATCTATTTATTGTGGCGGATGGCATGGGTGGTCACAAGGCCGGAGAAGTAGCTTCGAAGATGGCCGTTGAGACGATGGTTGATCATATTATGCATACGACGGATAAGGATGTTGAATCTGTCCTTGAGGAGGCTGTCAAAAATGCGAACCTTAAGGTCTATATGAAAAGCGTTGAAGACGATTCATGTTATGGCATGGGTACGACCCTTGTGGTCTGCACTGTTCTTGACAACAGCATTGTAGCAGCCAATGTCGGTGACAGCAGGCTCTATATTCTAGGCAGGGAATTGACTCAGCTGACTGTCGACCATTCCGTCGTCGAGGAACTTGTGCAGATGGGTGCGATTACGAGAGAAGAAAGCAGAACACATCCAGACAAGAACTTGATTACCAGGTCGATAGGCATCAGCAGCCATGTGGATGTGGACCTGTTCCGTGAGGAAACCGGAAAGATAGAAAAGATACTCCTGTGCTCCGACGGGCTGACGACTATGTTGGAAGACGGCGATATCGAAAAAGTGTTGAAAAAGGACCTCAGCGTCATGGAAAAGGGAAAGCTGCTTGTTGAGATGTCCAACGAAGCCGGCGGCTGGGACAACATTACGTTGATAATCGTAGACATGACTGAAAGCAAGGAGGCGATTTGATGCTGCAGCCTGGTACTATAATCAGTGATCGATATGAAATAATTGAAGAAGTCGGTTCCGGCGGCATGTCTATCGTCTATAAAGCAAGGTGTACGAAACTTGAACGATTTGTGGCGATAAAGGTTCTGAGAGATGAATTCGCCCATGACGAAGAATTCGTCAAGAAATTCAAAGTTGAAGCCCAGTCGGCTGCAAGCCTGTCCCATGCCAATATCGTCAATATTTATGATGTTGGGAATGACGGAAGCAAGTATTATTTCGTTATGGAATTGCTGGACGGTGTGACATTGAAGGAGTACATCAAAGACAAAGGGCCACTGCCGGCTGAAGAGGTCATCCGTATCGGAATGGAAGTAGCGTCGGCCCTGGAGCACGCCCATTCAAACCACATCATCCACAGGGACATAAAACCGCAGAATATTATGATGACCTACGATGGCAAGGTGAAAGTCGCAGATTTTGGCATTGCTATGGTAGCCAGGGGCACGACAATCCAGGTTCAGGATGTGGCGTCTGGTTCTGTCCATTACATACCGCCCGAACAGGCTAAAGGCGGTATTACCGATGTACGAAGCGATATCTATTCCCTTGGTATCACGCTTTTTGAAATGACAACAGGCAAAGTGCCTTTTAACGGCGATACAGAAGTCGCCATAGCACTGAAACAGATCAATGAGGAGATGCCTGCACCCAGTTCTTTCATAGGCGAGATGGACCACAATCTGGAGCAGATCATCATGAAAACGACCCAGAAAAAGCCTGATATGAGATACGCTTCCGCAGCAGCACTGTTGGTTGACTTCAGGAAGGCCTATGCCAAAGCGGAAAACGATTTCGTATCCATGCCCCAGGAGTTCGAGGATGAAAGTCAGACAATCATCATGGACGGCAGGCAGATGAGGCAGATTTGGAGCGAGGATGAACTGCTGGAAGACGAGAAACCGATTCTTTCCAGGTTCGTCGTCATCATGGGTGTGTTCACGGCAGTCCTACTTGTAACGCTTATTTCGCTGTTCGTATACAAGCAGTTTGGCGGAACTATATTGAACAGACCTGTCGAATTGCCATCGGTACTGAACATGACGATGGAGGAGGCGGAAGCATTCCTTGATGAGCAGGGTATACTTTTTGAAGTGACTGCTTCCGAGTATGATGAAAACATCGCTGAAAACCGTGTCATGGCTCAAGAGCCTGCTGCGGGAAGCAATATCGACAAGAAAACAGTCGTACAACTGACATTGAGCAAGGGTGCCCCTGAAATCCAGGTCCCGATGCTGACGGGCAAGAGCTTTACCGTCGCTTTGGGACTCCTGCAGGATGCCAAGCTGACCGCCGTCCAGGAGAAAATATTCAGCAGTACGGTACCGATCGGCCTAGTCATAGGACAGAATCCCGAGGCAGGCGACCTGGTTGAAGAAGGGACAGAGGTCACGATAACCATCAGTCTGGGAGAAGAAATGGTGCTGGTCACCGTGCCTGACGTCAGGAACATGCCCCTCGAGGAAGCTGTTGCCGCACTGGAAGCTGCAGGGCTTACGGTGGGAGAGAATATTTCAGAATCCTATCACGAGACGGTTGAGGAGGGCAACGTGATCTTCATGACAGTACTGCCGGGTGAAGAGGTCAGGGAAGGCTATGAGATCGACCTGACTGTCAGCTTGGGTCAGGAAATAAAACCTGTCACCAAAGAGATGATGGTTTATGATGATGTGCTGGGTGTCAAAAGCAGCGGCGTCCTGAAAGTCGTCTTAAGAATAAACGGGGATACGAAAGTCGTATTCAACCAGACGGTTGCAAGAGAAGAGTTTCCGATGGTATTCTCCTTTACAGAAACAGGATCCGGAGAAGTGGAAGTTTATGTCGATGACGTGAGGGAATTTGTCAATGCAATCTATTTCACGGCAGAGGAGTAAGGACATGACAGGAAAAATCATCAAGGGTATCGGAGGATTCTATTATGTCCACTGTGATAACAGAGGTGTTTACGAATGCAAGGCCAGAGGCATCTTCAGAAAAATGGACATCAAGCCTCTGATCGGCGATGACGTGGAGCTGGATATACTGGATGAGGAAAACAAGCTGGCGAATATCTCGGTCATTCTGGAACGCCGGAACGAATTGGTAAGGCCGACGGTAGCAAATATAGACCAGGCTGTCATCGTTTTTTCGGTGTCCCAGCCTGAACCGAATTTCAACCTCCTTGACAGGTTTCTGGTCATGGTGGAGCGGCAGGAAATAGATGCAATCATCTGTTTCAACAAGACGGACATTATGCCTCCGGACAAAGTGGAAGAGATCATAGCCATTTACGAAAAAACAGGCTACCCGGTCTATACGACAAGCTCTGTCAAAGGACATGGCATTGAAGGCTTGAAACAAGCCCTGTACGGCAAGACGACTGTGTTTGCCGGTCCGTCCGGTGTAGGGAAATCATCCCTCCTAAATATCATCCAGGATGTCATCGAATTCGAAACGGGCGATGTGAGCGAGAAAATCGGCAGGGGACGCCATACAACACGGCATGCTGAACTGATTGGTTTTCACGAGGACAGCTACGTTGTCGACACACCAGGCTTTTCATCTTTGTCCATAGAAGAGATGGAAAAAGAAGAGCTGAAGCAGTATTTTATTGAGTTTGAGCAGTATGAAGACAGCTGCAGGTTCAAGGGGTGCAACCATGTTGACGAGCCTGTTTGCGGTGTTAAAGATGCTGTAAAGGACGGGCGTATCCATCAATCCAGATATGCCAGCTATAAACTGTTGTTTGAAGAGATAAAAGAGAAAAGGAGATGGTAGAGATGTACAAATTAGCACCGTCAATTCTGTCGGCTGACTTCGCGCGCCTGGGAGAAGAGGTAAAAACCATATCGGATGCAGGATGCGATTATATTCATATTGATGTCATGGATGGCATGTATGTGCCCAATATTACGTTGGGACCGCCTGTCATTCAATGTATCAGAAACGTGTCGGACAAGACTTTCGATGTGCACTTGATGATTGAGCAGCCTGAAAGGTATGTGGAACAGTTCGTTAAGGCTGGCGCAGATATCATTACTGTTCACGTTGAGGCAACCAGGCATCTGCACGCTCTGATCATGCAGATAAAGGAAAGTGGCGCGAAAGTGGGCGTATCGCTTAATCCTGCCACACCACTCAGTGTGCTGAAACATGTGCTTCACGAGCTGGATATGGTCCTCCTGATGACGGTCAATCCCGGATTCGGCGGACAAAGCTTTATCCCCGGTTCGATCGAGAAGATAAGGCAGCTCAAGACGTTGATAGACAAACATGGCTATCGATGCGACATCCAAGTCGACGGCGGCATATCACTCGGCAATATCGAAGAAGTGGCAGAGGCAGGGGCCAATGTGTTTGTGGCCGGATCTGCAATTTTCGGAAAGAAGATGTTGCAGCCGAGGTGAAGGCGTACAAGCAAAAGATGAAAGAGATGATGGGCTGATGATCGGCGTCATAGTATCCGGAGGCAATGTGGATGTGACATATCTGAAGCGGCGTCTGATACTATTGGGCGCCAACATTGTCTACGGCGTCGACAAGGGGCTGGAGGCGCTTGATGAAGCGAATGTAGTGCCGAACTGGATCCTGGGCGACTTTGATTCGTGCAGGCCTGAAACCTTAGAAAAATTCAAAGGCATGGGCGTGCCTGTGCTGACATATCCAGCTGAAAAGGACATGACCGATACCCATCTGGCTATAGAAAAAGCGATTGAAGATGGCGTGAAAAGGCTCTATATATTTGGATGGAACGGCAGCCGGATGGACCATACAATGGGGTCGATACTGATTGCTGAGAAATACCTGAAGGACATCCATATCGTGTTCATCGATCCGAACAACAGGATTTTTGTGACCTCGAATGGTGCGGTGATTGAAAAAGGGGACTACAAATATGTCTCCTTGCTGCCCCTTTCAGACAAAGTGACCGGCGTCACGGCCAAAGGTTTCAAGTACCCTCTTGATAGGCAGGATCTATCACGGACGGACAGCTACGGCATAAGCAATGAGCTTGAATCAGAGATCGGTCATGTGTTTTTTGACAAAGGTGTCCTGTGTATCGTGCAGTCTAAAGACTGATAATAAAATAAGGCCCTCCGTAAAGGGAGTTCACCTTAGGGATTTACGAAAACAAGTAAATTTCGACCGACTCTCTTCAAGCGGGGACGAAAAAAGAGACCGACCTGTTCAAGTGCTAGAACTTGAACAGGTCGGTCTCTTTTAAATATACAGTTTATTATTTAGACAATAAGTTGTATAGCATTTGTGCCATTTCTGCACGTGTAGTCGATGCGTCTGGGTTTAACATACCGTTGCTGCCGGAAATGACACCGCCTTCAATAAGCACGCTCATCGCTTCCTGCGCCCAGGTTGCCACTTGGTTCGCATCGCCGAAATCCGATATTTGTTTGGCACCCGATGTCTGAGGTAATTGCTCGATAACTTCAAGGGCATTATAGAGCATCACAAACATTTCCTGTCGGGTGATTGCCTGTTCTGGCGCGAACATATTGTTTCCTACGCCGTTTACTATCCCAAGCGATTTTGCCGCCAAGAGATAATTTGTATAGTAGGTGTTGCCTGCATCCACAAAGTTAGTAGTTCCTTCCTCGGCGGCATCCGAGCTGATTCCGTAAGCGTTCATTAGCAATACAATGAACTGTCCTCTGGTCAGTTTGGCCTCAGGGCTGAATGTTCCGTCCCCGGTTCCTGAGGTGATCTCGCGTGCCGCAATGAAGTCGACTGCATCCTTATACCAGGCATTGGAAGCCACATCGCTGAAGGATACCGGATTATACCCAACAGCATAGGTGGAGAAGTGTGTTGTTTCAAAGACAACGCATTTACTGTTGGTGTCATAGTGCCCTCTTACCGGTTTCAGCGTGCCATCACTGGTCAGATAATAGATGACTACCTGATGTGGGTTTTCTCCAGCCTCCAGAGTATATGGAATAGAGATTGTTGCATGCCCGCCGTCAAAGCTGGAAATCTGCTGACCACCTTTTGTGAGAGTAAAGTCATAAACCGTGCGGTCGCCGATACGTTTCTGCTGTTCCGGTGTCAGTGTTGACGGATCAAGCTTTTCGATGGTCAGAACCACATCACCCGTTGCAGATGCGCTGTTGATCGTATTTATTGCTTTAGCGTCAAAGGTAACGGTCGCTGAAGGAGCTGGAATCATAGCACCCTGGTTTGCATCGGCGAGCGTTCTAAACTGTGTCCCACTTATAGTGATCTGTTCCGTGTTGCCAGACTCAGTCAACGTTCCCGCTACAACGGTTCCACCGCCAGGTGTGCTGACAGTTATCTGCTGACCAGTTGGAGTGGAAGAACCACCGCCGCTTGAACTTGCAGCAGCTCTAGTGATATTAACAATATATTTATTTGTGGTAACTCCATTTTCGGCTGTAACAATAATTTCAATAGTGTTATTCCCCACCGCAAGTTGCACGATGCTGGTGGATACTGTTTCTCCGTTTATTGATATTGAAGCATTCTCGCTTCTTGCTATAGCCGTTACAATTAATTCATCAGTACTGTTGGTCACGTTTGCTTCATAGACATCTATATCCTTACTAAATGAAGGGGAAAGAGTCCCTTCTGTTATTGAAAGGCTATCCAGCTCTGCGTTGTTTTCCATTGGCACACCAACAAGGTATGGATATCCGCTGTTGACAGAGGAATCCATGTCCCATCGAGCAAACACAATATCGGCTTCGGAATAGTCGAATTCGTCAATCCAACCGTTTAGCGCGGAAACTATTCCGCTGGCATTTAGTCCTTCTCCATATTCAAGAACTTGTGATGGGGCTGCGCCCTTCATCTCTTCGGTTGTTAAGTTATAAAGATAGTAACTGGTCCCGTTTATTATGTTTATAGGATCCATGCTCGGGTTGACAGTTATATCCGAGTACAGATTTCCTGCTGTGTCATAGGAACTCAAATCAGCTACGAGTGCTCCAGCGATTGCACCACCGGGATTGCTGACAGTGCCTGCGTTATAGCAGTTTTTAACATAACCGCTATCGATAAAACCGACTATCCCCCCAACCTTGTTAGAGGAATTCCCGCTATTGCTTACTGACCCAACATTGTAGCAGTTGGCAATATTATTGTGGATTTGGCCTGCAATTCCTCCGACATTTCCACGTGCAGCTGTGACGCTTCCCGCATTAATTGAGTTTATGATGAACACATTACCATAGCTAGTGCCTGTTATGCCTCCTGTATAGGAAGAGTTGCCACCATTGACTGCACCAGTAAATATAGAATTAGAAATGTTTCCCAATTTATTATATGAATATCTTCCATGGGAACCAATAAGGCCTCCTACTTTATTGGCATAGTCCTCTACTGTAATAGTTACGTTTGAAGAGCATTCTGAGATGCTTGTATTTGAGACATAGCCGATTAGCCCACCAACTTCATTTGTGTCCTCCCCTTTTATTGATATGCTTCCATCGGCGGAACAATTTGATACGGTTCCATCAGCTTCACTGTATCCAACCAAACCTCCGACATTTGTTACACCATCAGTATGGATATCGACTGTGACATGGATGTTTTTAAGTATGGCATTGTATTTAATTGCTCCAAACAGACCAGCTTGTGTTTGGTCTCCACCATTTTTTGGAGTAGAGCTGCTGCCGATAGTTAAATTATTAATCAGGTAACCATTCCCATCATAAGTTCCATCAAATCCCAATTCAAAGCCGGGATAGAATCTGGAACCAATTGGTGTCCAATCTATTCCCGTGAGGTCGATGTCATTCATCTGAATGTAATTTTGATCCAAATGATCATTTATATGTGCCAGCTGCGCGGCATTTGTTACATGATAATACGTTTCGCCGTCAATGACACTATATTGGGTAAAGCCTCCGTCTTCCAACGAAGTGGAACAGCCATCCAATAGACAGGTATTTATTTTAACCATTACCAAACTTGTGCTATCCGTATATAAATAATAACCATTACCGTTTATCATAAAGCTGTCTTCTGTCATCACGGCATCGCCGACTTTAGCGTAGTTTGCCGGGTCGGCAGCTGTTATAGTACCATCCACCGTGATCTGCGCGCCGTTAAAGGCATACGCACCCCAATAGGCAGTGTCGGTTGCAGTTGTGTTTTTCTTTATAAGGACGGTTGTACCTTCGCCCCAAGCATAAGGACCGTAGGAACTTATTACATCTCCGTCAACTACTATATCCGCATCACTGTAAGCATAAATGCCCTCCCAACGGTTTGCAGTTACATTACCCATGACATGGACAGAGCCGCCACCAGAACCGCCGACAATCCCTCTTGTTTCACTTTGTACATTTCCGTGAATGACCGCCGTGCCAGAGGAGCCTATCTGGACACCGTTTCCGCTTGAAGAAGATATATTGCCTTCAATTGTAGCGACAGTGCCGTCTCCTTGAACAGTAATCCCATTAAGGCTATAAATGTCACCCAGTACATGAGCAGAAGAGCCGCTGGAAAGATGCAGTCCTTCTCCGATATAGCTCAATACTTTAATATCTCCCGTTACTGTAACAGAACCGCCGTTTTCGCCGATGATTCCATAACCATTGAGACTGTTGCTAGTAGTTGGGTCAAGAATGGAAGACACAGTTGCCGTTCCGCCATTGATGGCCTTCACGCCGACATATCCGGTTACAATATTCAGCTCGCCGCCATTCGTGTCGTCGATGGTAAGTGTACCGCCATCAACTTTTAGTGATCCCTCAGCTCCGGTACGACCCACCTCCAGTTTATAGGAATCCAAATCAAAGTGGAGATCAGTATCCGTTAAAACGATGTCATTTACATAACGGATATCATCCAAAAGAGTGATGGTGTCACCGCTCTCAGCATCAGCTAGGGCGTCTTCAAGGAAAAGATACGGTGTGCCGTTCAGGGCGCAGACCTCCTGCCTGGCTAGCACTGTAGCGCTGCCGTCGGTATAAACATAATAGTTGTTTTCAAGGGCTGTATAATCCCCTTCTTCTTTTATGAGAGCACCTACTTGCAGATAGTTCGTGGCGTAAATCCTTCCCATTACTTTGACAGAGCTTTCAGAAGCGGCACAGACTCCAATTCCACCCGTTCCCTGAGCATAAACATCTCCATAGATTGTCGCAGAACTGGAACCAAAACCCTCTACATAGACTGCTGTTCCTTGCAGTCCGTTAGCCGTTGCATTTCCAAGTACGGTTACCCTGCAATTTGAGTCTAAAGCGTAAACAGCTTTTCCGGCTTCAGCGGTTGCAGTAGCATTGGTCACTTCTACCGAGGCTCCCTCACGGATGAATACACCAAATGTAGTGCCTGTAACATTCAAACTTCCCGTGCCAGAAATATCAAGATCGTGTCCGTAAGCATACAAGGCAATACCGGAGTCGTTGACCACATCAAGAGAAAATCCGTTTGTATTGATCCACGTGTCAGCAATCAAGCGTAACTCTCCGGTATAGTCGATATCAGTCAATAATTTGATGGTATCCTCATCAACTGCCGCCGCATCGATCGCTTCATCAAGTGTCTCATACTGCACACCCTCAACTTCCGCTACAAAGTTTGTTTCTTTAACCCAGACGGTACTTTGTGGATTCGCGCTGTCTCCAGTGTCCATAAACGTAAGATATCCGGACTTTGTGGTAGGCGTTATGCACTGTTCAGGTCCGGCAAAAACAGTGCCGTTGGCGTTAATATAATTAGTGGCATCGATCTCACCATCAATGGTAATCAAGCTGCCGTATACACCGCTAAAGGCACCTGCGCCGTAGCTGCTTGTGCCTGTTACCGTGATGTCGCCGGTTAGGGTGACGATTCCACCGGTAATAGCATAGACCCCGTAACTGCTGTCCCCGGTAACGTTTACGGATGCTGGAACATCAATATTGATCTCACTACCGTATCCATTTGCATAAATACCGGCTAGTCCGGAACCGCCGGAGGCTGATAAAACGACCGATCCGCCGCCAACACTGTCCGCGATGGTAAGGTCATATCCGTTACCAGCATAAAGGCAAGTCGCGTTCGCCGCAGTGACCGACAGCGACCATCCGTTGACATCTAATGTAAAAGACTTTGTGTATGCCCCAATCATTGCCTCATAGGTAACATCCTTCAGAAGCTTAATTGTCTCTCCATCAGCAACTTCAGATAGCGCTTGGTTAAAGGTATCATAATAAGTTGCAGTTTCCACAATCTGACACTGATAATCACTGGCATGTGCCGTGAACGGTAATGCTGTAAACAACGATAACACCATTGCAACTGTCAATATCCACGATAGTGCTTTCTTACGCATAATCTTTACCTCCTTCATATTCGCAAATAATTTTAACATTTAGATTTTCTTTTAATAAAGTAATGAGCTTTTCAAAATCGGTTTTCTCTGCAAAATTGCCCTGATAAATTTTCTCCCCGGTTTGAATTTCAATCCCCGGTGCCTTTTCATTTTTCAGTTTAATGGAAAGGATCTCTTTAGCCAGGATTGTAATCTTGTCATTTTCTATTTCTGTAGACGATAGTACCAGCCTGTCCTTACTTATCAGAAGATCATATTCTTTTGTTTCAAAGAAGCCGGTTTTCAATCGGATACCGAGACGCACCTATATCACCCCCACCTAAGAAATATAATGAAATTATAAAATATTTGTTAACTTTTTTATACAATACAGAAGAATTTGACACGGCCATTTATTCTGGCACGAATCCTGTCAAATGTATTGAATAAGTGTGTCGACATATGATAAAATACTGCAAAGGGGTGGTTTAGTTTGCAATTTTATGAAAAGCTTGATTTTCTAATGAATATTACAAATACAACCAACAGTGCTTTGTCCTTATACATTAACCTTGACTCTTCCCATATAAGTCGTTTGCGTAGAGGTAAAAGAGGTGCTGTTAAGGATGAAAATTCTTTGCGCCTGATGGCAGAGTTTTTTACAAGGCGCTGTATCGATGATTATCAGCGCAAGGCACTTGCGGACATGCTGGGCATCGATATTCTTTCTCTTGATACAACCAATAGCTCCCAATTTATACTGAGATGGTTAATGGATGAGAAGAAAGCGGAAGCTAAAAAAGTCGAGAATTTTTTAAATCAAATACCAAACATTTCTGCACAGCCTATCGCCTCTGAACCAGCTAATATCTTGCCAGCAGACGCTTCCACGGCTGAAACAGAAATTTTCGTTGGGCTTGAAGGTAAAAGACTTGCTGTTGAATGTTTTCTTTCTGAAGTTCTTGCTCAGGAACAACCCCAGACCTTATTGCTTTACAGCGACGAGCCTACGGACTGGATGACTTCCGATAGGGAATTTGCGGCAAAATGGGCTGCACTAATGGTACAGGTACTGTCAAAAGGCAATCGCATAAAAATCATCCATACGGTAAGCCGCGACCTTGACGAGATGCTGCATGCCATAAGTCAGTGGATGCCCCTTTATATGTCCAGCTTGATAGAGCCTTTTTATTATCCGAAGAAAAGAGACGGCATTTTTAAGAGGACCCTTTTTATTGCACCCAATACAGCTGCTGTGACATCAAGCACAACAGGGAATATGATAAATAAGGCGGCCAATTTTTATACTAAAAAAACGGAGGCTGTTTGGGCGCTGACAGAAGAGTTTAATCAATATATAAGCATGTGCAGCCCTTTGATGAAAATTTTTACACTCCACGATAAAACATCATATATTAATACTCTTCTGGAATTTGAAAAGGAAAAGGGTAACAGCATCATAATAACGGAGTCCCTTTCTTTATTAACCATGCCGGAGGCTGTTTCTTCAAGAATCATCCCCCGCTTTATGAATACAAGTTTAAATTATAATGAGCTTGCAAAAAATAGAATGGCAAGCTTTCATAAGCAACTACAAGACAATTTATTTTTTGAAATCATTAGGATTTTTGACGGTGAAAGCATAAAAAACGGAGAAGTAAAGATTGCCTGTTCTGATATGCTGAGCGGAGAAGAGATATATTACAAGCTGGAGGAATACATAGCTCATTTGGAGAACATTCAACACCTTATGACTGCCTATCCGAGCTTTAATGTTTATTTAACCAAAGAACCCATAGAAAATCGATACATGGTTTATGCTAAAGAAGACCTGGGTGCGATTATCGCTAAAACCTCTGTCCCGTCTGTAGCACTTGCTTTTAATGAAAGCAACTTGACCGCTGGATTTTGGGATTATTTAAGATCTTTAATTGGTGAAAAAGCTTATCGATACCGCAATAAAAAAGAAAGTATCGATAAACTCAGCGAATATATCAGTAGTCTAAAGCAGTGTAAATAAAAGGTTGGTTTAGGTGTCAAAACTTGACACCATAGTTTCCCTTTCCCTCACCATGTACTGTATAATAAGGACATACCAACGGTGAGGTGCCTGATATGTCTTTTAAACCAAACAAACATCAACAGATTACATTTGACGATAGCTTCATTAATCTTTCCCCGCGCACTCAGAAAATCATTTCATCTTCCTGGTGCAAGGACTTTGCAGACATTGTATTTCCTGCAATCAATGAAGAGCGTTTTGCTGTACTATACAGCGACAATAAATTCTCCAGACCCAATACGCCTGTGAATTTTATTGTCGGAGCATTGATTTTGAAAGAGAATGCCGGAAACTCCGATGACGAACTGGTCGAGTCCATCTGCTGCGACGTCCGCTACCAGTATGCACTGCATACAACGCACTTGAGCGAACAACCGGTAAGTGACCGTACATTCAGCCGTTTCCGGGAACGTCTTTATAACTACGAGCTGGAGAGCGGCCGCAATCTTCTGGAAGAAGAAATGATGCACCTCTCTGAAGTCTTTGCCCGATATATGAATCTGAATTCCAATATCAAACGCATGGACAGTCTTATGGTTGCATCCAGAAGCAAACGTATGTCAAGGCTTGAAATCATTTACACAACGACAGCCAATGCCGTCCGGTTGATCCACCGTTTGGGCGGGGATGATTTGATTGCACCGGAACTGATGCATTATCTTGATGCTGATGATTACAATCAAGTCATCTATTACTGCAAGGGCGAGGATGTAAGCCCGCGTTTGGAAAAAGCATTGCGTGAAGCCGAGAGGGTAAAGAGTATCATGTCCGGCGATGATTGGTGTGAGTTTCAGGAGTACCAGCTTCTCGTTCGTGTTCTTCTGGAACAGAGTTCCAAAGATGAATCAGGAAACACTGTAGCAAAGGCCAAAAACGAAATTTCATCATCAAGTTTGCAAAACCCTTCCGATCCCGATGCAACCTACAGACGGAAGGCAGGCAAAAACCACAAAGGCTATGTCGGCAACATCATTGAAACGGTTGGCGAAGACGGGAATAGTCTGATTACAGGCGTCGGTTACGAAAACAACATTCACAGCGACAGTGCATTTTGTAAGGAATATCTTGCAGGACGTGAAGATGGCGCTGATGCCGAAATTATGATTGCAGATGGCGCATATAGCGGCAAGGAAAACCGCGAACTCGCCGAATCAAAAAACACAGAGCTGATCACCACTGCACTTTCGGGAAGAGAAACAAATCCAATTTTTGCAGAGTTTGTTTTTTCGGAAGACAATAAAAAGGTATTGACCTGTCCAATGGGCCATTCACCCATTAAGGCGACCTATTATCCAAAAACCGGCATGTGCCGCGCAAACTTTGCCAAGAGCTATTGTGAACAATGTCCTAACAAATCTGACTGCAACGCCAGGAAACAACGAAAAAACTATGTGGTACATGTATCATCAAACATGGTTGAACGTGCCAGATATAAAAAGAAGTTATCCACAGAAACGTATCGAAAGCTATCGCGGTTGAGAAACGCTGTTGAAGGCATACCATCCGTACTTCGCAGAAAGTATCAGGTTGATGCCATTCCGACATTCGGATTGATACGATCCAGGCAGTTCTTCACATGTAAAGTGATTGCATACAATTTCAACAAGGTACTAAGCTATAGTCGAAAAACAAGGGATAAGTCTGTAAAAAATCTGAGCTTCGCCTGATAAATCAGGTAGAAGAGAACTTTGCCAAAGGTACTTATAGCCCAAATACTCAAGAAAATTCTCTGGCATAAAATAAAGCTGCCCATTTGTGGCTTGTTCAAGTTTTTAGATCATACTTTTGACACCTGAACCAAGGTTATTTTATAAACATTGTCAATCATAAGATAACCTCAAAAGATTTAGGTCCAGAGTCAAAAAGCTCAAAATATGAAGCTTTCTGCTGAATCAAAACATTTTTATAGTATGTTTTAGAAATCATTTGACCTCGTTACCGTCCCCACACTGGGTATTTGTAGCGAGGTCTACTTTTTATTCTTGATTTTCTACTTCAGCCGCCTTCTTTCGAGCATAGCTGGCTCGCCGGTTCCTACGATTACGCTCGGCTTGACAATCCCAACTATCGCAATATAACTGACGGCTTGATCGCCTTACAAAATACTTCCCGCAGGCAAGGCAGGACAGTATCGAGCCTTGCGATTCAAAATAGTCAAGGTCTTCATCAACTGGTGGTGCAACATCAGCCACTATTCTTGAAAAGGTGTACCAAGCAATATCAAAGACAGACTGAACATCTGCGCCAAACATCACCTTGCAGGTTTTTTTATCTAACTTCAACCGCATTCGAAAGTCCGGGAACATATCAATGACCTTGAATATCAGATCATTGTAATCTTCTAAAACATGGGCCCTGTATTCCTTATCGTCTTCATATTTACTATATCTTTCTAAAAAGGCAAGGCTGTCACGAAGCCTGCCTTCGTAATATAGTTTTCTTGCATTATTAACATTACCTTCATACTTCAAGTTATCAAGGATGTAAAACAGCTCGAAGACAGTACCAAGATCACACAAATCCTTGATAAACCTTTTTATGCTGAAAGTAGCGTCCTTCTCAATAATATCCCTATAAGTGATGTGTGCGTTCTTCTCACTTTCAAGCATGTCACAAAGAAGGTCAATATCATAAGGATGAATATTGTTTCTACACCAATCCCAGACGGCATCTGAAATCGATTCAGTGCTGTCTGGGTTATTTAATTTGACATAAAGATTGCACAGGCTAACCAACAGGTCTTGGCCGGTCAAGGAATAGTCAGTTCCGCTTACCGGAGCATGGCCGCCTGTGAAAAGAGGCTTGATTATTTCGCCTTCATCGTCATAGTCCGGGATATACTCAGGAAACCGCACAGCCCTGTATACCATTTCACCAACTCCACCAACCTCGACAAAACTGAGATTTATTACCGGTAATTGTTTCATAATATCCACCCTTTGAATGTAATCGAATGTGTAAGCTTTGAGAATTATGCTTCGCTTACATTCTATTATACAATGGCATTGAAAACAAGAGCAAATTGCAAAACCCCTTGTTTCAGAGTTCCTTGACAACTGAATAGTCCACCCGCAAGAGATACTTTTGCAGTGCCGCCGCCACGATGGTGAAAACCAGAGCGCCTCTACTGTAATTGGACACGAGGAGACCACGAACAGGTGGCTGCCTTAGGAACGGTAGCGAATGGTGGATCTAGAAACCAAAAGAACTATCAAGATAAGGAGGAAAGAGTAAATGGAGAAAACGACCATGAGTGTGCAGGAGCTATCGGCACAGATGGGCATAAGCCTACCGAAAGCCTACGAACTTGTAAAATCGCCAGGATTCCCCACCATACGAATTGGTACGAGGATTTTAATTCCGGTTGATGCTTATAAGGAGTGGTTACTCAGAAACTCGGCACACAGATAATGGAAAAGCAAATTTTACGGAGAGGAGGTGAACGAGATGGCGAGTGCAATGCAGGAACTGATGGAGATGAAGATATGGATGCTGTGGCGATGGGCAACAGACCAAAATGGCAAACCAACAAAGAAACCTTTTGCGGCTATAGGCGGCCCAAGTGGAACTGATGATAAATGGTCTCATACATGGGTCACATACAATGAGGCAGTAAAAGCAAAAGAGCACAATTCCGTTGCCGTCGGTGTCGGTTTCAAGATACCGAAAGGCTATTACTTCATAGACATCGACCATAAAGCGCTCTCAGATCCGCTGGTGCAGACGATTTTAGCAAGGCATGATTCTTATGCGGAATACTCGGTCAGCGGAACAGGTATCCATCAATATGGCAAGTGTGATTTCATGCAAATTCCTACCTACATCGACAAAGACGGAAAAATAAAACTCGATCGGCAGTTCTATATGAAAAATCCCCACAACGATATGGAACTGTATATCGGTGGCATCACAAACCGTTTCGCCGCCTATACCGGCAATATCATTGAGGAAAAACCTCTCCGGGAATGTACTGCCGCAGTTCTTACCACCCTTGATAAAAATATGCGCCGCAAGGGAAAAACCAAGTACAGTGCCAAGCGTGACGGAGATCGCGCTGACTTCTACATTGTCTGCAATCTGCGTAAGCAGAAAAACGGAGAGAAATTTAAAAAGCTTTATGACGAAGGCGATTTCAGCGATTATGGATCACAGTCAGAAGCGGACGCAGCGCTCTGCGCTATTATTGCTTTCCGCACCGGCCCCGATCCCGATGCTATTGATGCTGTATTTCGGGATTCTGCAATTTACCGGGACAAGTGGGAGCGTGACGATTACCGTGAGGCCACAATCAACATCGGAATCGAAGCCTGCAATGGAGTCTTTCACCGTTCCAGGATGGAGCACCCATACTTTATAAAGTTCGATGAAAAAGGAGCGCCATATGTATTTCCTCCACTACTGGCAAAATGGACGCGGGAGCAACTGCATTATATCCTCGTCCGCGACAACGGCAGACAGGCTCTTCTCATTTATGTGTATGAAGACGGTTATTATCGGCTATATGCTCAAAGGTGTCATGAAAGGCTACATTGCCGAATATGACGAAGAGCTTGTATCCATGGGCAAAGTGGCTGAGGCATACAACCAAGTCACTACTGACCTTAATTACGTCAGCCAGGATGAACTAAACACCAATGAGGATTTAATCAATTTCAGCAATGGTTTGATCCACATAACCGAAAGCGATGCCACTCTTGTTCCGCACTCCCCGGATATCCTCTCCACCATACAAATCCCATGTAGTTGGACAGGCTTAGAAACACCCACACCAGTGTTTGACAGATATATGCACACTCTCACCAATGGGGATAAAGCCATCGAGCAACTGCTTCTTGAGTTTATCGGAGTATGCATCTCGAACGTTAAGGGATGGCGAATGAAAAAAGCACTTTTCCTTGTAGGTGATGGTGACACCGGCAAATCTCAGCTAAAGAGCCTTGTAGAGCGTTTGCTTGGTAAAGGAAACTTTATCGGCATTGATCTGAGAGAAATCGAATCCAGATTTGGTACTGGTGCAATTTACAATACGCGCCTTGCCGGTAGTTCGGATATGAGCTTTCTCGCCGTAATTGAAATGAAAATCTTTAAGAAAACAATCGGTGGGGACAGCCTTTTTGCCGAGTTCAAAGGACAACAAGCCTTTGAGTTCACTTATAACGGATTGCTCTGGTTTTGCATGAACAGACTTCCTAAGTTTGGCGGCGATGATGGCAAATGGGTCTATGACCGGATTATGGTAGTTCGCTGCCCTAACGTGATACCAAAAGACAAGCAAGACAAAAAACTCCTAGACAAAATGTATGCCGAGCGTGATGGAATCGTATATAAGGCAATCAAGGCCCTGCAGACTGTCATCGCCAATGGCTACAGGTTCTCCGAGCCGGACAGTGTAAGCCTTGCGAGAGAAAAATACATGGCAGAGAACAACACAGTGATCTCCTTCTTTGAAGAGTGTATGTGTGAATGGCAAGATGGGAAAATCAACAAGCACTGCACCACAGGCCGCATCTTCAAGGTTTATCAAGGTTGGTGCCGGGAAAACAATAACGGTTTTGCAAAAACGGCAAAGGAATTTAGAGAAACTCTCGCTTCACACCTCGGAGCAGACTTTTCAGCCATCACCACTCGTCAGAACGGTAATACCTACTATAAGGATTATTCGCTTACAAGCGAGGCGAAAGATCAGTTTTCAAGGGAATATGGCTATGACGGAACGGAGTTCTTATAGAAATGGTAGCAGTAGTAGCAGTACCGGTAGCAGTAAAAATCACAACTGCTACCACGCCAAACGCCCACAGTGCAAGGCTTTCAGTGCTATCGGTAGCAGTTGTAGCAGTTCTTTCAACTTCTCAGGAAAATTTCAAAAAAGTTTGTAAGGAAGAATAAAAGAATACAAAGATTATGCGGAGTGTGAATATCAACACGCTCTGTACTGCTACTTCTGCTACCAAACAGCCTACAAGCCTTGATATACCTAGCTTTTCTGCAGTAGCAGTCCCGAAAAGTTCTGCTACCAGTACTGCTACTACTGCTACTAAAAATGCAATCCGAAGGGAGGAGTAGAAAAGACGATTCGTAATAGCACTTCAAAGAATTACCCCACAACAATAATTTTAGGAGGAATTTAAAATGGCAAACTATCCACTTACAAAAATGAACAAGGAAGGAACACTCCTTCGCCCTCAACACTCATACTACTCTGATGAATACGCAGAAAGCATGTGTGATCTATTCCTATCAGATTCCATCGTTGAAGACGAGCATGGAAAGCTGCACAAGTATTATCGTCTCCATACAAAACAGGATCACAACATGGAAATGGCTTTCGCCTATGATATCCATTGCCCAGATTGCCAAATCGGTATGCTAAAGCAAATCGCCAGACCACTCAGCTATAACGAACTGGGCCTATACAGATGCCCAGTTTGTGACAAGAAATAAGGAGGAATAACTAATGAGCACTTACACTGAAAGATTACCTTATACCGGCTCGCCAGAATATGACAAGCACTTCTGGAACGCTATGCGCGGCCATGACAGCAGTTTCGATGAACTTTCAAAAGGCTACAGCACCGGAACCGGTTTGTATGCAATTCCAAATTCATCGGACAACAAGTACATGGTCGCTCTTGAAAAAGAAAGCCTGTTCCGTAGTATTGGTACAGTCATAAAGGCATATGGCTCCGGTTACCGTATTTTTGCCAAAGACAGTAACGACCTAGCCCAGTGGGTAGCAGAAAATGATGCCATCCCTATTTACGATGGTATAGAAGATTTCACCATTAATACCGTAGACAGTTGGAAGTTGGCTGCTTTGGTAAAGATGGACGAAGCCTTCATACATGACGCCAGCTTTGACATTGAGAATTATCTTATCAAACGCTTTGCGCAGAACTTCGGTAGAGCCGAGGATAATGCCTTCATCAATGGCAACGGAACTGAAATGCCCACAGGTATTTTGAATGCCACCGGCGGAGCGGAAGTTGCTGCGACAATCGATGAAATAACCTATGACGATGTTATCGGCTTGTACTTCTCTGTAAAACCGGAGTACCGTAAAAATGCTGTATGGTTAATGAATGACAAGACCGCTCTTAGCCTACGTACCCTAAAGGACAGCGCTGGGAACTACCTCTGGCGTGACAGTGATGATACCATTCTGGGCAAGAAGGTCGTTATGTCAGAGTTCATGCCGGATGCAGAGTCTGGCTCCAAGCCTATCGCCTTCGGTGACTTCAGCTACTACTGGGTTATCGGCAGAAAGCCCATCGGTGTTCGGACACTTACCGAAAAGTTTGCTGCACTCGACCAGCTAGGGTATTTGGCCTATGAATTCCTTGACGGAAAACTTATCCGACCTGAGGCAGTAAAGGTTATTCAAATTACTGAAGCCCTCGGCTAAAAGATCTATTGGGAAAGGCACAGTGGAATCATCTGCTGTGTCTTTTTCTTTGAAAAATGTACTCTTTCAAGATGAAATACACATCATATTTACCGCAATTATGTGCAGTTTATCTCGGTTGTGGCTTTAATACCCCCTTTGAAAGCGCGTTTTTCAACACGAAGCCCCACGCCGCTGTCCGAGATGAAAAGTCATAGAGATCAGACCACCCCCAGCCGGTCAATAAACACTTAAGGGAGTAACGATTCGTTACGCCATATCGAAAGGAGGAATCCCTATGGATGAAAGGATCATCAGCATCACCGAAAAAGCAATCGGCGACACGCTCTACATTATAGAATCCGCAGTCAGCAGCGCTGCCAAAGAGACTGCTTATGAAAAGCTGAAACGCATGATACTGAATGACATCAAAAGCCTTGAAATAAAGGCTTCTTAGCCCATATCAACTTGACTTCTTCACAGTAGTACGGGAATATAGACTACCGCTTGAAGACTGTCGGAAAGGAGGAAAACATGAATAAAAGACAGTCAAATACTACTGTGAAGAATATTGATAAAATTACCGCACTCTACTGCCGCCTCTCTCGCGATGACGAGTCGCAAGGTGACAGCAACAGCATTAAAAACCAGAAGACTATTTTACAAAAGTACGCTGATGACAACGGCTTTGCAAACACAGAGTTCTTTGTTGATGATGGATACAGCGGCACGAACTTTGACCGACCGGATTGGCAGCGCCTTATTGTACAAACGGAAGAAGGCAATATCAGCACCATCATTGTTAAGGACATGAGCCGTCTCGGTAGAGACTACCTCAAAGTCGGTTATTACACTGAAGTGCTTTTCCCGGCTCCGACATACGCTTCATTGCCATAAACAACAATGTGGACAGCGCCAATCAGCAGGACAGCGACTTTACACCATTCCTTAACATCATAAACGAATGGTATGCCAAGGACACGAGCAAGAAAATCCGCTCCGTCTTTAAGTCAAAAGGTCAGTCCGGTAAGCCTCTCTGCACCAATCCACCTTATGGCTACATCAAAGACCCGGAAGATAAAATGCACTGGATCGTTGATGAAGATGCTGCCAAAGTAGTCAAAGAGGCATTTCACCTGTGTATGCAAGGTTATGGTCCTACGCAGATAGCTAAAGAATTCAGTGAAAAAAGGATAATGAATCCTACGGCTCATGCAAAGGCAAGCGGAATTAATATCCCTGACAACAGATGCCATGATGATGACTATATCTGGCGAGGCAGCACAATTGTTCATATGCTTTCAAGGCAGGAATATTTAGGGCGTACGGTGAATTTCAAGACCTATCGCAAGTCCTACAAAAATAAGAAGCAGCTGAAGAATGACCCGTCAGAATGGCAGATTTTTGAGAATACCCACGAAGCAATCATCGAGGAGCCTGTGTTCGAGGTGGTGCAGAAAATCCGAGATGGCAGGCGCAGGGTTACTCCAATGGGCGAAATGCCGATCCTCTCCGGTATGCTCTTCTGCGCTGACTGCGGAGCCAAGCTATACCAAGTGCGCCATCGAGGTTGGGAACATGACAAAGAACATTTTGTGTGTGCTACTTACCGTAAGATAAAAGGTGGCTGCAGTTCTCACCAGATACGCAATGTTGTAGTTGAGGAATTGCTCCTTGATGGCATTCGCCGGATAACCGCATACGCCAGAGATCATGAAGATGAATTTGTGGAGATGGTTACTAAGAAAACAAGGACAGACCTTGATAGAAGTATGCGTGACGGCAAACGAGAATTGGAGCAGTCCCAGGTTCGCATCAGCAAGCTGGATGACATTATTCAGAGGCTTTATGAGGACAATATTGAGGGAAAGATTTCTGATGAGCGTTTTGCTAAGATGACCGCAAATTACGAAGCCGAGCAGCTTACCCTTGAAAACCGAGTAGCAGAACTGAAATTCACCATGACGGCAGAAAAGGAAAGCGCACTGGGAATAGAACACTTCCTCGCATTGGTAAGAAAGTACACAGATACACAGGAACTCACAGCGGAGATTCTCCGGGAGTTCGTTGAGAAAATCTACGTTTACAAGGCGGAGCGCATTGATGGAAGAAGAGTACAGCGCATTAAAATTGTTTATAACTGCATTGGCGAATTTGACCCATCGGTTTCTACATCCACCCCCAAACAAGAAAAATCGGCATAGCAGGTAAATTCATACCAAACTATGCCGATATTTTTCCGGGATTATAAATCCCTAAGACTAACCCTCTAATGGAGAAGCCTTTTTTTATTTCATATAAGATTGCGCAATCATATATGGTTGTCTGTCTGAATTAGACAGCTCTTTGTACTTTACCTGCGCGCAGGCATTTTGAACATACATTGATTTTCTTTGGTTGACCATCAACCACAGCTTTCACTTTTTTGATGTTGGGTTTCCATTGTTTATTGGACCTTCTATGTGAATGGCTGACAGCAATACCGAAATGTACGCCTTTGTCACAAATTGAGCATTTAGCCATGAGGGCACCTCCTAACGACATATATTCACAACAAAACAATTCTAACAAAAAAGGTATTCAATTGCAAGAAAAAAATGTTATAATAATTTAAACTTGTAAAAAGGAGGCAATAGGATGTCGGGAAAACTGGAAAATAAGTACGGCACAATAACAATTGATGAGGATGTCATTGCCAAAGCAGCAGGTCTTACGGCTATCGAATGCTATGGTGTGGTCGGTATGGCCATTGTGAACGTAGCTAATGGTATTGCCAAACTGCTTAAAAGAGAAAGTATGACCCAGGGCATATCCCTGAATATAGAAGACAACGCCGTTTCAATCGATTTTCATGTGATATTGGAATACGGTGTGAATATTAAAACCGTCACAGACAACCTGATCAGCGCTGTCACGTTCAAAGTCGAGGATTTCACAGGACTTGAAGTCAAGAACGTCAATGTCTATGTAGAGGATATCAGGGTGGACGAATAGAACAAGGAGGAATTGGATATGAAGACCATTCAACCCGCAGTCATGAAGAACATGATCATTTCCGGGGCCAACTATCTATCCTCAAAAAAGAAATATGTCGATGAACTCAATGTATTTCCCGTTCCTGACGGGATACCGGTACCAATATGACGCTGACAATGATGGCTGCCGTCAGGGAACTTGGAAAAAGCGACTGCACCAGCATGGAGCAGATAGCAAAAACAGTTACCTCCGGTTCCCTTAGGGGTGCCAGGGGCAATTCAGGTGTCATCCTGTCCCAGCTCTTTAGAGGCTTTTGCAAAGTCATTGGTTCCCATCACCAACTGGATGCCAAAATCCTTGCAAGTGCTTTACAGGCTGGCGCCGATACCGCCTATAAGGCGGTCATGAAACCGAAAGAAGGCACGATTCTTACCGTAGCCAGAGCTTTGGGTGAACAGGCAGAGGCTTGGGCGAGTCATTCAGATGATATACTGGAAGGTCTAAAAGCTGTTATCGACGGTGCAGAGGAAGTCCTGCAGCAGACGCCCGAAATGCTCCCGGTTCTGAAAGAGGCAGGCGTTGTGGATGCAGGCGGACAAGGGCTTCTGTATGTTTTCAGAGGCGCCCTGATGGCCCTTGAAAAAGGCAACGGCTTCGTCCTGGAATTCGATCAGGAAGAAGATGACGACAATGCTGCCTTGAAATTGCAGCAGAGACCGGAAGATATCAAGTATGGCTACTGCACGGAATTCATCATCGATGTTCATGACGGCAACGAATCAGCAAGGGAATCTGAAGGACTGAAAAGGTTCCTAAAGACAATCGGCGATTCGATTGTCGCAGTGGCGGATGATGAAATGATAAAAATCCACGTGCACACGAATGATCCGGGCCTTGCACTCCAGAAAGCACTGGCAATCGGCTCCCTATCCAATATTAAGATTGACAATATGCGGGAAGAACATGCTAACAGACTGGGCATCACCAGGGATGACAAGCTGCTCAAGGATTATGGTTTTGTAGTTATCTCCACAGGCAGCGGTCTGGATGAAATTTTCAACAGTCTTGGAGCGGATGTGATTGTACAGGGCGGTCAGACAATGAATCCTAGTACAGAAGACATTGTTGAGGCAATAGGACAAACGCCTGCAAAATCAGTATTTGTCCTTCCAAACAATAAGAATATCATTCTGGCGGCCGAGCAGGCAAAAGCCATTGTTGAGGATAAAAGTGTTCAGGTTGTTCCGTCAAAGTCGGTACCTCAGGGCATCAGCGCTCTTATCAGTTTCGATGAGAATGCGAATGAAAGCGAAAATCTCGCTGCCATGACAGAGGCTATCGGAGAAGTGAAGACGGGACAGGTGACTTATGCCATCAGGGATACATCCATCAACAGCAGAAAAATTAAAGAAGGCGATTATCTCGGCATAGCTGACGATGATATTGCCGCTGTGGAAAAGGACCTGGACCTTACAGCAAAAGTGCTTCTGGAAAGCCTGGTAGATGAAGACAGCGGGTTGATTACTATATATTATGGAGCCGACGTTGACGAAGCTGATGCAAAGGCCTTCCTGACCTATGTGGAAAGCACATACCCGGACTGTGAAGCAGAGCTGCATGACGGCGGGCAACCTATATACTATTACATCATATCGGTGGAATGAGATGGATATCAAGCAACTGAAGGGCGTCGGACCCAAAAAGTGCGAGATGATTGGACGGATGGGCATAAGGACCGTTGAGGACCTGATTCATTACTTCCCGATAAAATATGAAATCCAGCGGCCTGTAACACCCATTGGCGAACTGGAAATCGGGAGCGTTGGCATCATCAAAGGTGTGGTGAAAAGCGCTCCCGTTAACATAAGAAGGAACAAGCTGGTGATGACCCAGCTTCAATTCGCTGACGAGTCTGGCGAGCTGATGGCCGTCTGGTTCAATCAGCCGTATCTTAAAAAGAGCTTCCGTCAAGGCGACAACTTGATACTGAAAGGCAAAGCCGTCATCAAAATGGGACGGTTGCAAATGCTGTCACCCAAAAGCCTGAAGGAAGGCGATCCCGAATTGGGCAGCGATGCCGGTTTGCTGCCGGTATACGGACTGACGAAGGGGATTGCCCAGCAGCAGATGCGGGATCTTGTTGCGCAATCGATGGACCTGTATCAGGAACGGCTGTCGGAATATCTTCCTCAACAAGTTCTGGATGAGCTGGACCTGTCAGGCTACAGGGAAGGCAATAAATACGGTCCATAGGCCTTTGGATGATTCTGTTTTGGCAAGAGGCAAGAAGGCGCCTGGTATTTGATGAATTCCTCTTTTTTCAAATGGGACTTCGTATGCTCAAGGAAGACAGTGAGCGCCTTCCGAACATGCATCCTATCGAAAGTACCCGGTTAATGGATGATCTGACAGCAAAGCTGCCGTATGAGCTGACTGTCTCCCAGCAGCAGGTGCTGGATGACATCGTTCGGGATATGAAAGGGCCCCATGCAATGAATCGCTTGATTCAGGGAGATGTCGGATCAGGAAAGACCATCGTGGCGGTACTGGCTGTCCTTGCCATGGTTGAACGGGGCTCCCAGAGCGTTTTCATGGCGCCGACGGAAGTGCTGGCCAAACAGCATTTCACATCCCTTAGCGACCTTCTGGAACCTATGGGCATCACGGTAGGCCTTTTGACCGGTTCGATGACTGCAAAGGAAAAGGGTTTGGAGCTTGAAAAGCTGGCACTTGGCGATACGATGCTGCTGATAGGGGACCCATGCGCTGATACAGCCGGGCGTCGACTTCAGGAGTCTGGGTCTTGTCATCACCGATGAACAGCACCGTTTCGGCGTCAAACAGCGGGAAACGATTGCAGGCAAAGGGGAGGCGCCCCATGTTCTGGTTATGAGTGCAACACCTATTCCAAGAACACTGGCGCTGATCGTCTACGGCGATATGGACATATCGGTGATGAAAGAACTGCCAAAGGGCCGAAAGCCCATAGAAACCTATGCGGTTGGAACGGCATATATGGACAGACTGATTGGATTTATTGAAAAAGAGGTGTTAAAGGGAAGGCAGTGCTATATCATTGCGCCCATGGTCGAGGAAGGCGAAGACGAGGAAATCCATGACGTCATAAGCCTGACGGATGATGTTGCGGACCGGCTGGGCAAACATAATCAGGGATAGCCTATATACACGGCAGAATGAAAGCCGGTGAAAAAGACAGCATCATGCTGGACTATGCAAAGGCGCAATCGACGTCCTCGTTTCCACGACTGTGGTCGAAGTAGGCGTCAACGTTCCGAATGCATCCCTGATGATTATCATGAACGCTGAAAGATTCGGCCTGGCCCAGATGCATCAGCTCAGAGGCAGGGTTGGCCGAGGTGAACACCAGTCCTATTGCATACTCGTTTCGGATTCGAAAAGTGAAAACTCAAGACGCAGGCTGGCATCATGACAGAATCCAATGACGGCTTCTACATTGCGGAAGAGGACATGAAATTGAGGGGACATGGCGATTTGATGGGGTTTCGGCAAAGTGGGCTTCCGTCCTTCAAACTGGCGGATCTTGCCGAAGACTATGAGACGCTGCAGCAGTCAACCGTATTCTTGAGAAAAACTACTTGCAGACGAGACAATGATTGCTGCTTGAGGAACTGAAACGAAAGCCATCAGGTTCATGGGTGAATCGATGAGGTATATCGCGCTTTAAGGAGGCAACATGAGAGTTATTGCAGATCGGCCAGAAGCATCAAACTGGATGTGCCCGGAAGGGAAAGACGTGCGGCCGACGATAGACAGATTCAAGGAAACTGTTTTCAACATCATACAGAGCAGAGTGCCCGGGTGCCGGTTTCTTGATGTTTTTGCCGGAAGCGGTGCTATGGGAATTGAAGCGCTCAGCCGGGGTGCGGAAGCGCCACATTCATTGAAAACAGCAACAACACAATGAAGTGTATCGAGGGCAACCTCAAAAAGGACAAAACTGTTTGAAAAAGGATACTTTTGAGTATGATTATGGTAAAGCTTTGATGCTTGAGGGAGAAAAAGGAAAAGCCTACGATATCATTTTCATGGATCCGCCGTATAATATGGGCATGGAGAAGCATGCTGCCGAGCTCATTGCGTCCTCGGGACTGATGGCTGACGACGGCATGTTGATTGTAGAATCCGCAGTACATACGAACATGGATTTCCTGAAGCGTTTGGTTTTTCAATCATCAGGAAAAGAAATTCAAAACATCACAGTTTACATTTGCAGAAAAAAATTCATAAGGTGGTTGTAATGAAAATTGGAATATATCCAGGGAGCTTTGACCCTGCAACAAATGGACACATGGATATTATAGCAAGGGGTGCAAGGCTTGTTGACAAACGATTGTCGGTGTGCTGGACAATAAGAGCAAGAAGTCCCTGCTGACTGTAGAGGAACGTGTTGGACTGTTGAAGGAACTCACCATAGAGTACGACAATGTGGATGTGGTGGCATTTTCAGGGCTCTGGTCGACTTCGCGAAGGAGACGGATGCAGATGTCATCATCAGGGGATTCAGGCGATATCGGATTATGAATTCGAGATCCAGCTGGCCCAGACGAACTACAGTCTGTATGACGGCGTAGAGACTGTTTTCCTTGTCACCCGCCAACGAGTATTCATCCTGAGTTCCAGCATGGTTAAGGAAGTAGCGAGTTTCAATGGCGATGTAAGCGGCATGGTAGCACCTATGACTGCCAGCCTGTTAAAAGATAAATTCGACAGAGAGTGAGGGAACAGTATGAACGATGTATTCAAACTGGTGATGAAATGGAGAGTTATTTCGAGGAATGCAAAAAAATGCCTTTCTCGAATAAAGTAATCGTTGACATGGAAGTGGTTTATGAATTCCTGACTGATATCAGATTGAGACTGCCGGAAGAACTCAAACGGTCGCAGAAAATCGTGATGAGAGGGAAAAATCATCCGTGATGCAATCACCGAAGCAGAGGACATGAAAAAACACGCCGAGTCTGTCATCAGCAGCCAGGTGGATGAGCATGAGATTTCAAAGCAGGCGTATGAGAAAGCCGACTCCATAATGGCGAGAGCAAAAGCGGCAGAGTCGGAAATGATTCTGGGCACCTATGACTATATCGATGAAGTCGTGGGGCAGATCCAGGCTGCCCTGGTCGATACGATGATCAAGACGGAAGAACACTTCAGCAAGCTAGACGATTATGTCAAGCAACAGGTGAAGATGTTTGACGACAACAGGGAAGAACTGAAAAGAAACGGGGAGAAATTCCTAAGACTACTGAAGAATAAGCAACACATTGGGGCTCTCAGGGAGGGCCCCAAAAAGTTAAAAAAATATCAGGACAAGTGTTGACAACTATATTATAATATTGTAATATATGGATATAACAAATGAAACCAATAGGAATCTATTCATAACAATATATGAGGTGTCGAAATGTTAGATATTTTCAAAAAAAGCTATGAAAACGTGCAACCGCAGCAAGTCAAGAAAATGATGAACGACAAAGATGTACAGGAAATCGATGTCCGCGAAAGCTATGAATTTGCAAGGCGGCCATATCAAATCGGCAAAGTTAATGCCTCTTGGATCCCTTCAGACAAACGTGGTATATCTTGACAAAAGCAAGAAGATCGTTGTTGTCTGCGCAAGCGGCGGAAGAAGTGCAAGTGCGTCGAACTTCCTTGGAAAACAAGGCTACAATGTATATAACATGGTCGGTGGCATGATGAACTGGCCATACGAAATGACTAGATAGATTTTCCATATCGTGTTAAAATTGTCTTGTTGGCAATCATCTGTGAAAAGAAGGGTAAAACACATGGGAGGTTGCAAAATATGACACTTGGACATGAACACGATTAAAAAAGCCATATTAGAAGGCAATACCGCTTTGGGCATAGAGCTTGGCTCAACCCGGATCAAGACCGTTCTAACCGGCGTGGAAAATGAGCCTATCGCATCAGGCAGTCACGACTGGGAGAACAGTTTGGTCGATGGCGTCTTGACTTACAATCTGGATGACGTCTGGGGCAGGCGTGCAAAGCAGTTACAAAGCCATGGCTGATGATGTCAGATTGAAGTATGGCATTGAAATCGAGACAATCGGAGCGATGGGTTTCAGTGCGATGATGCATGGCTACATGGCCTTTGACCAGGATGGCATGTTGCTGGTGCCTTCCGTACTTGGCGGAACAATATCACGGGTGAGGCTTCCGAGGCTTTGATGAAGCTTTTCAATTATCCGATTCCCCAGAGATGGAGCATCGCACATCTGTATCAGTCCATTCTGAACGGAGAAGGGCATGTATATGACCTTTCATATATGACGAACCCTGTCGGGCTATGTTCACTGGAAGCTGACGGGCGAAAAAGGTACTTGGCGTTGACGACGCATCCGGCATGTTCCCTATCAACCTTGAGACGATCGATTTCAACAGCAGCATGATCAGCATGTTCGATGAAGAGGTCGAGTCCAAGAAACTTCAACTGGAAACTGGGCGAAGTACTGCCGAAAGTACTGGCAGCCGGTGAAGATGCAGGAAAACTGACGCCTGAAGGCGCTAAGCTTCTGGACCCAAGCGGCAGGCTGAAAGCCGGAATTCCCATATGTCCGCCTGAAGGGGATGCTGGAACAGGCATGGTTGCGACGAACAGCGTCGGCGTTAGAACGGGCAATGTCTCTGCAGGGACTTCTGTTTTCGCCATGATTGTACTGGAAAAAGAGCTTTCCAAGGTATATCCGGAAATAGACCTGGTCACAACACCGGCGGGCAAACTAGTGGCAATGGCCCACTCCAACAACTGCACGTCCAACCTTAAATGGATGGGTCGAGCTGTTCGGTGAGGCAATGGCTGCGCTTGGCGTTGAGGTTGATATGAATACACTCTTCAAGACACTCTATACGAAGAGCGCTTGAAGGCGATCCTGATTGTGGAGGGCTGTTGTCCCTACGGTTATCTTTCAGGAGAGCATATGACACATTTCGAGGAAGGACGTCCGTTGTTCGCGCGTTCATCCGACAGCAACTTCAACCTCGCCAATTTCATGAGGGTCAACCTGTACAACGTCTCTTGGGGCAATGAAAATCGGCCTCGACATCCTATTGAAGGATGAAGGTGTCAAGGTGGATGAAATCCTCGGTCTACGGCGGCCTTTTCAAGACGAAAGGTGTCGGCCAGAGATTTATGGCAGCGGCGGCCAATGTACCAGTATCCGTTATGGAAACAGCGGGTGAAGGTGGTGCATGGGGAATCGCGGTGCTGGCGTCCTATATGTTGAACAGGAAAGCTGGAGAGTCGCTTGACGACTACCTCAAGCACAAGGTATTCGCGGGTCAGGAAGGTGAAAGGATGGATCCGGATCCTAAGGATGTGGAAGGATTCGAAGCATTCATGGAACGTTATAAGAAAGGTTTGCCGATCGAGAGAGCGGGCAGTTGATTATTTGAGATAATACAGGAAGAAGGCGATCGGCATGATTGGAGCAAGGTTGAAGAATACATTGATTACGATGTGGACTGCGACTGTTCTGAGTCATGGCCTTTTTGTGCTGTCGTGGAGGTTCAGGCTGCAGAGAACAAGATTTTTTCGGATGTCTACGGTGGTGACTGGTATCATGAGGCGGTGTCAGACCTTCATAACGAAGGTCTGATCGAGGGCTATGGCGACGGTACCTTCAGACCTGATCAGATAATAACAAAAGGCGAATTCATCAAATTGCTCATGATGACGCTGGGCTACCCGAAGGAAATGCCAGGGCACAAGCCACTGGGCTTCGGTCTATGCTGACAAAGCCAAGGTCGTAGGGCTTCTGGGTGAAAATGAATTCACCGATGAGGAACTGGATGAGGGAATCAGCCGTAGTGAAATGGCTGCAATCGCCGACAGGGCTGAAGCGGTCGCCGTCATCGGGCGGCTGTCCAGATCCCTGCAAGCAGATATTGTATAGGATGACTGGACAAGGAAGGTGCTGCAATATGAGGATTATCATCATCGGAGCTGTAGCTGCGGGAACATCTGCAGCTGCAAAGGCAAGAAGGAACGCCAAGGATGCGGAAATCGTCATCTATGAAAAGGGAATAGATATTTCCTATGCAGGGTGCGGACTGCCGTATTTCATTGGAGACGAAGTTAAGGACATTGCAACTTTGACGCCCAGATCACCGGAGTTTTTCAAAGGACAGTACAATGTCGATATCAAGATAAACCATGAAGTAATGAAAATCGATACAGAAGCCAGGGAAGTGACCGTCAAGGACCTTCTATCCGGTGAAGTGTTTACCGACAGGTACGACAAGCTGGTGATATCAACAGGAGCCGCACCCTTCGTGCCGCCGATTGAAGGCATAGATATGGATCATGTATTCTTCCTGCGCAATGTCAGGAATGCCATTGCTATCAAGTCTTTTATCAAGGAAAACAATCCAAGGAAAGCCGTCATAGCAGGAACGGGTTTCATCGGCTGGGAAGTGCTCGAAAACCTGATGCGCTACGGTATCGACGTCACCATTGTCGAAGTCATGGACAAAATCACACCGAACCTTGATGTAGATATGGCTGAACACCTTGAAAAACTCCTTGTTGAAAAAGGGATCAAGATTCTCAAATCCACAAGCATACAGAAAATCGATAAAAGCAGTGTTTTTCTGAGCGATGGCAGCACCCTGGAGGCGGACATTGTCGTTATGGCCACCGGCGTGAGGCCGAATGTGCCCTCTTGCAAAGGAAGCGGGTATCGAGCTGGGTGTGGCAGGGGCCATCAAGGTGGATACATCCATGGCCACCAGCGCGCCTGATGTCTATGCCTGCGGCGACTGCATCGAGACATTCTCGGTCATCGATGGTGCACCTGTCTACCGGCCGCTCGGATCGACGGCCAACAAGACGGGACGTATCGCAGGAGACGCCATTGACGGGCGGATCCTTAAGGTACAGAGGCAACAACAGCACAGGCATCTTCAAGCTATTCGATCTTGCCATCGCCAGCACCGGTCTTTCCGAGAAGGGATGCGATAGCCCAGGGCTATGATGTGGTCGTGGCCAAGGATGCGAAGCCAGACAAGCCCCATTACTTCGACGGCCAGAAAATAGTGATCAAGAGCATTGCCGACAGGAAGACGGGACGTCTGCTTGGGGCCCAGATCATAGGACCGCAAGGGGTTGACAGAAGAATTGATGTCTTTGCTGTGCTGATAACATACGGCGCCAAGGCAAGCGACTTGTTCCATCTTGACCTGGCATATGCGCCACCGTTTTCGACAACAACAGATCCGGTCCACTACGCCGGGATGATACTGGAGAAGAAACTGACAGAATGATTGACAGTTGGAGATGATGATATGGGACATCCATGGCTGGAATACAAGAACTGGGCGGTTGTTGGCGCAAGCACAAAGCCCAGCCGATATGGCAATATGATAGTTAAGAAACTCGTGAAAGAAGGGTACAACGCGATTCCTGTAACGCCCAACCATGGCGAGGTGGAAGGCAGAAAGGCCTATGCCAAGTTGGAAGAGATTCCGGGTCCGGTCGATGTGGTGAATTTTGTAGTCAATCCTTCCATCGGAATCGATGTGGTGGATGAATGCATAAAACTTGGAATAGGCAGGATATGGCTGCAGCCAGGCACCATTAGCGGCCCACTTGTGCAAAAAGCCATTAATGCAGGCATCGAGGTGGTTGAAGCCTGTATACTTGTTGCGCTCTCATATTAGCAAAAGCCTCTTTGGATAACTTGACGAAAGTATGAAAAAAAGGTTGGAATTATTGTGTTATATTTTTAACGATATGATATTGACTAATTCTGCTTTCGGAATATAATGGAATTATCCAATCAAGAGTTGTTACCAAGGAGGTACATAAATGGTTATAAAAATATAAAAAATATGGATCGTTTCTTCGAGATGGTTGATCAGTGCAAAGGATCGGTTGAACTCGTGACAAAACAAGGCGACAGACTTAACCTTAAATCCAAGCTGACACAGTACATTTCTTTCGCAGGAATCTTTGGCGAGTCAGAGATCAAAGAGCTGGAACTTATCGTATCAGAGCCGGAAGATGTGGATCTGCTGATTAAATACCTGGTCTACGGCTAAGTAGAGTTGAGAGTCTCCCTTATAACAGGGGGGCTCTTTCTATTTGTAAACTAATGACCTTAAGCGTATAATATTAGAAAAGAAGACAACAGGATTTAGGGGGGCAGAACGATGAAGGACAGGAAAGGAAAAAGAATTGCAAAACCGGTCTTTATTCTGATTCTGATTGCCGGAATTGCTGCCGCAGCATGGTATTATACGAGGCCGGCTCCTGTGAATTCGGTCTATTATGGTGAAATCCACGGAAAGGCCTATGATGTCGTTGTCCGTGTGCCGGGTATGGTGACCGATATTTATTTCGAAGAAGGGGACATGGTGGCAGAGGACGAAACCGTAGCCGTACTTGACGATACAGCTGCAAAGGCGGCCTATGACAAGGCAGCAGCGGCGGCAGCGACTGTCAAAGCCCAATACGACAGGGCTGCACTGCCTGCCAGGGACCAGGAAGTGGCCATCCAATCTGATGCTGTCGGTCAGATACAGTCCCAGATCAATGCGCTGTACAACAGCAGGAAGAAACTGGAGACTACTATAAGCCAGCTTGAACTTGCCAACCAGGCAGCAGATGATCTCTTTGAATTGAAGAAAGACAGCTATGACAAGATACTCGTACTTTATAACGAGGGGATAGAGACGGAAACAGCGCTGCAGAAAGCGGAAAACGAGATGAATGCAGCAGAAAAGAGTGCAGATACCGGCAGGCTCCAGATTGAAGCGGTACGGAACGATATAAGCGTTATCAACGCTCAGATATCGGCTCTGAGCTACCAGAGAAACAGCGCGCGTGAGGGACTGTCACTGGTTCAGGAAGGGGCTCTTGATGAAGACCTCGACATACTGCTGAAGCAGATGGACCTGGCGGCTCTGGACATGAACCTCGCTGCCTATCAGCTGTCCCTGTACCAGGTGAATACCTACCATGGGGGGCGAGGTGGAGTCCGTCAATTTCGAAGTCGGTGAATTCGCGGCTTTAGGAGCACCTGTCGTTACATTGGTCGATACGGAAGCTTACAGAATCACCATCTATATACGTGAGACAGACCTGGAAAAAGCGGTTGCCGGCAAGCGTGTTCCTGTAGAATCAGCCGGCGGATCGACGGGGGACGTGGAAGGGACCATCGTGCATGTGGCTGAGGAAGCCATGTATACGCCTTCTGCAGTGGTGACTGTCGCTGACAGGGAGAAACTTGTGTTCGAAGTGGTCATCGAACTTCCAAGGTCAGACCTTTTCAAACCTGGCATGCTTGCAAAGGTCGATCTGGATAAAGCGGAGTAGGTGATGGGATGAATGCTGTGCAAGTCGAAAACCTGACTAAGAAGTTCGGCCAGTTGACTGCCGTGAACGGCATCTCTTTCGACATAAAAAAAGGTGAGATATTCGGTTTGCTCGGGCCCAACGGATCCGGAAAATCAACGACTATACGGATGCTGTGCGGTGTTATCACACCGACAGACGGAAATGGATCCATCATGGGCTTCGATTTATATAAGGATACCGAGTCAATCAAAAAGGAGATCGGCTACATGTCCCAAAGATTCAGTCTGTATGGCGACCTGACAGTTAACGAGAACCTTGGATTCTTCGGTGAGATTTTCGGCATGTCAAGAAGCGACATCGATGAAAGGCGGAAAGAACTGGTTGAAATGGTGGAACTTGAGGGCAAGGAGGGAGCCTTGGCGGCGACCCTGTCAGGCGGCATGCAGCAGAGGCTGGCTTTGGGATGTGCCCTGATACACAATCCTTCCCTCCTGGTGCTGGATGAACCAACGGCCGGTATCGACCCTGTATCCAGGCGCGTTTTCTGGGACAAGATATCGCTCCTGGCCCATGAGGGCGTGACAGTCCTGGTGACGACCCATTACATGGATGAAGCTGAAGTGTGCGACAGAATAGGTTTCCTATACAACGGCGACCTGATATCCGTGGACACGCCGGAAGGGCACTGTGCCTCCATGGGCATGGACAACCTGGAAGATGTTTTCATCCACCATGTACATGAGCATAAAGACAGAAAGGCTATCTATTCATACAGGCAGATGAAGGAAAGAATCCGCCACTTGAGGTGATTTCATGAAGAAAGGGTTCAGACTGAAACTGAAAAGGATCGCTTCGGTAAGCAAAAAGGAATTCATACACATTCGAAGGGACAGGCCCAGCCTTGTCATATCCTTTCTGATGCCGATTGTCATGCTGATGCTTTTCGGTTTCGCTGTCAATGCCGATGTCAACAATGTGGCACTGACCATATGCGATAACGATAACACCGAGTTGAGCAGGGAACTGTCCGCCATGTATGCCAATTCCTACTATTTCAGAACCTACAACTATGTGAGTTCGGTGGCAGAGGCGGAGCAGCTGCTGAATGCCGGGAGAGTCAAGGTGGCACTTGTCATACCGGAAGGGTTCTCAGCGACTGTGAAGCGGGGCGAAGGGGCCAAGGTGCAGCTTCTGATCGACGGGTCCGATCCAACGATAGCCAAGACGGCAGGCAGTTACTCGATGCTGGTGGCCAATCGTTTCTCAATAGATATAACAGTTGAAAGACTTGAGAAATCCGGATTGCCATTTGGAGCCAGTGCTGTTGTCCCAATGCCCCACGTGCTTTACAATCCGACATTGGAAAGTTCGAAATTCAATGTGCCTGGCGTCGTCGGACTGATTCTGCAGAATATCACGATTGTATTGACATCATTGGCGCTCGTTAGGGAAAAGGAAATAGGAACGATAGAACAGCTGATCATGACCCCGGTGACATCCTTTGAAATCATTATAGGCAAACTCATACCCTACACGCTGATCGGCATCTATGATTTTACCGTCATCCTGGTGCTGAGTAATATTGTTTTCGGTATTAAAGTGGCCGGAAGTATGGCGGCGCTGGCTCTTCTGGGCTTCATCTTCCTTGTTGGTGCCTTGGCTATGGGCATGCTGATATCGACCATAGCAAAGAACCAGGCTCAGGCCATACAAGGCACGTTGGCGTTCCTGCTGCCCAGTGTCCTTCTTTCGGGATTCATGTTCCCGAGGGACTCGATGCCTGTGGTCATCCAGTGGATTGGTGAGGCATTCCCAGTCACCCACTTCCTTGTTATTCTCAGGGGAATCATACTGAAAGGTACGAGTATCAGCTTGATGAAGGAAGCTGCAGCGGCCATGGCCGCCATCATCTTCTTCCTTATCGCACTGGCTGCGCTGAAATTCCAGAAGAAACTGGACTGAGATGTGACAGTGAATATTGAACGTAAAAAAACCGGCTCGAGTGAGCCGGTTTTGTAATAAACTATCTTACCACTTGCCTTTGTTCATATGGATTGCAAGTTCAGCTTTTGAAAGCTGCTTGATTTCCCAAGCCATCTTTTGAGCCTTTTGGAAAACATCCAAGCAACCTGGATCGAGGTTGATTTCTATACCTGCATCACAAAGATCGACCATAGTGGAAGCAAGGTTGATCAGTTCCATATGAAGATCGTTGGTTTCATCAGAAGCATAGATTTTTTTGGCATCCTCTTCAGAAAGCTCTGCATGCTTGTCTTTGGGAGCGCCGCACTTAGGACATACATCCAAAGCCTCTTCTGCTTCATAAGTGTAACCGCAAACTGTGCATTTGAATAATTTCATCTTAAATAACCTCCTTATAATATTTATATTTACAGGTGTATTATAACATAAGTCAATACCTAATAACAGGCATTTGAAAATCGTTTGGCATTTTGACGCCGAATTTATCGTGGAGTATCTGGTTGTAAAGGGCGGTCGCCCGAAGGTCGATATCAAAGCATCTGCGCTGCTGTTCATCGAGGCGGTTGTAACTGTCACGCACGTTGATGATGACAGGCCACTCGGGTTCGCGGTTTTTGATCTCTTTAAGCAGCCTTCGGCCTCTGTTTGTAAAACCCAGCACCCTCATATAAGGAGAGGGCATCTCATTCAGAAGCGTAAAATCCTCTTTTCTTATATTCAGCAGTACATGGGTGAGTGCCCTTGAAATTCTGGTTCGCGTGTACCTCTTGGTGGAGATGCAATCGATAAGCTCTTCGTAGGTTGAACACTCACCGGCGCAGCGGATCAGCCTGTGTTCCATTCCTTCACCGATATCCATAATCAAAGCCAGTTCCTCTAGGTCTGCAGTGAGGAGCCTGTATTTGATATAGGGGAAATAATCGTCAGCGTAGACAGGACCGGTACCATCGGCAATCGCGTTCTGCATGATTTCAAATGAAGCCTGGGGAATCTTTCCCAAGAAACCGGAGAGGTCGCCACCTGCCTTCAGATAGCCCCGGATGGCTGTAGCTGAAGGGTAGGCTTCAGCGTGAGTGGTGTCATGGTATCCTGCACCGATCCGCTTAACGGTCATTGGCTTGAGTTCAAGCTTGTATCTTTCAATGGCCTTCAGGTATTCGATGCCGAGAATGTTGTTGGGTGATTCGATAAGGTCAAGGGCAGAGGGGCTAAGGGAAGCTTCCAACTGAATGGCTATAGCCCTGGCTTTGGGAAATGACAGCCCCTTGGAAAGCTGTTCGTGCAGATGATCACGATAGGCCGCAGGTTCTTCGACAAGATAGGAAGCAATCTGTTTCAATGCATCGAGATCGCCGGATTCACTGCCGAAAGACAGTTCATCAACCACTTTCGTAGCAGATAGAAGGCGCACAGCCATTGAAGCGAAGCTTTCCGCACTGCTTGCGGCAAAGACAGTGGGCAGCTCGATGACAAGATCGGCTCCTGCTGCGAGCGCCATGCTGGTTCTTGTGGATTTCGGCAGTATAGCGGCTTCGCCACGCTGCACGAAATTGCCGCTCATGACAAGCACAATCGCCTTGTTGCCGCTTAATTCCCGGCTGCGGTTCATATGATAGGCATGACCGTTATGTATTGGATTGTACTCGGAAACAATACCGATGGCGTTCATTAAAAAACCTCTTTCAGCTTAAAAAATATAATATTATGATAAACTTTTGATAAAAAGGTGTGCAGGTTTTTTTAAAATACAAAAATATTCTTGTATACAAAAAACAATTGTTCTATAATGGTGATAACTATGATTATTATATATGAAAATTGGGTGGCAGGAAAGGAGCAATACTGTGAGTTTTATTGAAACTATCAAAGACCGTGCACGGTCGGACAAGAAGACGATTGTGCTCCCTGAGTCTCTGGAACTCAGGACATTGGAGGCGACACAGCAGATTCTGGAGGAGAAGATTGCTGATGTTGTTCTCGTAGGAAGCAAGAGTGAAATCATGGAGAAGGCTGGCAGCCTTAATATCAGCGAAGCAACAATCGTTGATCCGGCTGATTTCGACAAAATGGACAGCTATGTAGCCAAGCTTGTTGAATTGCGTGAGAAGAAGGGCATGACAGCGGAGAAGGCCAAAGAGCTGCTAACAAGTGATGCACTTTACCTTGGTGTCATGATGGTCAAAATGGGTGATGCAGACGGTATGGTAGCAGGCGCTGTCAATTCCACTGCGAACGTGCTTAGACCATCACTCCAAATCCTGAAGACAGCACCTAACACAAAACTGGTATCTTCCTTCTTTGTAATGGTTGTACCTGACTGTGACCTGGGTGCCAATGGTACATTCATTTTCTCGGATGCTGGACTTGTTCAGAATCCGAACGCAGAAGAGCTGGCTTCAATTGCCGGCAGTTCAGCAGCTTCCTTCAAGCAGCTCGTCGATGCTGAGCCTATTGTCGGTATGCTTTCACACTCAACAAAAGGCAGCGCAACCCATCCTGACGTGGATAAGGTGGTCGAAGCGACGAAGATTGCACAGGAACTGTATCCTCAATATAAAATCGACGGCGAGTTCCAGCTCGATGCAGCGATTGTTCCAAGCGTCGGTTCCTCGAAAGCTCCAGGCAGCGATATCGCCGGAAAAGCCAACGTTCTGATTTTCCCTGACCTTGATGCCGGCAACATCGGCTACAAACTGACTCAAAGACTTGCTAAAGCTGAAGCGTACGGACCGGTAACCCAAGGTATTGCCAAACCTGTCAACGACCTTTCTAGAGGTTGTACTGCTGAAGATATCGTAGGTGTTGCTGCGATTACAGCGGTTCAGGCCCAATCATAATTTAAATAAAAGGAGATATTTGATAATGAATGTACTGGTTATCAACTGCGGTAGTTCTTCCCTTAAATACCAATTGATAAATATGGAAAATGAAGGTGTCATCGCCCAAGGTATATGCGAACGTATCTCGATCGACGGATCACAGATCAAGCATCAGCTGCCGAATGGCGAGAAAATCATCACAAAGGTAAACATGCCTAACCATGACGTGGCAATGCGTTATGTCATCAAGGCACTGATGGATGAAGACCATGGCGTTATCAAGTCTATGGATGAGATCAACGCGGTCGGACACAGAATCGTTCACGGTGGAGAAGCTTTCTCGGGCTCTGTCAAGATTAACGACGAAGTTATCTGGGCTGTCAAAGGCTGCAGCGACCTTGCGCCGCTTCACAATCCAGCCAACCTGATCGGCATCGAGGCCTGCAAAAACCTTATGCCGGACGTACCAATGGTTGGTGTGTTCGACACTGCTTTCCACCAGACTATGCCTAAGAAAGCATACATGTACGGTCTGCCATATGACTACTACAGAAAATATAAAGTAAGAAGATACGGTTTCCACGGTACTTCCCACAAATATGTTGCATACAGGACGGCTGAATTCCTCGGCAAGAACGTTGAAGACATGAAGATTGTCGTTTGCCACCTTGGAAACGGTGCCAGCGTATGTGCTGTTAATGGCGGCAAATCCGTCGATACGTCTATGGGTATGACACCGCTTGAAGGACTTATCATGGGTACACGTTCCGGGGATATCGATCCTGCAATCGTCCAATTCATCGCGGAAAAGGAAAAGCTGACTCTTGACGAAGTAATTGATGTTCTTAACAAGAAATCCGGTATCCTTGGCGTATCCGAGATTTCCAGCGACTTCAGGGAACTTGAGGATGCATGCGAAGCCGGTGACAAACACGCAATCATGTCCATGGATGTATTCCAATACAGAGTTGCTAAGTACATCGGTTCATATGCTGCAGCTATGAACGGACTTGATGCGGTTGTATTCACAGCCGGTCTTGGTGAGAACAACAAGGATGTAAGGAAAGAGATCTGCGACTACCTTGGATACCTCGGTGTCAAAGTCGATGAAGAGCTCAACAACTGCAGAAGCACAGAGCGCGATTTCTCGGCTGAAGGTGCAACTTGCCGCTCCCTTGTCATCCCTACCAATGAAGAGCTTATGATAGCAAGGGAAACTGTCAAGGTTCTTGGCTAATCATCAGTAATATCTGGATTTTCGGCCATCTGCCAGTCAACAAAACTGTTGACAAAGGCAGGTGGCCTATGTATAATTACTTGTGGTTATTTTGTGAAAGAACAGTTGGGAGGTTTACATGAAGATCCATTTGACTGAGATATTTTCAGGTAATTCCGATGTGGCTGTCTTGAATCACACGTTTCCTGCAGATGAAATTGTAATCGATGACGTCAGCTATCCACTCAGCAAGCCGATTCACGTGCAAGGCACAATCAAGAAGGTTGATGACAAGGCATTTGTTTTGGAGGGCGAGATGGATGCGGAAGTGGTCATTCCCTGCAGCAGGTGCACAGTACCTGTCGATTACCCAATTCAAGCTGGTTTTTCTAAAGATTTAAAGCTTCAAGTCGAAGATGGCGACAGTGAAGAAGCCCATGAATATCTGACCGGCTACCTTATGGATTTGGAAAAGCTAGTTTATGATGAGTTATACTTGAATTTCCCGATGAAGGTCGTCTGTAAAGATGACTGCAAGGGCATCTGCCCGGAATGCGGAGCGAATCTGAACGAGAAGACATGTGATTGCATGACTGAACAGGTGGATTTGCGATTTGCGGGATTGAAAGAACTGTTTAAAGATCGTTAGGAGGTGTATCCGACATGGCAGTACCTAAAAGAAAAACATCCAAAGCAAGAAGAAACAGCCGTAAAGCGAACTGGAAACTGACAGCTCCAAACCTGTCTGTTTGTCCAAAATGCGGCGAGCAAATGATGCCTCATAGAGCTTGCAGAGCTTGTGGCACATACAAGAGCAAAGTCGTTGTCGACGTCGATTAATATCGGTTGACACAATAAGAAAACATTAAGGGATATGCACCGAAAGGTTGCATATCCTTTTTTTTACTGGTATGTTAGCGTAATGATAGTATCGGAAAAAGAAAAATGAATAAAAAAAGAAAGTGCCTTTTATGATATGATAATGTCGACCAAAACAAAACATCATAGGAGGCGCTTTCTTTATGTATAACAGTATACTACATTTTGCGGAAAATGAAACCAAGGTAATGGAAAAAGTCATGAACAACTTCATCAGCGATGAGTCGAAGAATCTAGGGGAACTGGTTATGGACCTTGAGAAATCAGCTCACAAGCTGATCAGGGACATGATTCAGGAAATGCTGGAAGATATGAATGAAATCTACCGAAAGAGCCAGGAACGGAAGAAAGCGTATTACGTCGAAAAGAAGGAAGAAAAGAATACGATACTGACAAGCTGCGGCGAAGTGAGCTATACGCGAACTTACTTCAGGGAGCGAGAGACGGGCGAGTATGTCCATCTGGCGGACCGTGCCATGGGTATCACGCCGAACATGAGGAAAAGTGAGGATGTGACCATCAAAGCATTGGAGCATGCCAGTGACAGCAGCTACCGGATCAGTGGAGAGAATGCAACCCATACGGAAGAGTTCATCAGCAAACAGACGGTGATGAAAGAGGTGCACCGGCTTGAGATACCCTGGAGAATACCGGAGGTTGAGCAGAAAAAGAAACAACGGGTGCTCTACATAACTGCGGATGAGGACCATGTGTCGTTGCAGTTCAACAAAAGCAAGGGAGACCTGAAAACCGGCGAGAAGGGTTATAAAAGCAATAACCTTGAGCCGAAACTGGCTGTTCTGTTCGAGGGGATGGAAAAGGAAGGACCGAAGAGCAAGAGGAATCGGCTTGTGGGGAAATACCACTTTGGGGGCGTCTATGGCAAAGGGGAAGAGCTGTGGGAAGAAGTGAATGAATATATCGAAGCCTGTTACGACATGGACTACTTGGAAAAGATCTACATACTGGGAGACGGCGCCGGATGGATCAAAAGCGGAAGGCACGTATTGGGAAGCAAATGCCGGTTTGTGTTGGATGCCTTCCATCTGAACAAATATATCAAGAAGGGAACCAGCCATCTGGGTGATTCCGTCTGTGATGCAAGGGACCGGATCTACGATGCCATCAGTTTTGAAGATAAAGATGAGATAAGAAGGATCTTTGATATTGCCATAGATCAAGCTGAGGAAGAAAGCAAGAAGATGGCGGTGCGCATGGCGCAAGGGTATATCCTGAACCATTGGGAAGCCATTATCATCAAGAACCAAGACGAGGATGCCAGGATGGGAAGCAGCGCCGAGGGACAAGTCAGCCATATCTTCTCGTCGAGACTGAGCAGCCGTCCGTTGGGATGGTCGAAAACAGGCGCCGACAAAATGGCCAGATTACGCGTTTATAAAGCGAATGGCGGGAAAGTCATTGACTTGATCAAGTACAAGGCCAAAGAGGAAAAACGGGTAATACGGGAGGAAATACGGAACAAGGTCGATAATGAAATCAAGAGAAAAAGAGGGCGATTTACGGATGTATGGGACAAGCAGACTGCAGCCATGAGTGTAGGGAAACGAACCCTTCTGTATAAATGGTCCAAGCAACTTCGGGGAATCATCTGATAAGAGTTTGGCGAAGCGAATCCTTTACAATGAGGGGGAGCATGATAGCCTAAAGCAAGGCAGCACAGCTCCCTTTATTGTGATGCCGCGATGGGCAGACATCGTGCTCCTGGAGGCTCGTTGTCAAGGACAAACGACAGTCTGAGATAGAACACCTAACATATGACACATAAATGTGATAAACTAAAACCGACGATATTTCTCGTATCTTAAGAAGGACTTCTCTGATCTTCTTTTTCCTACACTAAACTAACGCTACCTACTGGTATCGATAAATTTACAAAATACTCATACTGGATTATAATATAATCAACCGTCGGATTTGTAAAAGCAAGGAGGAGAACTATGAGTATGTTTTGTTATCAGTGTCAGGAAACTGCAAAGAACACAGGCTGCACCATTAAAGGGGTCTGTGGAAAAGATGAACAAACAGCCAATCTTCAGGACCTTCTTATCTACACCGTAAAAGGTATTGCCGAGGTCGTTCAAAAGAGCGGATTAAGTCCATCTGAACTTGGTAAAGTGAACGAAACCGTCCTAGACAGCTTGTTCAAAACAATCACCAATGCGAACTTTGATCCTGAAGCCATCAAGGTGCAGATCAAGAAAAACATAGGGATTCGTGATGAGCTGGCAGTAGGGATTCCAACACCCATGCATGATGCGGCAAACTTTCCAGGTGGGTTCAGATGCTGAGATGGCCGCCAAGGCTGCCAAGGTTGGTGTATTGGCTACGGAAAACGAGGATGTACGCTCATTGCGCGAACTGATCACCTACGGACTCAAAGGTATGGCAGCCTATACACACCATGCGTTGAATCTGTGCAAAGAGGATTATGCCATTTACGATTTCATGTATGAAGCGCTGCAGGCGCTGCTCGACGATACCAAGACCGCAGATGAACTGGTTGCACTGACTATTAAGACTGGTGAATACGGCGTGAAAGCAATGGCACTGCTGGATGAGGCCAATACCGGAAAATTCGGCAATCCTGAAATATCCAAAGTCAATATCGGTGTCAGGAACAATCCAGCCATTCTTGTGTCAGGCCATGATTTAAATGATCTGGAAATGCTTCTGGAGCAGACCAAAGGTACAGGCGTAGATGTTTATACCCATAGTGAGATGCTGCCAGCAAACTATTACCCGAAATTAAAGAAATATGATAACCTTGTTGGAAACTATGGCAACTCCTGGTGGAAACAAAAAGAGGAATTCGCCACATTCAACGGACCTATTCTGTTTACAACGAACTGCATTGTTCCGCCAAAGGACGGATCTGAAAAACGGATTTTCACGACAGGCTCCGCGGGTTATCCGGGTTCGAAACACATCGTTGCGAACGAAAGAGGCGTGAAGGATTTCTCGGAAATCATCGCTATGGCCAAGAAACTTCCGGCACCAACTGAAATCGAAACAGGGGAAATCGTCGGCGGCTTTGCACATGCGCAGGTTTTCGCCCTTGCAGACAAAGTGGTAGATGCAGTCAAATCGGGTGCTATCAAGAAGTTCTTCGTTATGGCTGGCTGTGATGGACGCATGAAGAGCCGTGAGTATTACACGGAGTTCGCGAAAGCATTGCCGGAAGATACAGTGATACTGACTGCCGGCTGCGCGAAATACCGCTACAACAAACTGCCGCTGGGTGATATCGGTGGCATACCACGCGTCCTTGATGCAGGCCAGTGCAATGACTCCTATTCGCTTGCTGTCGTAGCGTTGAAGCTGAAAGAGATATTCGAGCTGAATGACATCAATGATCTGCCGATCGCCTACAACATCGCATGGTACGAGCAGAAGGCGGTTATTGTACTGTTGGCTCTTTTATCCCTGGGTGTTAAGAACATACACCTTGGACCGACGCTTCCGGGATTCTGTCGCCGAATGTTGCCAATGTTCTGG